>NZ_QPJY01000001.1:302649-660076 GCF_003337735.1 Thioalbus denitrificans | reverse complement strand
CCCCAGCTTGTAGCCCACCGACACGTGGTGCCAGCGGGCGGCGCTGTAATCATCATGGATGGCGAAGCCGATGTTGTAGAGCCTGCCCGGCTCCAGCGCCACGTCGCCCGGCGCGCCGGTGGCCAGCTTGCGCTTCACCGTCACCGTCCACACGCCGTTCTCCAGCCGCCCGCTCATCGCCGTGCCCTGGCCACCCTCCATCACCCGGTCCGCCAGCACGTGGCCGTCCTCGGCCGCGCCGGCCCCGGACTTGAACCGCAGCAGGTCCATGAAGTGGCCCGCCTCCAGTTCGGCGGCCATCTCCGCCTCGCCCTTGCGCTTGTCCCAGCCGCCGCGGGGCTTGTCGCCTCGGCCCCGGATCTCGATCTCCGTGCGGCTCTCGGTCAGGTACTTGGTGGCCTCCGGGCTCGCCTCGTCCGGCATGCTGCGCAGGTCGTGGTGGCAGGTGCCCCAGCAGCCGGCCCGGTCGGCGTACTCCACCTCGTCGGTGGCGAGCATCAGCGCCAGCTTCACCGGGTTCTCCGGGTCCATCTTGCCGCCCTCGACGAAGGGCACCGGCACATGCGGGGTGTCCTCCCACTGGAAGCGCAGGTAGAGGTTCTCGGCGTCGTGGGCCGCCTGCACCGTCACCGGGATGCTGCCGCGCTTGCCCTCGATGGGCTGCGGCTCCAGCTTCTCGCCGGTGACGATCTTGCGGCCGATGTCCGCCGCCTCCTTGTCGTGGCAGTCGAAGCAGCGATCGCCCGCCTCGAAGGCGCGCTTGCCGCTGTGATCCCGGCCGTTCAGGATCCACTCCATCGACGACTGCCCCGGGTAGAACAGCACCACCTCGCGCTCGCCGGCCTTCGACCAGTCGACGCCGGCGGCCACGTCACCCCCCACCGCCGCGGGTGCCGCCGTGGCGGGTGCCGCCGCAGCCACGGGCGCCGGGGCCGCCATCGCCCGGGCCTCGCGCTGCACGGCATTGATCTCGGCGTCGGGGTTGTCGAACCCCAGCTTGTAGCCCACCGACACGTGGTGCCAGCGGGCGGCGCTGTAATCATCATGGATGGCGAAGCCGATGTTGTAGAGCCTGCCCGGCTCCAGCGCCACGTCGCCCGGCGCGCCGGTGGCCAGCTTGCGCTTCACCGTCACCGTCCACACGCCGTTCTCCAGCCGCCCGCTCATCGCCGTGCCCTGGCCACCCTCCATCACCCGGTCCGCCAGCACGTGGCCGTCCTCGGCCGCGCCGGCCCCGGACTTGAACCGCAGCAGGTCCATGAAGTGGCCCGCCTCCAGTTCGGCGGCCATCTCCGCCTCGCCCTTGCGCTTGTCCCAGCCGCCGCGGGGCTTGTCGCCTCGGCCCCGGATCTCGATCTCCGTGCGGCTCTCGGTCAGGTACTTGGTGGCCTCCGGGCTCGCCTCGTCCGGCATGCTGCGCAGGTCGTGGTGGCAGGTGCCCCAGCAGCCGGCCCGGTCGGCGTACTCCACCTCGTCGGTGGCGAGCATCAGCGCCAGCTTCACCGGGTTCTCCGGGTCCATCTTGCCGCCCTCGACGAAGGGCACCGGCACATGCGGGGTGTCCTCCCACTGGAAGCGCAGGTAGAGGTTCTCGGCGTCGTGGGCCGCCTGCACCGTCACCGGGATGCTGCCGCGCTTGCCCTCGATGGGCTGCGGCTCCAGCTTCTCGCCGGTGACAATCTTGCGGCCGATGTCCGCCGCCTCCTTGTCGTGGCAGTCGAAGCAGCGATCGCCCGCCTCGAAGGCGCGCTTGCCGCTGTGATCCCGGCCGTTCAGGATCCACTCCATCGACGACTGCCCCGGGTAGAACAGCACCACCTCGCGGCCGGGCACGTCGCTCCAGTCGATGCCGAAGCCGCCGTCGGCCGCCGCGGCAGCGGCCGGCGCCGCCACCGCGGCTCCCGCCTGGCCGGCCTTGTAGGCCTCGATGGCCGCGGCGACCGCGGCGGCCATGCGCGCCTCCTGCTCGGCCTTCATGGCCGCCTGGGCCTCGCGCTCGCGCTGGCGGGCCTCCTGCGCCTTGGCCTTCGCCTCGGCCTCGGCGGCCTCGACCCGCTCGAGGCCGGCGGTATAGCTCGTCGGGATCGGGCGGATGAAATCGGGGTTGGGTTTTTCCAGCGCCTCCAGCTCGGCGTCGGTGAGCTGGGTATGCACCGGCTTGTGGGCGATGCCCTTGTGGCAGTCGATGCAGGTCTGGCCGCGCTCCATGGCGTTGAGGTGCTGCTGCCGCGCCCGGGGCTTCTGGTTCACCGGGTTCATGGCGGTGATGTCGTGGCAGTTGCGGCACTCGCGCGAGTCGGTCTTCTTCATCGCCGCCCAGACCCGCTTGGCCATGGTCAACCGGTTCGCCGCGAACTTCTCCGGGGTGGAGACCGTTCCCATGATCTTGTGGTAGATCTCGTTGCTCGCCTGGATCTTGCGCACCACCTTGTGGATCCAGGGCCGCGGCACATGGCAGTCGGGACAACCGGCGCGCACGCCGCTGCGGTTGGCGTCGTGCACCGTTCCCCGGTACTCCTGGTAGACGTTCTCCTCCATCTCGTGACAGGAGATGCAGAATTCCATGTTGTTGGTGGCCTCCATGGCGGTGTTGAAGCCGCCCCAGAAGATCACACCCAGGATCATGAACACCAGGGCGGCGCCGAGCGTCGCACCGAAGAGTGTCCTGCGTGACCAGAGTCCCCGCTTGGTTGACGGTTCGCCCATCGTTGCCCCCCAACGTACCGCGTGCACAGTCCCTTGAAAAAAGGGCGGGCATGATTACCGTTGCCATGCCCGCCCTGGCTCAACTACGACTCAGACCGCATGCGCATCCTCAGGTGACGTGTTCCACGCGGTTGTGGACGTTGAACTTGCCGGTAGGTGCGTAGAAGCCCTTGATGCGCCCCTTCTCCTCCAGGGTCTTGGCATCGAAGATGACGATCTCGCCATTGGGCTCCTTGCTGTCCTTGCGGTTCCAGACCGACACCCAGACCTCGGTCCCGTCGGCGTTGAACTCCGTATGCACCGCGGCGTAGCCGGGCTTGTCGGTGATGCGGATGCTCTTGACGATTTCGTGGGTGTCCTTGTCGAACACCTGGATCGTCTGCTGCACCTCGGGCTCGGGATGCTTGGTCTGGTCCGCCCAGACGTACTGGCTGTTGGGATGGGTGCGGATGAACAGGCCGGGGCCGTCGGTCTCCACCGTGTAGCAGACCTTCCAGGCCTGGTCGGGATGGCCGGCCGGATCGTTGCCCCACACGGTCACGGTGCCCTCGCCCAGGTGGGTGGTGCCGCCGACGGGACCGCATTTCGGATCGTTCCAGTTGGCGCCGGGGCCGGGATGGGGCAGCTTGCCCACGTCGATCATGGCCTCGAGCTTGCGCTCCTTGGTGTCCACCACCACCATCTTGTTGGAGGCGTTGGCGGCGATCTGGAAGTAGCGGCCGGTGGGATCGAAGAAACCGTCGTGGAGGAACTTGGCCGAGTCGATCTTCTCGATGCGCAGGTTGTCGATGTCGCTGTAGTCCACCTGCCACATCTGGCCCAGCTCCTTCATCGAGACCAGCCAGGAGGTCTCGTTGGGCGTGTCGTAGACCGCGGCGACGCGGGACTCCTCCACGTAGTCGCCATCCACGTTCACCCCGCGGGAGGAGACCACCTTCAGCGGCTCCATGGTCATGGCGTCGACAATCACGAAATGCGGCGGCCAGTAGGCGCCGCCCACCACGTATTTGCCGTCGCCGGAGATGGCCACGTCGCGGGCGTCATAGGCGATCTGGGTCTCCGCGACCAGCATCTTGTCCGGGGTCTGCCACAGATCGATCTTGTTGAGCTTGCCGTCGCGGCCCATGGTGTACCAGAACCGGCCCGGGTTCTCGGCCTTGGAGACCGTGGAGTGCTCCAGGGCCTTGATCACGTGCACGGCGTAGCCGGTGTCGATGTGGGCGACGATCTCGTGCTTGTCGCCGTCCACCACCGCAACCTTGCCCACGTCGCGCTCGATGACCAGGAAGAAGTTCTCCCAGTTGCGGTCATGCAGCGGCTTGGCGGGATAGTCCTTCGGGTCCACGTAGACCTTGGTCCGCTCCTTCATCAGGGCCAGGGACATCTCCGGCGGCTTCGGCGGATCCATCTGGATGTAGGTGGCGAGGAGGCTGATGTCCTCCTTCGGCATGATGTCGTCGAAGTTGTTCATGCCGCCCTCGGTGCCGAGGGTGATGATGCGCTCGAGTCGGTCCTGGCCGAGCTTCATGGTGTTTTCGGGCTCCAGGTTCTTGCCGGTGGCGCCCTTGCGAAGCACGCCATGACAACCGGCGCAACGCTGGAAGTAGAGTGTCTTCGCCTTTTCGAAATCGTCCTTGGAAAGCGTGGGTGCATCCGCGGCACCGGCCTGCATCGCAACGCCGCCGAGGCCCAGCCCGACGGCCAGACTCAACGCGGTCATGCCCAACTTCATTGTTTTCATGTTACCCCCCTTGCTGCAGTCATACACTGTGACCACCAGCACCCAGGGTGTCTGCACACTGATGGCCGACACCCGGCCGGTGCTCGTTCTGCAGGAGGATTGCACCGTTGCGCGCCCCCCCTGGAGTCCACCGAAAAAACCCTCCACGCTGTCTGCTCGTCGCTGGAACAGCTTTCTCCGAGAACGTCAAGGACATTTGATAACGGCGATACCAGACCCGGGCCTTGACATAGGTCAACCACCTGTGGGCGCATTCCGGGACAAGGTATGCACAGGTCGTCCGCGATAGCTCCGGCTACCGGGACGGCAGGGGTTTGCGGGGGCAGGGGATGAGGCGCGTACCACCCCGTCCGGCAGGAATGTGAACAAATGTGAACATCCGCCCCGTCGCGTGCCCGGCCGGGCACGACGCCGCCACCCGGCCCGGGCGCGCACCCGTCAACGGGGAGCGCATCCACCAGTCACCGGAGAGAACCGCCATGTCAAAAACCCTGTCCATGTTCGGTCTGGCCATCCTGATCCTGGCGCTGATCGTGCTCACCGCCATCGGCTTCCTCTCCGGACCCGCCAGTCCCCTGGCCTGGACCGCGCTGTTACTGCTCGCGGCCATCCCCTTCATCCACCGCCTGCTGGTGAAGCGGCGCTTCGTGAGCTGGCACGAGAGCTACAGCGTGGGCGTGGCGGCCCTGGACGCGGATCACAAGAAACTGCTGCGGCTCATCAACAACCTGCAGACCGCCATCCACTACCAGACCGGGGAGGAGTTCATCCACGAGGCGCTGGATGAGCTGGTGGACTACACCCGGACCCATTTCGGCCGGGAAGAGGCGCTGATGCGCGACAACGGCTACCCGGATCTCGAGGCGCACCAGCGCGAGCACCGCGACATGATCGACAAGGTGAACGGCATGGTCACCCGCTACCACGCGGAGGGCGAGGAGGCCCTCGAGCCCCTGGCCCGGTTCCTGAAGGAGTGGCTGCTCAACCACATCAACGGCACCGATCAGCGCTACGGGCCGTTCCTGAACGGCAAGGGCGTGCGGTGAGGGGCGGGGAAACCAACTCAGCATGAGCCGAGTCAACTGCATCTACTGCGGCGAGCGCTTCTCCGGGGAGCTCCCGCACTGCCCGGCCTGCGGCGCGCCATCCCATTTCCGGCAGCGGGGCTGGCGCCCCGGGGCGCAGCGCCGCTTCGCCCTCTGGGTCGCGCTGCTGGCAATCGCCTGCATCCTCATCGCACTGTGGCTGCCGCGCTGAGCCGCGCTCACTCCAGCGCGGCGTCGATCACCCGGCGCAGATCCCCCAGGGTGCGGTGCACGCCGTGGCAGCGCGCACAGACCGTCACCGCCACCTCGGCCACCTGGCGCCCGGCCGCGCGCTGATCGCCCGCCGCGATGGCCTCGCGCAGCATCCGCAGCGCCTCCTCCGTCGCCGCGCCCAGGATCCGCTCCACCGGCGGCGCGTCGCGGTGGCATGAAGCGCAGCTGGGCCGGATCCGCTCCAGCCCGCGCTCCAGCGCGGCGGCGTGTCCTGCGGCCGCGGCGGGGCGTTCGTCCTGCAGGGCGATGAGCACACCGTTGACCTCGTGGCTGAGCGACTCCATCGCCTCCGCCAGGGTCTGCGACGCCTCCTCCCCTTCACCCGCGACGGTGATCGACCCGTAATCGGGCGCGCGGTAGAGCGCCGCCACCACCGCCCGGTAGTCGCCGTGACACGATTTGCAGGTCAGGCGGATGCGCCGCAGCTCGTGCCCGGCGCTCCCGGTCCCGGCCGGCCCCAGCGCGGCCACCAGGCGCTCGACGGCCTCCCCGTCGATCTCCTCCGACCAGGCCGGCACCATCTCCGCGACGGCCCCGTAGTGCTCGCGGAACCGCTCCGCCCACGCCAGCGCCCGCTGCCGGTCTCCCGCGTCCAGGTACATCTCCACGGCCTGCAGCGTGCGGCGCAGCTGGAACATGTTGTGCAGCCACACCTGGCGCTCGTTCTGCGGCTTGTACCAGCGCGCCAGCTCCGGCGGCGGCGCGGGCAGCACCGCGGCGGCGTGGGCCGCTGTGGCGACCAGCGCCAGCAGCAGGGACGGGAAAATCGCAAAACGGCTTCTCATGGCTCACTCGCTCCAGGCAGGTCCGTGGTCGGCGCCGCCATCCGCCCGGCGCCCCTATACCCTGCAAATCTTAGGAAAATACTGGGTTGACATAGGTCAAGGCCCGCCGGGGGGGATTGCGGATGATTCAAGACGCTGTGGTCCATTGCGTCCAAGTATGCACAAAGTCCAATACGGGGGGTTCTGCCATGAGTGAGACTTTTACCAAGTCCATGGCCAGAAACATCTACCTGGGAGGATCGGTCTTTTTCTTCCTCCTGTTTCTGGCCCTGACTTTCGATACCAACAGCGCGTTGCCGGATCGCGACAACCGGGGCGCGATCACGCCCCAGGTCGCGCTGGGCAAGAAGGTGTGGGAGGAGAACGACTGCATCGGCTGCCATACGCTGCTGGGCGAGGGGGCCTATTTCGCCCCGGAGCTCGGCAATGTCTATGAGCGGCGCGGTCCCGACTTCATCAAGGCCTGGATCGCCGCCATGCCCACCAAGGCGGAGGGGCGCCGCCAGATGCCCAACTTCCACCTCACCGAGGAGGAGCTGGACGCCCTGGTGGCCTTCTTCAAGTATTCCGGTGAAATCAAGACGGCGCGGAACTGGCCGCCGAACATCGAGGGCTGACGAGTAGCCAAGGGAGGAAAACAAGATGCAATTCAAGTCTCAGGCTGTCGCCAAGCCCTACTTCTACGCAGCCATCGGGCTGTTCGTGGGGCAGATCCTGTTCGGGCTGATCATGGGCCTGCAGTACGTGGTGGGGGATTTCCTCTTCCCCGCCATCCCCTTCAACGTGGCCCGCATGGTCCACACCAACCTGCTCATCGTCTGGCTGCTGTTCGGCTTCATGGGCGCCGCCTACTACCTGGTTCCGGAAGAGTCGGAACGGGAGCTGTTCAGCCCCAAGCTGGCGCTCGCCATGTTCTGGATCTTCCTGGTGGCCGGCGCGCTCACCATCGTCGGCTACCTGGCGGTTCCCTACGCCGCGCTGGCCGAGCTGACCGGCAACGACCTGCTGCCCACCATGGGACGCGAGTTCCTGGAGCAGCCCACCATCACCAAGCTGGGCATCGTGGTGGTGGCCCTGGCGTTCCTGTTCAACATCGGGATGACCATCCTCACCGGCCGCAAGACCGTGGTCAGCATCGTGCTGCTCACCGGCCTGGTGGGCCTGGCGGTGTTCTTCCTGTTCTCGTTCTACAACCCGACCAACCTGGTGCTCGACAAGTTCTACTGGTGGTGGGTGGTGCATCTGTGGGTCGAGGGCGTGTGGGAGCTGATTCTCGGCGCCATCCTCGCCTTCGTGCTCATCAAGGTCACCGGCGTGGACCGCGAGATCATCGAGAAGTGGCTCTACGTCATCATCGCCATGACCCTCATCACAGGCATCGTCGGCACGGGTCACCACTACTTCTGGATCGGTACCCCCGAGTACTGGCAGTGGTGGGGCTCCATCTTCTCCGCCCTGGAGCCGATTCCCTTCTTCATGATGACGGTGTTCGCCTTCAACATGGTGAACCGGCGCCGGCGTGAGCATCCCAACAAGGCCGCCGTCCTGTGGGCCCTGGGCACCGCCGTGATGGCGTTCCTCGGCGCGGGCGTGTGGGGCTTCCTCCACACCCTCGCCCCGGTGAACTACTACACCCACGGCACCCAGATCACCGCCGCCCACGGCCACATGGCCTTCTACGGCGCCTACGTGCTCATCGTGCTGACCATGATCTCCTACGCCATGCCCTACCTGCGCCACAACGCGCCGGCGAATCACGGGCGGTCCCAGGTGCTGGAGATGTGGTCGTTCTGGCTGATGACCGTCTCCATCGTGTTCATCACCCTGTTCCTGACCGCCGCCGGCATCCTGCAGATATGGCTGCAGCGGGCCTCGGACACGCCCATGTCGTTCATGGCGGCCCAGGATCAGATCGCCCTGTTCTACTGGATGCGCGAGGTGGCGGGGCTGGTCTTCTTCGTGGGACTGATGCTCTACGTCTGGAGCTACTTCGTGAAGCCGAGGGAACACGCCACCGCGGCCTGACGGCCGCTCCCGGGGGGGAGCGGCGACGCTCCCCCCTTTTGTTTACCGAACTACCCGAGCATTTCAATCAACTAAATGAACGCGAATCTCATGGAGCTGGAGGCACCGGCCCGGCCGGTCCGGGAGCGGGAGGGACTGCCGGGTGACTTCGCCATCTGGATCTTCATCCTCGCCGAGCTGCTGGTGTTCGGCATTTTCTTCATCGCCTACGCCTTCGCCCGCAGCGGCCACGTGGAGCTGTTCAACACCTCCCAGCTGCTGCTCGACCGCACCTCCGGCGCCATCAACACCCTGGTGCTCATCACCAGCAGCTACTTCGTGGTGCGCGCGGTGGCGGCCATCCGCGAGAACCGCAACCGCCTCTGCGCCCGCTGGCTCGGTGCGGCGGTCCTGCTCGGCTTCGTCTTCCTCGGCATCAAGAGCTTCGAGTTCTACGCCAAGTTCTCCGAGGGCATCACGCTGAGCACCAACACCTTCTACATGTTCTACCTGTCGCTGACCTTCTTTCACTTCATGCACGTAATCCTCGGCATGGTCATCCTGGCGGTGGTGATGGTGAAGGCGCACCAGGGCGGCTACAGCCGTGACGATCACACCGGGGTGGAAACCGGGGCCTCCTACTGGCACATGGTGGACCTGGTCTGGATCATCCTGTTCCCCCTGGTCTATGTAATCAGGTAAGCGAAGATGACGACAACGACAGCGCAAACCCGGCTCATCCGCCCCTGCACCGCCGTGTGGCTGGTGCTCGTGGCGCTGACGGGGGTCACCTACACGGTGGGCGAGCTGCACCTGGGCGGGCTGACCGCGGTGGGCTTCGTCCTCCTCACCACCCTGGTGAAGGGACAGCTGGTGGTGGACTGGTTCATGGGCCTGCGCCGCGTGCGCCTGTTCTGGCGGGTGGTGCTGTTCCTCTGGCTCGCGGCGGTGGGCGCCTCCATCGCCGGGGCCTACCTGCTGGGCCTGCAATGACGGGCGCCGGGCTGACGGAGAGCGAACGATGACTGCCAACGCCGAACCCCTGCACGAAGCCGCGGGCGAGCTGCCCTTCTACCTGCCCCAGGGCAACGAGGTGGCGCTGTTCGAGCACGCCGCCCGCCATCAGCTGCCGGTACTGCTCAAGGGCCCGACCGGCTGCGGCAAGACCCGCTTCGTGAGCTACATGGCCGCCCGCCTGGGCCGCCCCCTGTACACCGTGGCCTGCCACGACGATCTCACCGCCGCCGACCTGGTGGGCCGCCACCTCATCGGCGACGGGGTCACCTACTGGAGCGACGGCCCCCTCACCCGCGCCGTGCGCGAAGGGGCCATCTGCTACCTGGACGAGGTGGTGGAGGCGCGCAAGGACACTACCGTGGTGCTCCATCCCCTCTCCGACGACCGCCGCATCCTGCCCATCGAGCGCACCGGCGAGGTGCTGGAGGCGCCGCCCGGGTTCATGCTGGTGGTCTCCTACAACCCCGGCTACCAGCACCTGATGAAGGGCATGAAGCCGAGCACGCGGCAGCGCTTCGTGGCCCTGCGCTTCGGCTACCCCGATGCGCGGCAGGAGCAGGAGGTCATCGAGGGGGAGACCGGCGTCGACCGGGACCTGGCCCAGACCCTGGTCAACCTGGCCAACGCCCTGCGGGCGCTGAAGGACCACGACCTGGAGGAGTCCGCCTCCACCCGGCTGCTGATCTATACCGCCACCCTCATCCGCAGCGGCTTCGACCCCGTGGAGGCCTGCCGGGCCGCCCTGGTGGAGCCGCTCACCGACGACCCCGAAGCGGTGGAGGCGCTGATGGAGGTGGTGCTGGCGAGCTTCGGCCGCTAGAAAACGATGAGCGACGAGCGCGAACAGTTCCCGGAACGGCCCGCCGAAGCCCCGGCGCCCGGCCAGGGGCTGGCCGTGGCCGCCGAATCCCTCTACCTGGCCAACCTGCTGCTGGCGCCGGGGCTGGCCTTCGGTGTGCTGCTGTGGCTCTACCTGCGCCACCACCGCGACGCCCCGCCGCTGGCCGCCTGCCACCTGCGCCAGACCCTGTCGGCCAGTGTCTGGGCCGGCCTGCTGCTGGTGCTGGTCAACGGGCTCATCATCATCACCGGCGGCTACGCCTCGGGCCATACCTGGCTGGTGGTCATCCTCTACTTCACCCTCTGCCACTCCACCCTGGTGGTGCTGGGGATGATCGGGCTGGCCCGGGCGATGGCCGGCCGCCACTACCGCTACCCGCTGGTGGGCATGGCCACCTGCTGTCATGACCGGCATGAATCATGAATAGACAGACTCTGCGCGCCTGGACCCAGGTGGGCTTCTTCGCCCTGTTCGTCCTCGCCCCGCCGCTGGACCTGTTCCGGCTCGACCTCAGCGTCGGGCACTTCGTCCTCCTCGGGCAGGAGTGGACCCTGGGCCTCGATCCCTTCCTCGACGGGCGCATCGGCGCCGGCGAGGCGGCGGTCAACATCATCCTGCGCGGCTTTCTGCCCATCGCCCTGGTGGTGGGGACGGGGGTGTGGCTCTCCTGGCGCTACGGCCGCCTCTACTGCGGCTGGCTCTGTCCCCACTTCTCGGTGGTGGAGCTCATCAACAGCCTCATGCGCCGCGCCTCCGGCAAGCCCACCCTGTGGGAGCGCCGGCCACTGCCCGAGCGACAGCCCGACGGCCGGGTGATCCACCCGCGCCGGCGCTGGTGGCTGGCGGTGTTCCCGGCGGCAACGGGATTCGCCTTCCTGTGGGCCCTGTCCCTGCTCACCTACCTGTGGAATCCGGCGGAGGTCTACGGCAACCTGCTGGGTGGCTCGCTGACCCGCTTCCAGGCCATCTTCCTCACCGCCGCCACCCTGGTCCTGACGCTGGAATTCCTCTTCGCCCGCCACCTCTTCTGCCGCTTCGGCTGCGCCATCGGCCTGTTCCAGAGCCTGGTCTGGATGGGCAACAAGCGCGCCATGGTGGTGGGCTTCGACCGCTCGCGGGTCTCCGCCTGCACCGACTGCGACAAGGCCTGCGAGAACACCTGCCCCATGCGCCTGAAGCCGCGCACCATCAAGCGCCACATGTTCACCTGCACCCAGTGCGCCCAGTGCATCGAGGCCTGCGACCAGGTGCAGGCGGCCTCTCCCCGCGGCAGCCTGCTGCAGTGGGTGGACCAGCATTGCGCGCTGGATGTCTCCGACCGCGACTTCGGCCGCGATCCCCGGGTGCCGCCCGAATGCTTCCGGCCGCGGCCGGACAACGACCGGCTGAGCCCGCCGCACATCGATACCGACCGGCCGCAGCCGGAGCGCTGATGGAAGAGCTCGTCGGCAAGCTCTGGCACCGATTCATCACCCGCGCCGCGGACCGCGAACACGCCGAGGCCGCGGTCTCCCTGGAGGAGGTCACGGGCACGGTGGGCATCCTGTTCCGGGCCCTGGGCGGGGACGGCGGGCTGGAGGTGGCCACGGCCGAGCAGACCCCCTATGGCGCGACCCGCGGCTGGCTCGCCCGCATCGCCTCCGGCCAGCGCCGGGTGGCGCTGGCGTGGCGGGACGCGCAGACCCTGCGCCTGCCGGAGCGCATCGCCCTGTTCGCCGACCGGGACCTCAACCGGGATCTCTACCTCTGGCTCGCCGCCCTGGCCGCCGCCGAGGACGGGGCGCCGCTGCCCCGCGCCTGGCTGCCCCGCAACCAGGAGCTCACCCGCCGGACGCTGGCGCGGTTCCCGGGCATGGAGCCCCGCTACCGGCGGCTGGTGGCGGCCCACCTGCCCCTGCGCCCGGCGCCGGACGCGCTGCCGCCGGAGGCGGCCGCCCAGGAACAGGCCCTCCGCGCCGCCCTCCGGGAGCCGGGGGCGGTGGCGGAACTGCCGCTGGCGCCCGCGCTTCCCGAGCCGGTGCCGCTGTGGCTGCACCCCTCCCCGCCCCTGGCCGACAGCGTCGCCCCGGGACCCGACACCGGGGACGCGGACGATCCCGAGCGCGAGGCCGCGCCGGAGAGGGAGGTGGACCGGCGGCGCAGCGCCGAGGTGACCGAATCGCCGGAGGGCCGCGACGGGCTGCTCGGCATCCGCATGGAGAACATCTTCAGCTGGGCCGAGTACGTGAAGGTGGACCGCACCACCGAGGAGGACGACAGCGGTGACGCGGCCCGGACCCTGGACGACATGGAGCGGCTCACCGTCGCGCGCGACAACCGCAGCGTGGCGAGCCGGCTGCGCTTCGACCTGGACCTGCCCGCGGCCGGCTACGACGACCTGCCCCTGGGCGAGGGCATCCCGCTGCCGGAGTGGGACTACCGCAGGCGGACCCTGCTGCGCGATCACTGCCGCCTGCAGCTGATGGAGGCCCGCGACGCCCAGCCCTGCGACCTGCCGCCGGCACTGGCCCGCACCGCCCGCAAGCTGCGCACCCAGTTCGAGGCGCTCGCCCCGGCGCGCACCTGGTACCGCGGCCAGGCCGAGGGCAGCGAGG
Source organism: Thioalbus denitrificans (assembly GCF_003337735.1). Taxonomy (NCBI): domain Bacteria; kingdom Pseudomonadati; phylum Pseudomonadota; class Gammaproteobacteria; order Chromatiales; family Ectothiorhodospiraceae; genus Thioalbus; species Thioalbus denitrificans. Next base: position 647,069 of record NZ_QPJY01000001.1, on the reverse strand, counting down.
TGGATCTGGACGCCTATCTCCACTTCCTGACCGAGAAGCGCCACGGCCGGGTCAGCGCCGAACTGGGGCTCTACCGGGACTTCCGCAGCGGCACCCGGGATCTCGCCTGCCTGCTGCTGGCGGACCTGTCACTCTCCACCGACGCCTCGGTCAACGACGAGGCGCGCATCATCGACGTCATCCGCGACAGCATGTTCCTGTTCGCCGAGTCCCTGTCCGCCACCGGCGACCGCTTCGCCCTCTACGGCTTCTCCTCGCGCCACCGCAGCCACGTGCGCTTCCAGCTCCTGAAGGGCTTCGACGAGGCCTACAGCCCGCGGGTGCGGGGCCGCCTCGCGGCGGTGAAGCCGGGCTACTACACCCGCATGGGCGCGGCCATCCGCCACGCCACCACCCTGCTCTCGGCCCAGGCCGCCTCCCGCCAGCTCCTGCTGCTGATCACCGACGGCAAGCCCAACGACCTCGACCACTACGAGGGACGCTACGGCATCGAGGACACCCGCATGGCCATCCTCGAGGCGCGCCGGGCAGGGCTGTTCCCCTTCTGCGTGACCGTGGACCGGGAGGCCGGCGACTACCTGCCCCACCTGTTCGGCCCGGCGGGATTCATCGTCATCCGCCGCCCCGAGGATCTCCCCCGCGAGCTGCCGCTGCTCTACATGCGCCTCACTGCGTGAGACCGAGCCGGCGCGGGCCTTGTCGCTGAGGCTGCCGAGGAAGGCGGCGATGTCCGCGGCCTCCGCGTCGGTCAGCTCGCGGTTGTGCTGCAGGCGCGCCATCACCTTCACCGCCCCGGTGAGCGAATCCACCGCGCCGTCGTGGAAGTAGGGCCCGGTCAGGGCCACGTTGCGCAGCGGCGCCACCTTGAAGGCGAAGCGGTCCTCCTCCTTCCCGGTGATTGCGAACCGCCCGGTGTCCTCCTGGTTCGGGTAGGGCGCGTACTGGCCCAGGTTGGCGAACAGGCCGCCGCCCACCAGCGGGCCGTCGTGGCAGGAGACGCAGTTCAGCCCCACGAACAGTTTCAGCCCCCGCAGCTCCGGCTCGCCGAGTGCGCCGTCGTCGCCGCCAAGAAAGTCGTCGAAGCGATCCCGGGTGACGAGGGTGCGCTCGAAGGCGGCGATGGCCTCGCCCAGGTTGGCGAAGGTCAGGGGTTCGGGCGCATCGGGAAAGGCCGCTGCGAAGGCCTCGGGATAGCCCGGCAGCGTCCGCAGCTTGTCCACCACCGCCGCCGCGTCCGGCATGCCCATCTCGACGGGATTGAGGATCGGCTGGCCGGCCTGCGCGGCCAGGTCGGCCGCGCGACCGTCCCAGAACTGGGCGATCTGCCAGCCGGCGTTGAGCACCGTCGGCGTGTTGCGGGTGCCGAACTCCCCGCGGGCGCCGGGGGAGGTGGTCAGGTTGTCCACACCGGCCGCCCCGTCGAGGCGGTGGCAGCTGCTGCAGGACTGGGTGTCGTTGACCGACAGTCGCGGCTCGTGGAACAGCCGGCGCCCCAGCTCGATGCGGACGGGCGTGTCGTTCTCCGCGCCCGGCATGGCCGCCGGCAGCGGCTCGATGTAGCGCAGCGCCTTGCGCCGCAGCCGCCCGGGATCCTCGGCGGCCAGCGACTGGGCCACCACCACCACCGCCAGCAGCGCCGCTGTCGCGGCGCCGAGGGTACTGACTCTCATGGTCGCCTCCACGGATCCGGGCGGTCCGCCCACGGGGCCGGGTTCAGAACGTGTCGGCCCGGCGCTCGCGGCTGTGGATGATGAAGCCCGCGGTCACCATGTCCATGGTCCGCAGGTGGGCGAGCAGCCATTCCGGCAGCACCCGGGTGACGTAGTCCGCCACGAAGTCCCGGTCGCCGGCATCCAGCCGCTCGATGACGCTGCCCAGCTCGGCCAGCACCCGCTGGTGCTCGGCGGCGTGCACGGAGTGGGCGGGAAAGTCGCACTCCTCCATCAGCGCCTCCTCGTGGCCGAAGTGGATCCGGCAATGCTCGGCGAACGCCGCCAGCGCCGCGCGCAGCCGGGCGCTGTCGCCCCCGGCGAGCTCGCCGAGGGCGTTGATCTCCGCCACCGCCGCCTCGTGTTCCTCGTCCATGATCTCCACGCCGAAGCGCATGGCTTCGGACCAGGTCAGCTGTGTCATCCTCCCCCCCACTGCCCCACCGGGCACCGTCAACTACCACTCTGGGGGGATCTTGCACGTACCTCCTTGGAGGTACATGACCTGGGTCAAGGCGGCCTCCGGCTGGAGAAGAGACCGGTTCGGCCCGCGCCGGGACGCGGAGCGCGCAACGGAAACGGGCGGCCCGCGGGCCGCCCGTTTCCGTCACGGTGAAAGTGCTGCTCAGTCCTCGAGATCGAGGTTTTTGATACCCGCCAGTTCCTGCAGCTGCCACCAGTTCTCCAGCCGGTCCGCCTGGGAGCGCAGCAGCGACTCGGAGGGGTTGCCCTCGCGATCGAAGTGCTTGGCGAAACGGGCCTCGGTGCGGGCCCAGTCGACGAAGGTGGTGGTGCGCTCGACACCGTCCCGGCCCTTCTTCTCCGCCCAGTTGCGGTTCATGGACGGATTGCCCTGCAGGGTCAGGCGCTGCTTCAGCGTGCGGCCCTTGGTGGGGTCGTAGATGAACAGCGGGAAGGCGCGCGACTCCACCGCCATGCGGGCCTGGTCGTAGGAGCGGTCGTCGGCCACGCCGTGTTCCGGCTGGCAGGTGGTGTAGACGTTGACCACCGCCGGGCCGTCGAAGTCCAGCGCGCCCAGCACCGACTTGTAGAAGTGCCCGGACATGGCGCCCACCGTCTGCGCCACGTAGACATGGGGGTGCATCATGGCGATCTGCCCGATCTCCTTGCGCCGCTCGGTCTTGCCCATCACCACCTTGCCGTGGGCGGACATCTTCGCCTCCTGGCCGATGAAGGTGGCGGTGGAGGTCTGGCCGCCGGTGTTGGAGTAGACCTGGGTGTCGAGGATCAGCACCTTGATGTTCATCCCCGAGGTGAGCAGGCGCGACAGGGCCTGGAAGCCGATGTCGAGCATGGCGCCGTCGCCGCCCACCACCCACAGCTGGCGATCCTTGTGGCCCTGGGCGTCCCAGAAGGCGCGGATGCCCATGGCCACCGTGGGCGAGTTCTCGAACAGGGAGTTGGTCCACGGCACCAGGAAGGGATTGTAGGGGTAGGTGGCGCCGAACACCGTGTTGCAGCCGGTGGAGGCGACGATACCGAAGTTCTCCCCCACCCGCTCGCTGGTGGCGGCCAGCGTCTGCCGGATCACCGAGGCCTCGCCGCAGCCCATGCAGGAGCCGCCGCCGCCCAGGTAGAGGATGGCGTCGTCCCTGAGCATGATGTCCACCACCACCTTCGGGTTGATGTACGCCTTCGGGGTGGAGGGCAGCTGCTGGTAGAAGTTCCACAGGTCGAAGTAGCGCGGCAGGTTCTCGCCGGTCTTCTTCACCATTTTAAGGGCGTCGTGGTCGCCGCACACCGGCACGCACTCGCCGCAGCCCTTGCACTTGGTGGGGTCGATGGCGATGGTGAACAGCCCGCCGGCGGGCGCGTCCGCGTCCTTGGCGCGCTTCTTCTCGAAGGCGTCGAAGTACTTCGTGGTCTGCACGTACTGGGCGCGTAGCAGCTCGCGCTCGGCCGCGTCGCTCACCCCGGCCAGCTCCTGCTCCAGGGTCCCGGGGGGGACCACCTTGCCGAAGATGGCGGAGTCCGGGCAGTTCTGCACGCACTCCATGCAGCCCACGCAGTTGGCCGGGATCAGCTCCGGCAGGTCGGGCGCGATGTAGCTGAAGTCGCGGGTCGCGCCGGTGCCGGCCGGCACGATGCTCTGGGCCACGAACGGGTCGGCGGCGAGCCCGGAGCCGCTGCCGCTGTTGTAGGCGTCGAGCACCTCGCGGGCACGCTTGCCGTCGTACCAGGTGGGCACGGAGACCCGGCGGCGGTCGATGAAGTTCCTGTACTCGGTCATGATTCTCTACCCCTCGGATTGGTTCGGCTGTGTCGCTCGGCGTGGCATCAGATGAAGAAGGCGTTGACGTCCTTGCCCTTCTTCTCCCACTCCGCGCGGCCCCGCTCGCGCTCCTCCGCGGGGGTCGCCTCCATCACCGCCCGGGGCACTTCCATGACCCGGCCGTAGCCCTGCTTCACGGCGTTCAGGTTGTCGTCGACCACCTTCCGGCCGCGCTTGCCGAAGTACTTCTCCAGCGGCTCGCGCACCCTGGCGAAGAGCTCCTCGTCGCTCATGCCCGCCGCGTCCTTGAACGGGGTGATGCGCAGGAACGCGCCCAGCAGCACCACGCCCTGGAAGCGCTGGATCAGGGAGGCGTCCGACTGGCACGCCTCGCGGGCGATGGCGATGGTGTCCACCCCGTAGAAGCGGATGCCGTGCTCGAGCATGAAGTACTTGGCCCAGGCCGGGATGCTGGCCCACAGCGCCTCCGGGGTTCCGGCATCGGTGTGCTGGAACACCGCGCCGCCGGCCTGCAGTCCCACCAGGGGGTTGCCCATGTTCCAGGTGTTGGGGTCCATGAGCGGCACGAACTCCACCTGCTGGAGCTCACTGTGGGTCATGATCTTCCCGCCCGTGGTGGTGGTCAGGTAGGTGTTGGTGGGCAGCCCCTTCTTCTCCGAGCCGTACTTGGGCGCGGCCTGCACCGGGAAGCCGAAGATGTCGCCCAGCATGGTGGCGATGACCTTGTTGGTGGTCACCGAGCCGTAGCCGCCCACGGAGTGGCCGCGGATGGAGAAGGAGCCCTCCGGGCGCACGTCGGGCTCCGACTCCACGGCCAGCGCCGTGGAGTGGTCGATGCCCAGCGTGAAGTAGCGCTTGCCGCCGGCCACCATGTTCCTCGCCACCGCCACCATGTGGCCGGCGGTGACGTCGCGGCTGCCGAGGCCCCCGGTGCCGCTGTGGACCATGGGGATGCGGTCGATCTCCGGGTAGCCCTCCACCCCCATCATGGCCTTGGCGAAGGCCGCCTCGAGCTCGGCGGTGAGCGGATTGTCCACCTGCAGGGGCATGTCGCAGCGCTCGATGACCGAGATGGCCCTGACCTTCTTCAGCACCTCCACCAGCCGCGCGCCGGGGAAGGGACGGAAGCTGGTGAGGTTCACCGCGCCCACCCGGATGCCCAGGGTGCGGATGTGGTCCACCGCGGCCATGGCGGTCTCGGCGGTGGAGCCCATGGCCATGATGGCGTACTCGGCATCCTCCATCCGGTAGGCCTCCACCGGCTCGTAGCGGCGCCCCGTGAGCCGGTGGTACTCGTCCATCGCCTCCTGCAGCTTCCCCGGCACCTGGTCGTAGAAGACGCGCTGGGCGATACGGCCGGCCATGTAGCTGTCCTGGTTCTGCACCACCCCGATCTGCAACGGATGCTCGGGGTCGAAGAGCTTGCGGATCTTCTCCCGCGGATCCCCCAGGTAGTCCCTGATGAGGTCGTCCTCGGGGGCGAGGAAGTTCTCGATGGTGTGGCTGGTGAGGAAGCCGTCCTGGGAGACGATGAACGGGGTCATCGTCTCCTCGGCGACGCGCCGGGCGATGAGGCTCAGATCGGCGGCGTCCTGGACGTTCTTGGCGAACAGGATGCCCCAGCCGGTGTCGGCCACGCCCATCACGTCGTCGTGGCCCGCGTGGACGTTGAGCGACTGGGAGGTGATGGCGCGGGAGGCCACGTGCAGCACCATGGGCAGATGCTTGCCGGCGGAGGTGTAGAGCACCTCCTTCATCAGGATCAGGCCCTGGGCGGAGGTGAAGTTGGTCACCCGGCCGCCGGCCAGGGCGTAGCCCTCGGCCGCGGAGGCGGAGGAGTGCTCCGATTCCAGCTCCAGCCAGCCGATGGGCTGGCCCCAGAGGTTGGTCCAGCCGTTGGCGTGGGCCTGCTGGTAGCCGACCCCCATCTGGGTGGAAGGGGTGATGGGATAGGCGGCGGCGGCTTCGGTGGCGCGGATCTCGACATGCACCACGGCGGCCGTGCCGTCACCGGTGGTGGGAATCCCCGGGTAGGGAAACTCCGCCAGCTGCTCGGCCAGGTTGCTGGTCGCATTCATTGCTTGCTCTCCCCTGATAGGACGTATCAGCTTCTGATTGGCGCACTACGCAGCCAAGGACGCGCGGCCGGGCTCCGGGGGTAGGTGGCTGGAGCCTCGGCTGCCGCGCGGCTGGGGGGGATTACCCGCCGACTGCCCGTCCGCGCCGGGCGGATTCTGTCCGGGGCGGACCGCTGGCGACCGGCCCGGAACCGCCCCCTTGTGGAGGGCCTGTGCCCGGTCGGCCTCTGTCGCAGCGCAACATGTTATAAACCCAATCTATCATGTGGATTTATTGCGTCGCAACAAAAGTGTCATAGATATGTTGCATGTGCGCATTAATTTTGCACATGACACTGACGGGATTGGCGATTGTCCGCCCCACCCCCTCAGGGAGCGACTGGAGGGGCGGGATTTGCCGGGCACTGCGCCGGGCGGGAAACGTCCGCTATCAGGCCGGGGGCGGTTCGGAAAGAGGGGGTCGGGGTCGGATGACGCCGGGCGCCATATCGCGACCCGGGCGGAAGCGGCCGACGCCCGCCCCGCGGTAGCAGCCGGAGGCGGGGCGGGACCGGCCGACCGATCAGAGATGCCAGGACTTCAGCGCCCGGTGGTAGCCGTGCAGGGTTTCGAGGTAGCCGGTACGCTCGTAGGCGCTGGGGTCCGGGGCGTTGCGCTGACACAGGCTGCCCTTCATCTGGGCCACCGAGTGGTAATCGTGATCCTCCAGCCACAGGGAGAGGCCACGGCGCAGCAGGGCCAGGTGCTCGGGGCCGTTCTGCAGCAGGGCGCTGGCCAGGTGGGTCACATCGGCACCGGCCAGGAGCACCTTGACCACGTCTTCGGTGGTGTGGATGCCGCCGGTGGCCGCCAGGGAGAGACCCACCTGGCCCCGCAGGATGGCGATCCAGCGCATCGTCAGCAGGGCGTCGCCGGAGCGGGAGAGCTGCGGCACCGGGTTGACCTGCAGTGTCTCCAGGTCGATATCCGGCTGGTAGAAGCGGTTGAACAGGGCCACCCCGTCGGCACCGGCCAGCTCCAGGCGCCGCACCATGTGGGCCACGGAGCTGAACTGGGGCGAGATCTTCATGGTGATGGGGATGCGCACGGCGCCCTTCAGGGCGGTGAGCAGATCCACGTAGCGCGCCTCCACCTCCGCCCCGCTCTCCTCCGGGTCGGCCGCCACATGATAGACGTTGAGCTCCAGGGCATCGGCCCCGGCGGACTCGAGATCCCGCCCGTGATCCACCCAGCCGCTCATGGAGACGCCGTTGAGGCTGGCGATGACGGGTATCTCCAGCGCCTCCTTCAGGCGCGCGATCTGCTCCAGGTAGTCGTCCAGGGTGGTGTGGTAGTCGCCGGGCACCGGCCGGAAGCTGGTCGCCTCGGCATGGCCGATGTCCTGGTGGTGGAGGAAATGGGCCAGCTCCGCGTCCTCCGCCGCCACGGCCTCCTCGAACAGGGAGTACATGACCAGGGCGGCGGCCCCCGCATCCTCCAGCCGCCGGGCCATGTCCAGGCTGCGCGACAGGGGCGAGGCGGAGGGCACCAGCGGATTGGCCAGCTCCAGGCCGAGGTAGGTGGTTCTCAGATCGGGCATCGTTTCCCCCTCAAGACAAAATATTCACCACGAAGGCACGAAGAGCACGAAGCTTCATTGCTCCCGGTTCTCCCCGCCGGATGCGCCTCCCTCCTCTTCCTCCTCCACGCTCAGGCCCGCGAGCTGCTGGTAGCGGTGGTAGCGGGTCGTGATCTCGTGCTGGGCCTGGGCCAGCAGCCGGTCGGCCGCCTCCGGGTGCATGCGCTTGAGCATGCTGAAGCGGGTCTCGGTGGAGACGAACTCGGTATACGGGATGTCCGGCGGCTTGGAGTCGAGCTGCAGCGGGTTCTTGCCCGCCTCCAGGTTCGCCGGGTTGAAGCGCAGCAGCGGCCAGTGGCCGGAGCGCACCGCGAGATCCTGCTGGCGCAGGTTGTGGGCCAGATCGACGCCGTGGGCGATGCAGGGGCTGTAGGCGATGATGAGCGAGGGGCCGTCGTGGGCCTCCGCCTCGAGGAACGCCTTCAGGGTCTGGATGTCCTTGGCGCCGTAGGCCACGTGGGCCACGTAGACATTCTCGTAGGCCATCGCCAGCAGGGAGAGATCCTTCTTCGCCGTGGGCTTGCCGCCGGCGGAGAACTTGGCCACGGCGGCACGCGGGGTCGCCTTGGAGGTCTGGCCGCCGGTATTGGAGTAGACCTCGGTGTCCAGGACCAGGAGATTGACGTTCTTGCCCGTGGCGAGAACGTGGTCCAGGCCGCCGAAACCGATGTCGTAGGCCCAGCCGTCGCCGCCGACGATCCAGACGCTCTTCTTCACCAGCGCGTCGGCCACCGCCTCCAGGTCCCGGGCCTCCGCCCCCTCCACCCGGGTCAGCCGCTCGCGCAGATCGGCCACCCGCCCGCGCTGGGCGAGGATGCCCGCCTCGTCGGACTGGTCCGCGGTGAGCAGGGCCTCCACCAGCTCCGGCCCGATGCCCTCGGCCAGCCGCTCCAGCAGTTCGCGGGCGTACTCGTTCTGCTTGTCGATGGCGAGCCGGAAGCCGAGGCCGAACTCGGCGTTGTCCTCGAACAGGGAGTTGGACCAGGCCGGGCCGCGCCCGTCCTGGTTGGTGGTCCAGGGCGTGGTCGGCAGGTTGCCGCCGTAGATGGAGGAGCAGCCGGTGGCATTGGCCACCAGCATGCGGTCACCGAACAGCTGGGTGGCGAGCTTGAGGTAGGGTGTCTCGCCGCAGCCCACGCAGGCGCTGGAGAACTCGAACAGGCTCTCGCCCAGCATCGCCCCCTTCAGCGTGCTCCAGCGGATGCTGGTGCGGTCGAACTCGGGCAGGGTGGTGAAGAACGCCCAGTTCTCCCGCTCCTGCTCCCGCAGCGGGGGCTGGGGCGCCATGTTGAGCGCCTTGTGGCTGACGTTGCTCTTGTCGTGGGCCGGGCAGATCTCCACGCACAGCCCGCAGCCGGTGCAGTCCTCCGGGGCCACCTGGTAGGTGATGTGGGAGCCCTCGGGGAACTCCTTGCCCTTCACCGGCACGTGCTTGAAGGTGGGCGGCGCCGTGTCGGCCAGTCCGGCCGGGAAGACCTGGCTGCGGATGGCCGCGTGGGGGCAGACCAGCGGGCACTTGCCGCAGTGGATGCAGAGCGCCTCGTCCCAGACCGGGATCTCCAGGGCCAGGTTGCGCTTCTCCAGCCGGGCGGTCCCCACCGGCCAGGTGCCGTCGGGGGGAAACAGGCTCACCGGGATGTGATCGCCGTAACCGGCGATGAGGGGACCGGTGACCTTGCGGATGAACTCCGGGGCGTCGTCGGGCACCGGCGGGCGCTGCTCGATGCGGCTGCTCACCGTGCCGGGCACCGGCACCTCGTGGAGGTTGGCCAGGGTGGCGTCAATGGCGTGGAAGTTCTGCTCCACGATGCGCTTGCCGCGCTTGCCGTAGGTCTCCTCCACCGCGTGCTTGATGCGCTCGATGGCCTCCTCCCGCGGCAGGATGCCGGAGATGGCGAAGAAGCAGGTCTGCATGATGGTGTTGATGCGCCGCCCCATGCCGGTCTCCTGGGCGACCCGGTAGGCGTCGATGGTGCAGAAACGCAGCTTCTTCTCGATCATCTGCTGCTGCATGCGCCGCGGCAGGCTGTCCCAGACCTGGTCCGGTGACTCGGCGGCGTTGAGCAGGAACACCGCGCCCTCCGCGGCCTTGTCCAGCATCTCGTAGCGCTCCAGGAAGACCGGCTGGTGGCAGGCCACGAACCCGGCCTCGCCCTCGCCCACCAGGTAGGGGGAGCGGATGGGCCGCGGGCCGAAGCGCAGGTGGGAGACGGTGACCGCGCCGGCCTTCTTGGAGTCGTAGACGAAATAGCCCTGGGTGTGGAGATCGGTCTGCTCGCCGATGATCTTGATGCTGTTCTTGTTGGCGCTGACGGTGCCGTCGGAGCCGAGCCCGTAGAAGACCGCGCTCACCACCCCCTCCATGGCGTCGGTGCGGAACAGCGGATCCCACTCCACGCTGGTGAAGGTGACATCGTCGATGATGCCGACGGTGAAGGGATTCCTGAGCTTGCCCTGCTTGAGACCGTCGAAGACCGCCTTGACCATGCCCGGCGTGAACTCCTTGGAGGAGAGCCCGTAGCGGCCGCCCCAGAGCCGCGGCAGCCCCTTGAAGTGCCCGCCTCCGCCGGCCGCGTGGCCGAGGATGGCGGTGGCCGCGTCCTTGTACAGGGGTTCCCCGTCGGCGCCGGGCTCCTTGGTCCGGTCCAGCACCGCGATGCGCAGCACCGAGCGGGGCAGCGCCTCGATGAACCGGGTGCTGGCGAAGGGGCGGAACAGGCGCACCTTGAGTACGCCCACCTTCTCGCCCCGTGCCACCAGGTGGTTGACCGTCTCCTCCACCGTCTCGGCGCCGGAGCCCATGATGACGATGACCCGCTCGGCGTCGGGCGCGCCGGCGTAGTCGTACAGCCGGTAGTGGCGCCCCGTGAGGGCGCCGAGCCGGTCCATGACCGCCTGCACCGTGTCCGGCACCTGGTCGTAGAAGGGATTGACGCTCTCGCGGGCCTGGAAGTAGGCATCCGGATTCTGGGAGGTGCCGCGCACCACCGGGTGCTCGGGATTGAGCGCCCGGGCACGGTGGGCATGGATGAACTCCTCCCGGATCATCGCCCGGACCGCGTCGTGGTCGATGAGCGACACCTTGGACACCTCGTGAGAGGTGCGGAACCCGTCGAAGAAGTGCAGGAACGGCACCCGGCTCTCCAACGTGGCCGCCTGGGCCACCAGCGCCATGTCGTGGGCCTCCTGCACCGAGTTGGAGGCCAGCAGGGCGAAGCCCGTGGCCCGGGTGGCCATCACGTCGCTGTGATCGGCGAAGATGGACAGCGCCTGGCAGGCCAGGGATCGGGCCGCCACGTGAATCACCATCGGCGTCAGCTCGCCCGCCACCTTGTACATGGTGGGGATCATCAGCAGCAGGCCCTGGGAGGCGGTGAAGGTGGTGGTCAGCGCCCCGGCCTGGGCCACGCCGTGGATGGCGGCCGCCGCTCCCCCCTCGCTCTGCATCTCCACGATGTGGGGGACCGTGCCCCAGAGGTTTTTCCGGCCGTCGGCCGACCATTCGTCGGCCAGCTCGCCCATGGGCGAGGCGGGGGTGATGGGATAGATGGCGATGACTTCGTTGGTAAGGTGGGCGATGGTGGTGGTCGCCTCGTTTCCATCGATGGTGACCATGCGCTGCTCCGACATGGGGCTCCCCTTGTGCTGGTTTTCCGGACGATCCTCCACGCTGCCGGGCCGAACCGGCTCGATGTCCCCGCGGCAGCAACATAAGCATAGACGAGTGCCGGCGGGCTGCCTGCCGGGAGTACGGAACGAATGCCGAATCCACTCGCCGACGCCCCCCGGAGGCACGGACATAACGTGAACCTCCCGTTCACGGTAGATTCCCGGCGTCCCCTTGTCCTTGCCGAATATCAGAAAAATGATCATTCGCCGGAGGCCGCCGTTGGCCCGCCGGCACGGAATCGTACTAGTGTACTGCGCCACTCCTGGAGGTGCTTTCAGAGCCCCCCGAAAGCACCAGGACAAGGCGCAGTGCGCAGGCAATGGTTGTTTCCCTTGTCAAGCGCTGCAACGCGGTCCTGGTGCTTTCGGAGGGCTCCCTGCGGGCGCGCGGCTGAATGTGCCTCCAAGAGTGGTGCAGTACACTAAGATAGATATCGACGCCGCACCCCCCACAGGAGCCTGACCATGGACACCCTCTCGCCCGCAACCCTGGCCCCATTCCCCCTCGAACTCCTGCCCGGCGCGCGGATCGATCTGCCCACCGTCCAGCTGGTGGAGGAGGCGCTGCGGCGCAAGGAGGGCGTGCTGGCGGCAAACGGGGCGCTGACGGTGAGCACGGGGCGGCGCACCGGCCGCTCGCCGAAGGACCGGTTCCTGGTCCGGGACGCCAGCACCGAGGGCTCGGTGGAGTGGGGGGCCATCAACCAGCCCATCGAGCCGGAGCGGTTCGAGGCGCTGTGGGATCGGGCCCTGGACTACCTGGCGGAGGGCAGACCCTACGTCTCCCGGCTCTGCGTCGGTGCCGATCCGGACATGCGGATCGGGGTGACCGCGATAACCGAGCTGGCCTGGCACAACCTGTTCGTGCGTCAGCTGTTCGTGCGCCCGGACCCGGGGATGGTCTGCGCCACGCCGCAGTGGACGCTGCTCAATGCGACCGGCCTCGGCACCGACCCGGCGCGCGACGGCGTCAACGGCGACGGGGCGGTGCTCATCGACATCACCGGACACCGGGTCCTGCTGTGCGGCATGCATTACGCCGGCGAGATGAAGAAGGCCATGTTCACCATCATGAACTTTCTCCTGCCGGCCCAGGGAGCCCTGCCCATGCACTGTGCCGCCAACGAGGGCGACGATGGCGATACGGCCCTGTTCTTCGGCCTGTCGGGAACCGGCAAGACCACCCTGTCCGCCGACCCCGACCGGTTTCTCATCGGCGACGACGAGCACGGCTGGAACGACCGCGGCGTCTTCAACTTCGAGGGCGGCTGCTACGCCAAGTGCATCGACCTGAGCCCCGAGCGCGAGCCGGTCATCTGGGGGGCGCTGCGCTTCGGTGCGGTGATGGAGAACGTGGTCCTGGACCCGGCCAGCCGCGAACCGCGCTTCGAGGACGCCTCCCTCACCGAGAACACCCGCGCGGCCTACCCGCGCGAGCACATCCCCATGCACGTGCCCCACAATCGCGGCGGCCATCCCCACGCCATCCTGTTCCTGACCTGCGACCTCTACGGCGTGCTGCCGCCGGTGTCGATCCTGGACCGGCACCAGGCCGCCTACCACTTCCTCAGCGGCTACACGGCGCTGGTGGGCTCCACCGAGGTGGGCAGCGGCGATCATATCCGCCCCACCTTCAGCACCTGCTTCGGCGCCCCCTTCTTCCCGCGCCCCGCCCATGTCTACGCCAACCTGCTGATGGAACGGATGCAGCGCCATGGCAGCCGCGTCTACCTGGTGAACACCGGCTGGACCGGCGGCTCCCACGGTGGCGGCGGCCGCCGCTTCGATCTGCCCACCACCCGCGCCCTGGTGCACGCCATCGTCAAGGGCCGCCTGGAGGGCGCGCGGACCACGCGCATCCCGGGCCTCAACCTGGACATCCCCGAGCACGTCCCCGGCGTTCCCGACGAAGTGCTGGACCCGCGCCGCACCTGGCGCGATCCCGGCGCCTACGAGCAGGCCGCCCGCGAGCTCATCGGACGCTTCCAGGAGAACTTCGGACGCTTCCAGGTGGACGAGGCCATCCGCGCCGCGGGGCCGCGGCTGGAAGGGGAGTGATTCACAACGAAGACACGATGAAAAGCAAAAGGCGGATCAACCGCAGATTAACGTTGATTTTCGTTGATTGTTACCGTTTGTTCCGTTGCCAGCCGGTACTGCAGGAACTCGCGCCGAGAAGCGTGCGCTTCCACGCATCGCGCTTGGAAGGTGTCTCGTCTTAGCGTAAGGCCAACCTGCTTTGTATACTCAAATCAGCGTCAATCAACGTTAATCTGCGGTCGAATGGCTTTTCTCTTCGTGTCCTTCGTGCCTTCGTGGTGAAGAACGCAGTGACTAGAACCGACCGGCGTCGAGGTTCTCGAGCAGTTCGGGGGTCACTTCGTCGAAGCGCAGGATGCGCTTGCCCGCGTGGTCGGCGAGGAACTCCTCGGCCTCCTCCCGGGTGGCATGGGGAACGAGTTCGTGGCCCATGGGGCCGAGGGTGTCGGAGCCGATGACATACCACGCCGCGCGGGCATCGATTTGTTCCACGTAGTAGTAGTCGGTCACCGCGATGGTCTGGATATCCTCGGCGCGGTGGCCCGGCGCCCACTTGGGCATGTCCAGCAGGTACTTGAAGAGGTCCTTGGCGCCGTCGAAGTGGTGGGCATGGCCGTCCTTGTAGAGCACGGTGGCCACCCACTCCGGGTAGAGCGCCACGAACATCCCGCACACCGGGCAGGTATCCTTCTCGCCCGGCGCCGGCACCGTCACCGTCTCCGCCCGCGCCGCACCCAGCACCAGCAGCGCCGCCAGTCCGGCGGCCCACAGCCTGTTCATGATCACCTCGCTCATTGTTCACCACGAAGGCACGAAGGAAGAAAAACCTGATCATCCGCAGATTACGCAGATTGCACAGATGGGTTTTTCGATGCCGGGATTGCCCGTCGACAATCCCGGCCATAGCAGGCAGGTCTCTGGCGCATCTCATACTTCGGGGCGGCCTGATTCTGCCACCCCGCCAGCATGAACGACATATGAAAATCTGCGTAATCTGCGTAATCTGCGGATAAAAAGTCTTTGCGCTTTTCTTCGTGTCCTTTGTGCCTTCGTGGTGAAAAAAACCGATGCACGGCGCCGCGGGGTTCCCCGCGGCGCCATGGCACCGACATCAGCCCTTCATCTTTTCCATCATCTTCTTGCGCATCTCGGCCCGCTTCTTGCGAATCATCATCGTGTCCTCGGCCATGCTCAGGTAGGCGGCCTTGAGGGCGGCGTTGAAATCGCCGATCTCGCCGCCGTTCTCGGCCTGGGCGGCCTTGGCCGCGTCGGCGGAGGCGAAGGCCACCTTGCTGATCTTGGTCATGGTGCCCTTGAGCTTGGAGCCGACCAGGTAGGTGGCCTCGTCCACGTTCACCAGCGGCTTGGGCTCGGCGGCGGCGCCGAAATCGGCCGCGTAGATGGCCTTCGGGCCGCGATCGAGATTGATGGCCAGGCTGATGGCCGCGCAGTGCAGGGAGCAGGTGCCGTCCACGAGATCATCCGCGTAGTGCACCAGGTGGCGGCTGTGGTGCCACTGGGTCCGATCCATGCCGCAGTAGGGGCACTTGGGATACTTGGCCAGCTCGTTTTCCAGCGGGGTCGGATCCGGCGCGGTCTTCGGGACGAACTGCATCGGCGTGCCGTCGTGCTCTCCCGCGACCGCCCCGCCGATATGGGTGAAAGCGGCGCCGGCAAGGCTGCCGGCGGCAAGGGCCTTGAGGGCCTGTCTGCGGTTCAGTTTGATGCTCATGGCGTTACTCCTAGGTTCAGTGTGTGGGGCCAGGTCCAGTGTCGATTCTTTATTCAAGGGAACACCAGCAATTCGCATACCAATCCACCCATCCGGAGCCACAACACTTAGTCACCAATTATCATATAGTTATAGAGATTCAGCAGTTCCATGGAGGGGACTCCGCCGTGACTGTTGCGGCATATCACCCACACTAGCCCGCCAGCCCGCGCATGATGTCGTAGAACACGACGCCCTCGTAAAGCGTCCAGACACCGAGGGCCACAACTGCCACACCGGCCAGGCGCTCGAACACCCCCCGGGCCTTGGCACCGATGGCGGCCCCGGTAACGGTCACGAGCACCATGGTGGGCACGGTGCCCAGACCGAATGAGAGCATCAGCAGGCCGGCCTGGAGGGGGTCCGCCGTGGCCATGGCCTTGACGGCCACCGAGAACACCAGGCTGCAGGGAACAAAGCCGTTGACTATGCCGGCCAGCCCGGGGGCCAGGGTCCGGCTGCGCTGGAACTTGCGGTGGAAGCGAACGGTCGCCACCGCCGGGGCTCCCGTCTGGCAGTCCTTCTGCCGCCCCCACGGCAAAATACCCAGAACGCCGAGGCCGAAGAGGATCACCACGATCCCAGCCACGATCATCAGGATGCCCTGGCCCTTGCCCACCGTGCCGGACTGGACCAGAACCTGGCCGAACAATGCGCCAAGCGTACCGAGCCCCGTGTAGACCAGGATGCGCATGGCGTGATAGGCCACGTGGGGCGCCACTTTGTGCTGCCAACCGTGGCGGACGAAAAACCCGGCCGCGATCCCGCTGCACATGCCCAGGCAGTGGAACGCCCCGAATACACCGGTGGCGAAGGCGAGCAGATAGTTGAATTCAGTGCCCATCAGTCGGCTTCCCCGCGCACCGGCGCCATCATGCGCACCAGACGGCGGGCACGGCACGCCAGGGGGCGGTTCGGTGCAGCCATCCACTCACTTGGGCGTCTCCGCCAGCAGTTCGTTGACGATGCCCGTGAAAACATCCGGGGTCGATTCACCCAGGATCTTTGCCCGCAACACCCCTTCCCTGTCGACGAAGAAGGTGGTGGGCAGACCCATGACACCGTAAGCACGGGCAACGGCACCCTCCTCGTCGAGCAATACCCCGTAAGAGATGCCGAGATCACGGATGAACCGCTCCGCCGTATCGGCATCCTGGCGTACATTCACGGCGAGCATGGTCAGGCCACGGTCCTTCAGTTCCTGGTAGACCGGCTCCAGGTCCGACATCTCCTCTTCGCAGAAGGGGCACCAGTCGGCCCAGAAGCGGATGGCCACCACCTGCCCGGCGAACCCACCCGGAAAATCGGCTCTGCCCCCCTCCAGGCGCGGCAGGCTGAAACCGGGCGCTGGCTGGCCGTTCTGCAGTTGGGGCTGCGACGAGCCGCAGCCCGCCAATACCAGCAACAGCGTCAGAAGGAGTCCGTATCCCAACGTCTTCAATTTGATCTGCTCCATCGAGAGTTCTCGCACATGGGTCGTGGGGCGCGTCACCACCATACCCCCTGCATGGTCAGGTTGGATGTCACCACAGCATAGGTGGCAACGACATAGAACAGGGTGAACCCCAACAGCGCCAGCCAGGTGAAGCGGCGGATATCCACAGCAGCGGCCTGGACGAGGCTCGGAATCCTGCGCCAGGGCGCAAGAACCCCCACGCCCAGTGCCAGCACCGTGGCGGCGAAGAGCGGGATGTAGAGGTAGTAACCCACGAAATCATGGCCTGACTTGAGGATGCAGAACGGACAGTGATGGTGGGGATGCTCGTAGATGTAGAGCGCCACGTAGGAAACGATGGCCACCAGCGCCACCACGAACGCCAGCAGGCCGCTGCCCGCGAACAGCAGTGCGGCACCGCGGCGCCGCAGGGTGGCAAGACCGCTCAACAGGGCCAGTCCACCGCTGGCATAGAGCGCTATCACCGCGGTGCGCGGCTGCAGGCTCGAGACCTCCGCCGCCACGCCTTCCGACTCGGGCGTGAAGAGGGAACCACAGCAGGAGGTGATCACGTCCGGATCCAGGCCGAGGAAGTAGGCGGTCTGGACCACCGCCTCGGCGATCACCAGGGGCACGATGGCCAACAGCAGGGCATATTTGATCCGCACCAGGGGATAGTCGTAGCCCTGGTTGTCGAGCCGGTTGAGGATCAACCAGGCGCCACCGGCGAAAAACACGGCGATCTTCAGAAACAGGGTGGGCCAGCCCCAGGGGTCGACGTTCAGCACGCCGGTGGCGCACATGGCGCCCACGAACTGGGTGGACATGGCCTCGGCATTGTAGACAAACAGCAGCAGGGAGACCAACTCGGCCACGAAGGCATAGGAAAGGATGGTGGAGATGAGGTAGGTCCGCCGCTCGAGGTTGAGCTGCAGCTCGCTGCCGCTGTGGATGTCCCAGTGGCGCATCACCTGGATGGCGAATCCGGCGGCCAGCAGCAACAGCAGTGCAACCACCACCGATACGCCGATGAGTGCCATGATTGCCGGATTGAGCAGCATCTGTCACGCCTCCGCGAGAATCCCGTCACGCATCTCCACCACCGTATCGATCTCGGCGTATTCGAACACGACCGGATCGTGGCTGGTGACAATCACGGTTTTCCCCTGTTGCTTCAGATCCCTGATGATGACCATGAACTCCCGCGACAGGCGCGTATCCAGGTTGGCCGTCGGCTCATCGGCGATGAGTATCTCCGGGTCGTTGATGAGCGCCCGGCAGATCGCGGTGCGCTGCGCCTCTCCACCCGACAGCCACTCCACCTTGGAGTCGGCCTTGGGATCCATGTTGAACTGCCTGAGCAGTTTCAGGGCCGTCTCCCGGAGCTGCCGGTGATCCAGCCCCAGGGGGTAGGCCGGCAACATCACGTTCTCCAGCACCGTCAGCCCCTTCACCAGGTTGAACTGCTGGAAGATGAAGCCGAAGGTCTTGCGGCGTATTTCGGTCAGGAATCGCTCCGGCAGCCCGGAGAGAATCCGTGAACGCAGCAGAATCCGGCCGGACGTGGGGCGCGACAGGCAGCCGATCATCGACAGCAGGGTCGTCTTACCGGACCCGCTCGGTCCCTTGAGGACGGTGATGCGGTTGGCATCCATCTTCAGGCTGACGCCACGGATGGCCCAGAACTCGTTGGGCCGACCCTGGTTGAACGCCTTTTTCACATCGTCGAGTTCAATCATGCCGGGGGACTCTTAAGCTCTCAGCGCATCACGGCATCGGGATCGGTGATGGACGCCCGCCAGATGGGAATAATGGTGGCCACGGTGTAGGGAAAGACGGTGAAGAAGAACAGCGTCGCCACCTGCAACCCATCCACGAAAGGCACCGGATTGAATGACGGGTAGAGGACCGCCCACCCCTTCAACACCGGCTCGAACAGCGCCGCCTGGCCGTAGAAAACGTGGAGATAGGCCAGTATGAATCCGAGCAGGAACGCGGTCAGGGAGACGATGCTCCCCTCCCAGAATTTCATCCGGATGACATCGCTGGTCTCCCAGCCGATGGCCTTCAGTATTCCGATCTCCCGCTTCTCTTCCGCGCTCAGCCCCGATGCCTTGTCCCAGGCGAAGATGACGAAGGCGAGAATGCTCCCCCCCAGGAGCACGAAGACAATGCCCTGGCGCCAGCTGAAGATGGAGTCGTAGGTGCGGAGAATCTCCTCCCGCAGAATGGGCCGCGCGTCGGGCAGCAGGACGGTCAGCTTCTCGGCCACCTTGCGCACTTCGCTTGGATTGCGCACCTGCAGCACGATATCGGTGAACCGGTCGGCGGGAATCCCGAAGAAGTCACGGTAGGTCCCCTCCGACACCAGGAGCAGGTCGGCGTTCACCAGTTCCGAGTCCGCATCCAGGATATCCACCACCCGGAAGGAAAAGGCGCGGCCGCCGCTGGAACGGAAGGTCAGGAAATCACCCACGTCCACGCCCCGGGTGCGGGCGATTCCGGCCCCGATGACCACCTCCTGCCGGCCCAGTTCACGGTCCCGCGGCACCATCAGCGTGTAATTGGCCTGGACAGCGGGATCGTAGAAATAGCCCCACAGGCGACCGGCCTTACGGGTGACCCCGCGAATCCGTCCGATGCGATCCAGATACTCCGCGGGCATCAGGTCATGGCGCCCGGCCACCAGGCGCTGCAGGATGACCTCCGGCGAGGACTCCAGGATGATGCCGGCCTCGCGGCGCAACGAGTGGGTGAAGAGCATCACCGAGGCGAGGAGAAAGACGATCAGGGTGTAGACCAGCAGCAGACCGAGGTTCTTGGCCAGCCGGCGTTTCAACGAAGAGAGCGTGAAGTCGATGAGATACTTCTGCCGCAGGATGAGCGTTTTCATGGCATCCGGAGATGGCTGGGCGGCAGGACCAGGGAGCCGCTGGGAAAATGGTCGAAGGAGTTCGGGTGATCCTGGAATGCCGTGTGCCTATCCGACTGGCTGAGATGGCGGGTGTAGCGCGCCTCCGTGAAGAGGCTGAGATCGGTCAGTTCGAGCCGGCGCACCAGCACCGCACGCGCCTCCAGTGCCGGCTCCGCCAGCCGGACGCGCACTGCCGAGTCAACGAAGGTCAGCACCAGCAGTGCCAGGCACACCGCGATGAAAATGAACAACCGGTCTGAGAGCCGCATATGGAATTCTCGCCTGCACTACCGGCGGGCCGCACCAACTGGAGCGAAACCCGGGGATTTCGATTCACGAATAGCCATAATCATACCGGCCCGGTGGGGTCGCATTGATCAATCTCAAGCGAATTTAAAAAAACAGGGGCCGGAGAAGATTATTGTCATTTTTGTACATTATTGCGTGGATTGACGCTTTGCGCGGCGGCGAAAATAACACATAAATAACGCGGAAACCGGCGCGGGACAGTCTGCGAATCACGGTGGTATTTTCATCTGATTACCGGATTGCGTGAAATCACACAGTAGATATATTTTTGAGTCAAATAACGCACCCTTCCGCGCCGCGGTCCGGGATTGAAACAACAACCCGATGGCCTGCCGATCTGAATCGGCGTCTTCGTTTCCGCTCTTCAGAAAACAAGGCCGCGCATGATGTTGAAATAGGTCGCCCCCTGCAGCACCGTTCCGACGCCCATAACAATAACCACCACGGCCGCTCCCTTCACCAGCACACCGCGCATGCGCTGTCCAAGGAGTCCGAACGCCAGGCTCACGAACAGCATGGATGGCAGGGTGCCCGCACCGAATGCCAGCATCAGCAGTCCCCCTTCCAGCGGCGAGGGGGCCGCTGTCGCCTTCACCGCCAGGGCAAAGGTGAGCGGACAGGGCATGAACCCGTTGATGACGCCGCCCAGGGCCGCGCCCTGGATCGGCCCGCGGCGGGTGGCGGCCGCAAATGCCTGGCGTAGATATTGCATTGGTAAAAAGGAGACGGAGATGCGCCACGGTGCCATCCCCAGGATATCCAGGCCGATCAGCACCACGAACAGGCCGATGGCGATCTGCAGCACCCCCTGGGCGGCACCCATGACGCCGGTGGACACCAGGGCCATGCCCAGGCTGGCCGCTGCGATGCCAACCAGGGTATAGATGCTGATGCGGGCGAGATGGTAGGCCAGGTAGGGAAGCGGCCCCCGGGAGGCATCGCCACCGAACTTCATGAAAAAGCCGGAGACCAGCGCCCCGCACATACCGATGCAGTGGGCGCTGCCGAGGAGCCCGGCGATGAAGGCAAGGGACAGACTGATTGGCTGGCCCACCACGTCAAGCATGTCGGCTCCTCAAGTTGGCGGAACGCATTGCCGCTGAACGGGGCCTCGGCACGCGGCGCAAGCGGAAATTTGGGGCGTGCGCACGACCCGCACTCCGAAACCAGACAGTAGCCTATAACTTCACCAGGTCAAGATGAGGCAAAAGATGCAGAAGCGTGATCGGATTCGCCGTCAGCGCGCCCTGGCAAAAGCCGGCATGTTGGGGGCCCTCGGGGTCGTCGTGTGGACGGGCTACCAGCGGGGTCGCCGGTTCATTCCCTGGCACACGGCCGCGGGCGTGGCGATGATCGGTTTCACGCTCTGGCACATGGGGCTCTACTGCAGCAACGGCAACAACGGCAAAACCCGCCATGAAGTCAAAAGACGAGCCCCCGCATGATGTGAAAATACTTCGCTCCCTGGTAGACGGTCGCCATGCCCATCGCGACGACAACCACTGCCGCCCCCTTCAGCAGCACACCGCGAACACGGGCCCCGAGTCTCCCGAAGGCAACGCTGACGAAGAGCATCGACGGCAGCGTCCCTATCCCGAAGACCAGGAGCATGAGGCCGCCCTGCAGGGGATCACTGGCGGTTGTGGCCTTGATGGCCATGGCAAAGACCAGGGTGCAGGGCATGAATCCGTTGAGCACCCCTCCCAGCAGACTGCCGAACACCGGTCCGCGCCGGCCGGCTTCCATGAACCAGCGCCGGGCCACCCCCAGGGAAAGCCCGCAGAAGGAGAGGTTCAGCCGCACCAGGCCCAGGATATCCAGGCCCAGGAGAATGACCGCTAGTCCGGCGACGATCTGGAGAACTCCCTGCGTCGCCCCCATGGCGCCGGTGGAGACGAGCGCCGCGCCGAGCAGGGCCGCGAGCACACCGACGAGCGTGTAGACCC
Organism: Thioalbus denitrificans; assembly: GCF_003337735.1. Taxonomy (NCBI): domain Bacteria; kingdom Pseudomonadati; phylum Pseudomonadota; class Gammaproteobacteria; order Chromatiales; family Ectothiorhodospiraceae; genus Thioalbus; species Thioalbus denitrificans. The sequence goes on along the minus strand of NZ_QPJY01000001.1, from coordinate 625,326 downwards.
CGATTCGGGCGGCATGGTAGACGAGGTAGGGCAGCGGCCCATGGCCTGAACCACCGAACTTCAGGAAGAAGGCGGAAACCAGGGCGCCGCACATGCCCACGCAGTGACCACTGCCCAGCAACCCCGTCATCAGGGCCAGCGTATAGTCGATCTGGCTGCCTGCATCCACGCGCGCGTCAGCGATCCCGTTGCAGCCGGAGGGAGTTGGTGACCACCGATATGGAACTCATGGCCATGGCGGCGGAAGCGATCATGGGGTTGAGCCGACCCGCCATGGCCACGGGAATGGCCACCGTGTTGTAGCCCAGCGCCCAGAAGAGGTTCTCACGGATGATGGTCATGGTCCGTCGGCTCAGCCGGATGCCGTCGGCGACCTTGGTGATATCGGCGCTGACCAGGGTGATGTGGGAGGCCTCGATGGCGATATCGGTGCCGGTCCCCACGGCGAAGCCCACGTCCGCGGCGGCCAGTGCCGGCGCATCGTTGATCCCGTCCCCGATCATCCCCACCAGTTCGCCTCGCTCGTGCAGTTCGCGGATAATCTCGAGCTTGCGCTCCGGCGTCGCGTGGGCCACCACCGCGTCGATGCCCACCTGCCGGGCGACGAATTCCGCCGCCTCCCGGGTATCGCCGGTCGCCATCAGGGTCTTGATCCCCATGCCGTGGAGGCGCTCGATGGCCTCGCGGGCATTCGCCCGCGGTGTATCGGCGATGCCGAACAGGGCCGCCAGCCTCCCGTCCACCGCCACGTAGACCACCGTCTTGCCTTCGCGGGCGAGCGCGGTCGCACGGGTCTCCTCCGACTCGATCTCTACCTCCGCGCGCTGCAGCAGCGCCGCGTTGCCGACCACCAGCCGCCGTTTTTTCACCCGCCCCGTGACACCGAGCCCCGTCTCGCTGCTGAACTCCTCGGCCTCCGGGTAGCGGATGCCCAGCGCCTCCACATAGTCCAGGATGGCCCGGCCAAGGAAGTGCTCGGAACTGTGCTCCACGGCGGAGACCAACCCCAGCAGGGTCTCGTCCGCGAGGCGCGAGAAGTTGAGGAAATCGGTGACCGCGGGCTGGCCGCGGGTGATGGTGCCGGTCTTGTCGAACACCAGCGTCGTGAGCCGGGAGGCGGTCTCGAGGCTCTCGCCGTTGCGGATGAAGATGCCGCGCCGGGCGGCGTTGCCGGTCCCCACCATGATGGCCGTGGGCGTCGCCAGCCCGAAGGCGCAGGGACAGGCGATGAGCAGCACCGAGATCCCATTGACCAAGGCCGGCGTGAAGCGCCGCGTGACAGCCAGCCAGCCGGCAAAGGTCAGCCCCGCGACTCCCATCACCGCCGGCACGAAGACCGAGGAGATGCGATCCGCCAGCTTCTGGATGGGCAACTTCCCCGACTGCGCTTCCTCAACCATCCGCACGATGCCCGCCAGCACTGTATCGGTGCCGACCGCCGTCGCTCGCATCCTGAAGGTGCCGGCCCGGTTGATGCAGCCGCCCACCACCCGGTCGCCCGGGTTCTTTACTACCGGCAGGCTCTCGCCAGTCACCATCGACTCGTCCACGCTCGAGGCGCCGGAGACCAGCTCGCCGTCGGTGGGCACCCGCTCCCCCGGCCGCACCAGGAGGATGTCGCCCACCTGCACCGCGTCGATCTCCACCACCACCTCGTGGCCGTCGCGGATGACGGTGGCCTTGGGCGGCTGCAGGTCGATGAGCTTGCGGATCGCCTCGCTCGCCTTGCCCTTGGCCTTCTCCTCGAGGTAGCGGCCGAGCAGTACGAAGCTGATGATGCCGGCGGCCGCCTCGAAATAGAGATGACGCCTGCCGAGGAGCAGGGCAGGCACGCTGTAGGCGTAGGCCGAACCGGCGCCCAGCGCGATGAGGGTGTCCATGTTCGCGGCCCGCTGCCGAGCCAGGAGCAGGGCCTTGGTATAGAAGGGCCGGCCGGCCCAGAACACCACCGGAGTGGTCAGCAGGAACTCGGTGAACTTCAGTGCGAAACTGCGCGGCATGGCCATCCCGATGACCATCACCGGCAGCGTCAGCAGCCCCGCGATCCAGATCCGCCGCTTCGCGGCCTCCAGCCGCTTCCCTTCACGCTCGACGATCAGGCGCCGCTGGGTGAGGGTATCCATGGGACGCGCCTGGTAACCGAGCCGGTTGACGATGGCATAGACATCATCCCGGCCGAGACGGCCCCGCACCACGGCCGTCTCCGAACCGAAATTGACGGCGGCCTGCTCCACCCGCGGATCGCGTTTCAGGGCCAGTTCGATGAGCAGCGCGCAGGAGGCGCAGGTCATTCCCTCCACCGCCACCGAGGACTGCGTTGACGGGCAGGCAGCCTCTGGCCGGGGGGCGGCCCCGGTCGGTCCGGCACCCGCCTGGCCGAGCCGCGGGATGACCGCGTCCAGCTGTGCCAGAAGCCGCTCCCGCGACTGCTGCCGGGGATCGAAATGGATGGTGATCGAACCGAGGGCGGGGACGGAGGTGACCCGCCGGATCGCCGGCCACTTCCGCAGCAGGATCTCCAGGACGTAGACCCGCTCCGCATCCCTGCGCAACGCCGGCACGACGATCCGCACCCGGCGGCGCAGCGCATGGACCACCCGGAAGTTGGCCTGGATCGCCTGGCTCACTTGGCCGCCCCCGCCTTGGCTCCCCCCGCCTTGCGGTAGCGGACCAGGAGGAAGACGAGGTAGAAGGCACTCAACAGTTGATAACGATACTGGAGCGGGTGGCGCAGCCACTGCTTGGTGATCTGGTCCCAGTGGAGCTTGATCAGGTAGAAGGAGAGCAGATCGTTGAGGAAGTTGATGACCAGCTTCTCCGTGCTCATGGGGGCGCTGCCGGAGGTCTTCAGCTTCGATGAGGCGACGTTGCCGAGGACAGTCACCGTCGCCTTGGCGCGCCGGTATCTTTCGCGCACCCGATCGACCCATGGATGATCAAGGAGGCGTCCTTTCCAGCCTTTCACTGCCCCTCCGGCCGGCGCTCCGGCCTCCTCCTTCCGGGACTTCCTCCTGCGCCGCACCCGTCCCGATGCCAGTTCGGAGATCACCGCATCCAGGTGCAGGATCACATCCCGTTCGCTGCAGATGGTATCCAGATAGCGGATGGACAGCTTCCGGTAACGGGGATAGACGAAGACCCGGTAGACCCCCTCGAGCTCTCCCACCCTCTCCCTCAGCAGGCGGGGCAGGGCGTCGGTACACAGGTCCTCGGGCAGGGAGAAGCGCAGGTGGCCCGCTGCCCGATAGCGCAGGAGCACCAGGTCGCCGAGTTGCTGTCGAGTGTTCATTGCGGCAGGCCCACAGTCAATGCATCCCGGCACGCCGGGTTCAGATCGATCGCCATCCCTTCATGCCGGGAAGCGAGTCCGGCACACAGGCACAACCCCTAGCACCACACCGGGATCACTCCCCCTGGCCGTTGCCGCCACCCTGTTCCTCGGCTGCCTCGCGCGCCTCTGCCGCGATGTCCGAGAGTGACTCTTTCTGCTGCAGAACGAAGTCCTTGCCCATTTCGCTGGCATTCATCACCGCGGCGGCGATTTCCTTGCGGTACTTGTAGCCCAGGTACCCGGCTGCAGCCCCGATGGCCAGGGCCACCCATGGATTGCCGAATACGGTTCTCAAAAGCCCTCTGCCTGCTGCTGTAGTCGCCATAGCTGCTCCTGCGCCAAGACCGTGAGTTGCCATTTGTGCTGCCTGGTGGGCGGTGGCTGCGGAGTGGCCCGCTGCCATCATCTGTTGCCCCATCGCGCCAGCCGCGTGTCCAGCCGCTGCGTGACCCGCAGCCCCATGACCTGCGGCGGCCGCGGCCGCGTGGGCTCCCGAGCTCAGCCCCTCTTCACACAGTTCGCAGACAGCCTTGGACACGTCGCTCATGGACTACCCCCCGCATGCGGTTTAAACAAAAGATAGCACCCCTTCCCCACGCCGTCTCCAGCCGCCATCACCAGCGACCGGACTACCCCGGCGGGGTGTCCGACACATCCGCCTCGGGATCGGGCTTCTCGGGAATCTCCTCAACGTCGTTCAGTAGCCGGTAGATACCCCGGCAGCCGTCACAACAGAACTGCAACACGCCCGCCGGGGTGCGCAATTCAAATGGCTTGCCCTCGACAGGAAGACCACACAGGTCACAGCTTCCGGACGCTTTGCTCATTCACCCCGACTCCGGGCAACCACCTCGATGAGATTGGTTGCCGCAAGACAGTAGACGCTTCATGGGCCGGCAACAACCTGCCGGCTGATGGTCAATTTAATTGGACGCCGATCGAATGTCAGCCGCAAAGGAGGTAAACATGGAACGGGATAGGGGGATTAGGGGTGGGACGGCAGGCCGGCCATCGACCGATTGCAGGGAGACATGATTCCATGTTCCGCTTGCAGCCCGTCGGCGCCTTCTCTGCAACACCACCCCGGGTGAGGGCGGGATCCATGCAGCCCCGCGGGGAGCCGTCAGCGACGCTCCTGCAGCGCCCAGGAGACGCCCTGCTCGGCACTCGTTTCCGCATCCTCCGGGCCGAAACAGACCGAGTACTCGTCGCAGACCTGGCAGTTGGGCGCCTTGCAGAGGTTGACCTCGGCGCGGTCGCAGAGCTGTTTATAGAAAAACTTCTTCCAGCGCATGCGGTTGCCGGTATTCTTTGCGGCCAGCGACGGAAAATGGCGATGCAGGAGCTGGGAGATCTCCGTGCGATCATGGACGCCGAAATCCTCCCACAGGTGATTGGCACGCAGCGCGGTAGCGGCGAGGATGGATGCAAACAGGAACGACACGTGCCCCTCGTCCGAGCGGTGCTCCAGCAGCAGCTCCCGGAGATCCTGGAACTCATCTGCCAGGAACCCCTTCTGAGCAGGTTCGGCCGGCAGAGCTTCCGCATCCGGCCGCCACAGCCGGCCGTCGGCGACGGCCATGCCGCAATGACGGCAAGTGAAGGGATTCATGGCCTGGAAATGGGCATGCACCTTGAAACAGATCCGCGTATCCCAGCCCTTCAACGCTGCGGGGAAATAGGCTTCGAGCAGTTCCTGCAGCGCAGCCTCGTCGAGGCCGAGCTGATCATGGAGCGCCCCCTCATCATCCGCGCAACGGGCGGCGATGACGCAGGCCAGCGCATAGGAATCGAAATCATCGGCACCGGCATGGGCTGTGAGCCAGCTGAATAGCGAATCTCGCATGGAAACCTGCCTTCACCAACATCGCCGGGCTTTGGCCCGGATGATTGAGCATTCCATTGGCAGCGGAAATCCGGACGGCCCGTCCGGGTCTGGCACGAATGCTCCATGCACCCGAAGCGATGACGACGGGGCGGCGGATCAGGCCTTGCTGGAAGCCCGCATGAGCGCAACCCGCATGGCGCTCGTCAGGCTGGCCCCCATACCCAGCCGCTGTGAAAGCGCCGGGATGATAATCAGGGAAGCGAAGGCGAAACCGGCGCCGAGCATCAGCGAGGCGAGATCGCTGCGCGCGGTCTTGTTAGGGATGGTCTGTACCTGCTTCTGTTCCATCGTGGCTCCCCCCAGATGTTCTGCATGATCCACCGGGTGGCCCGCGCACCCGATTGCGAATCGTCAATGCACAATGCATACCAGCACAAACAATCAGGAATTCAGGGAGATAACCATGCCGGGATTGACCGCAAGTGCGGCATTTCACGCACTGATGCGTGAAATGCCGCACTTGCGGCTTTGGCAGCACGCCTCCTCTCTGATGCCGGTCAATTTACCGGGGGCTGATTCGTGAGACATTGGATGCCGCTTAACAGTGATCAAGCCATTCACAGACTTTTATTCCAGATACAACCTGGCGTGGAGCACGCCAACCTTTTCCCCGAGGACAATCCAATGGAAATCAGCATTGCGGTGGACAACATCAAGTGCGGCGGCTGCGCCAACAGCATCCGCAAGAAGCTGCAGGAGCGCTATTCCCTTGCAGAGGTGACGGTCGATGTCGAACAGGGAATGGTGCAGGTATCAGCCGAAAACGATATCCGGGCTGAACTGGTCGCGGCACTGCGTGAGATTGGCTACCCGGAGCGCGGCTCGGTCACCGGCGTCGATTCCCTGAAGGCGAAAGCGAAGTCTTTCGTCAGCTGCGCGGTGGGACGGATGGACCGCTGATATCTGCCTGGATTTCCGGCTCTCCGTTGCCGCGCAGGGCCGGGTGCAGGCTGCCGTTGCCCCATGGCACACCGCGCCAGAGTCACCTGGCTCCGGTCTGGGGCATACGACCAGAAGTGAGCAGGGACGTGGCGTCGGCGGCGCGCAGCGGCCGGCTCAGCAGATATCCCTGGACGCTGTCGCAGCCCTGGTCCTCCAGCACGCTGAGCTGCTCGGGCTGCTCCACGCCCTCGGCCACCAGCTGCAGGCCGAGGCTGTGGCCCAGGCGGATGATCGCCTCCACGATGGCGGCATCCTGGGTGCTGGTGGCTATCTCCCGGATGAAGGCGCGATCCACCTTCAGCGTATGGATGGGCAGCCGCCGCAGGTAGCTCAGCGAGGAGTAGCCGGTGCCGAAGTCGTCCACCGCCAGCCGGACCCCCATCTGCCGCAGGCCCCGGAGCACCTCCACCGCCCGATCGATGTCGGCCATGACCGAGCCCTCCGTGATCTCCAGCTCCAGGTAGCGGGGCTCCAGGCCGATCTCGGAGAGAATCCGGCCCACCAGCAGGATCAGGCCACGGCGGTGGAACTGGCGCCCGGAGAGGTTCACCGCGAGGCGGAAGTCGCGGATGCCGGCATCCACCCAGCTCCGCGCCTGGGCGCAGGCCCGCCGCAGGACCCACTCGTCGATGGGCAGGATGAGGCCGGTCTCCTCGGCCAGCTGGATGAATTCGCCCGGGGGAATGATCTCGCCGTGGGGCTGGCGCCAGCGCAGCAGCGCCTCCATGCCGATGACGGTGCCCTGGCGGACCGATACCTGGGGCTGGAACACGAGGTGGAACTCGTCGTGCTCCAGCGCCTTGCGCAGGCTGTGCTCCAGGCGCAGGCGCCGGCGGATGGCGAGGTTCATCTCCCGCGAGAAGAACTGGTAGTGGCCCTTGCCGCTGCTCTTCACCTGGTACATGGCCGTATCGGCGTTCTTGATCAGCTCGCCGGCGTCCTCGCCGTCCTGGGGCGCCAGGGCAACGCCGATACTGGCGGTGACCAGCACTTCGTGGCCCTCCAGGTTGAAGGGATCGGCCAGGGCGGCGATCACCTTGCGCGCCACCGTGGCGGCGGCCCTGCCCGCGGCGTTGCCGTCGGCCAGGTCCGAGAGAAGAATGACGAACTCGTCGCCGCCCAGGCGCGCCACCACGTCGTTGTTGCGCACCGTCTCCAGCAGCCGGGTGGCCACCGAACGCAGCAGGCGATCGCCGCTGGCATGTCCGAGGGAGTCGTTGATGTCCTTGAAGCGATCCAGGTCCAGGTAGAGGATGGCAACCCAGCGGCCGTTGCGCTGGCCGTCGCGCAGCGCCTGCACCAGCTTCTCCTCGAACAGGGGCCGGTTCGGCAGGCTGGTCAGGCCGTCATAGTAGGCCAGGTAGTGGATGGTGTCCTCGGAGCGTTTCTTGTCCGTGATGTCGGTGAAGATCGCCACGAAATGGACCACCTCCCCCGCCTCCGCATCCAGCGTGCCGATGCTCATCCACTGGGGATAGATCTCCCCGTTCTTGCGGCGGTTCCATATCTCGCCCTGCCAGGTTCCCTCCTTCCGCAGGGCGTTCCAGAACCCGGCATAGAACTCCTCGTCGTGCAGACCCGACTGCAGCATCCGCGGATTGCGGCCCAGCACCTCCGCCGGGGAGTAGCCTGTGATGCGGGTGAACGCCTCGTTGACCCGGACGATGCGGCCCTCGCCGTCGGTCACCATGATGGCGTCGGCGCTGTGCTCGAAGACCCGCGCGAAGAGCCGCAGCTGCCGCTCCACGGGCCCCGGATCGCCGGCATGGCGGAACACCCAGACCAGGCCGCCGGCCCCGCCGTCGGTCGCGGGCAGGGCCCGGGTCTCCCATTCCACCTCTCCTCCGGCCGTTCCGGGCAGACGCAGGGTGCGGGCGCTCGGTGCCACGGACTCCGGATCCGGGGACAACCCCGGCAGCAGCTCGGCCAGTGGCTGGCGCAGCGCCGCCTCCGGGTCCAGTCCGGTCAGCCGGACGGCGTCGGCATTGAGGTAGATGAGCCGCCCGCCCGGATCGGTGGCCAGCACGGCGGCGCCGATCCGGTCGAGCACGCCGGGCGGCGGCCCGGCGGGGGGGCTGGCCGCCGACCGGCCGGCACGGGCGCGCAGCCGGCGCCAGCCGGCACCGGTGCAGAGCACCGCCAGCAGGGCGAGCAGCAGCCAGGCACCCGGGGTCATGCCCGGCTCCAGGCGGCGCCGCTACGGGTCTGGATAAGGCGTGTCAGGTTCAAGGCTCGTCTTGACGCCGGTGGAGGGCGGAGCGCCGGCCCGGTGCGCACCACGGGCCGGATGTCGGGTCGCCGTCCCTGGTCGTACCGGCGGATAACATAGCACAGCAGGGTGGTGGACTGGTCGGTCAGTGAATGTGACTCTGTCACTTAACCCGGCATCCGTCCGCGGCATATTCACCACACTGGCAACCGGCCGGCATGAGACTCCTCGGGGTGCCATGGGAGTGGGTGGAGGAGACGGCCAGACCCGTGCCGCCCGCCCGTCCGCCCGGGACAGGCGACGCATGCCTGTCACCACAGCGAACCCCTATCCGCGCGGCGGGTGACAATGTCTCCGGAACGCGCCTTTCCGGCCGCCGCAGCATGCAGTGCGGGCCGCACTGCTCTAAACTAGCCGCGGCCAACCTCCGCCCAAGAACCCCCTATGACATCGAGACCCGCACTGCGACTACTCCTGCCCCTGGCCATCCTGGCCCTGGCCCTCGCGGTCCTGGCGGTCCTGATTCTCACCCGCCCGGCCGGACACCCGGTCCCGGTGCGGGAGCGGACCTGGACGGTGGACGTGGAGACGATCCGCCCGCAGACGCTGTCTCCGGTATTGCAGCTCTACGGCCAGGTGGACAATCCGCGCACGGCCCGGCTCGCCGCGGCCGTTGCCGCCGAAGTGCTGGAGGTGCCGGCACGGGAAGGCGCGCGCGTGGCGGCGGGCGATCTGCTGGTGCGGCTCGACGATCGCGACCAGGCGCTGCTGCTGGCCCAGCGGGATGCCGACGTGCAGGATCTGCGCGCCCAGCTCGCCACCGAGCGGCTGCGCGAGCGCTCCGACCGCACCGCCCTGGAACATGAACAGGCCCTGCTGGAACTGGCCCGCAGGGCCGTCAGCCGCGAGCAGACCCTCTCCAGCAGCAAGGTGGGCAGCGAGGCCCGGCTGGACGAGGCCCGCCAGTCCCTGGAGCGGCAGGCCCTGGCCATGGAGACCCGGCGTCTGGCGGTCGCCTCCCACGGGCCGCAGCTGGAACAGCTGCAGGCGCGCCTGGCCCGCGCCGAGGCACAGCGCGACCAGGCCCGGCTGGATCTCGGGCGGACCCGGATCCCGGCCCCCTTCCAGGGCCGCATCGCCCGGCTGGAGGTCAGCCCCGGCGACCGGGTACGGGTGGGAGACCCCCTGCTGGTCCTGTTCGACGAGTCGACCCTCGAGCTGCGGGCGCAGCTGCCGGCACCCCGCATCGCCGGGATTCGCCGGGCCCTGGAGACCGGCGCCGCCCTGACGGCCCGCGGCGAACTGGACGGGCATCCGGTCACGGCCCGGCTCACCCACCTGGCGGCCGAGACCACCCCGGGGCGCGGCGGCATCGACGCCCTGCTGCGGGTGGAATCCGGGGCCGAGCGGCTCCAGCTCGGCCGCACCCTGGAGCTGACCCTCTCCCTGCCGCCGCTCGCCGACGTGGTCGCGGTGCCGCCGGCGGCCCTCTACGGGGGCAACCGCGTCTACAAGCTGGTGGATGGCCGCATGGCTGCGGTGGACGTCACCCGCCTCGGCGAGACCGCGGGAGACGACGGGCCGCCGCGCCTGCTGGTCCGGGGTGCCGGGCTGGCCGCGGGCGACCGGCTGGTGACGACCCAGCTGCCCAACGCCGCCGAAGGGCTGGCGGTGCGCCCGGCCGCCGCGGAGACGCGCTGAGATGACCTTCCGCCACCGGCAGGACCTGGTCGGCCTGTTCGCCCAGCACCGGGTCGCCGCCAACCTGCTCATGGTGATGATGCTGCTCGCCGGTGCCTGGGGGCTGACCCGGCTCAACACCCAGTTCTTCCCCAACTTCGCCTTCGATGTCATCAGCGTGCGCGTGGTGTGGAGCGGCGCCAGCGCCGAGGACGTGGAGCGGGTCATCACCGAGCCGCTGGAGCGCGAGCTGCGCAACCTCGACGGACTGCGCAAGATCAACTCCACCTCCGCCGACGGCCTGGCCTCCATCACCCTGGAGTACGAGGAGGGCACGGAGATGGGCTGGGCCCAGGACCAGGTGAAGGAGCGCGTGGACCTGGTGCGCAACCTGCCCGAGACCGCCGAGGAGCCCGTGATCAGCCGGGTGATCCGCTACGAGCCGGTCGGCCGCCTGCTGGTCAGCGGACCGGATCTGCGCGAACTGCGCCCGCTGGTGCGCCGCTTCGAACGGGAGCTGCTCGATGCGGGCATCGCCAAGATCGACATCACCGGCCTGCCGGACGAGGCCATCGCCATCCAGGTGCCCATCGCCCGCCTGCAGGAGCTGGGCACCACCCTCGAGGAGCTCGGTGATCGCATCGCCGCGGTGAGCCGCGACCTGCCCGCCGGAACCGTGGGACGGGCGGAGGCCGGGCGACAGCTGCGCAGCCTCGAGCAGCGGCGCAGCACGCTGGACTTCGAGGATCTGCCGCTGGTGGCCGACGCGCAGGGACGGCTGCTGCGGCTCGCGGACGTGGCCGGGCTGGAGCGCCGCGCCCAGGACGGCGAAGTGGAGGTGTTCTACCGCGGCCGCCCGGCGGTGGAGCTGGTGCTGCAGCGGACCGAGCGGGCCGACTCCCTCGACTCGGCCCGCGTGTTCGAGGACTGGCTTCAGCGTACCCGCCCGCGGCTGCCGCCCGGGATCGAGCTCCACCCCTTCGATCAGACCTGGCAGCTCATCGTCGAGCGCACCCAGCTGCTGCTGAAGAACGGCGCCGGCGGCCTGCTGCTGGTGGTGATCATCCTGTTCCTGTTCCTCAACGGACGGGTCGCCGGGTGGGTCACCATGGGCATCCCGGTCTCGTTCATGGCCACCCTCGCCATCCTCTACCTGGCCGGGGGCAGCATCAACATGATCAGCCTGTTCGCCCTCATCATGGCGCTCGGCATCATCGTCGACGACGCCATCGTGGTGGGGGAGGACGCCATGACCCACTACCAGACCGGGGAGAGCTCGCTGGAGGCGGCCGAGGGCGGCGCCCGGCGCATGCTCGCCCCGGTGCTCTCCTCCTCGCTGACCACCATCGCCGCGTTCCTGCCGCTGATGCTGGTGGGCGGCATCATCGGGAACATCCTCTCGGAGATTCCGCTGGTGATCATCTGCGTGATCCTCGCCTCGCTGGTGGAGAGCTTCCTGATTCTCCCGGGTCACCTGCGCGGGAGCTTCCTCCACCTCCACCACCGCCCCCCCGGACGCCTGCGCCAGCGCCTGGACGCCGCCTTCGAGCACTTCCGCGATCGCCGCTTCCGCCCCCTCGCGGAGCGGGCCGTGCGCCACCGCTGGACCACCCTGAGCCTGGCCGCCGCCAGCCTGATCCTGGCCGTGGGACTCCTCGCCGGGGGCCGGCTCAGCTTCACCTTCTTCCCCTCCCCCGAGGGCACCGTCCTGCACGCCAACGTGGCCTTCGCCGCGGGCACGCCGCGCACGGAAGTGCTCGGCTTCCTGGAGCACCTGCAGACCACCCTCGAGCGGACCGAGACCGATCTGGGCGGCGACCTGCTGGTGGCGGCGGTGGCCCGCGCCGGTGTCTCCTCCGCGGATGGCGGCGGGGCCCGGCGCGGCGATCACTTCGGCTCGCTGCAGGTGGAGCTGGTCTCCCCGGACGCCCGCACGGTGCGCAACCGCGCCTTCATCGATCACTGGCGTGCCCTGGTGCGCCGGCCGGGCGGCCTCGAGACCTTCACCATCAGCGAACGGGTCGGCGGCCCCCCCGGCAAGGATGTGGACATCCGCCTCACCGGCGCCGACCCCCTCACCCTGAAGGCCGCGGCCCAGGAGCTGGTCTCCGCGCTGCAGGCGGTGGAAGGGGTGAGCGCCGTGGAGGACGACATGCCCTTCGGCGCCGAGCAGCTCGTCTACCGCCTCACGCCCGAGGCGCAGGCGGCCGGGCTGACCGTCACCCAGGTGGGGCGCCAGCTGCGCGCCGCCTATGACGGCGAGCTGGTGCAGATCTTCCAGGACGCCGGCGAGGAGGTGGAGGTGCGGGTGGTGCTGCCGGACGCCGAGCGCGACAGCCTCTCCAGCCTGCAGCGCCTGCACGTGCGGACCCCCGCCGGCGAGCTGATGCCGCTGGCCTCGGCGGTGACCTTCGAGAGCCGCCGCGGGCTCGAGGTGCTGCGCCACGCCCAGGGCCGGCTGGCGGCGGAGATCACCGCCGACGTGGACCGCGAGGTGAACAACAGCAACCGCGTGCTGGCCGGGCTGGAAGAGGAGTTCCTGCCCGGTCTGGCCACCCGCTACGGCATCAGTTACTCCTTCGAGGGCCGCGCCGCCGACCAGGCCGAGACCCTGGGCGACATGAAGCGGGGGCTGATCTTCGCCCTGGCGCTCATCTACCTGGTGCTGGCGTGGGTGTTCGCCTCCTACGGCTGGCCGCTGGTGGTGATGATGGCCATCCCCTTCGGCCTGGTGGGCGCCCTGGCGGGACACTGGCTGATGGGCATCGATCTCACCGTGCTCTCGCTGTTCGGCTTCTTCGGCCTGTCGGGGATCGTGGTCAACGACTCCATCATCCTGGTCACCTTCTTCAAGGAGCTGCGCGACCGCGGCATGGGGGTGCGGGAGGCCCTCGTGGAGGCCGCCTGCCTGCGCCTGCGCGCCGTGCTGCTCACCTCGCTCACCACCATCGCCGGCCTGGCGCCGCTGCTGTTCGAGAGCTCCCTGCAGGCCCAGTTCCTGATCCCCATGGCCGTCTCCATCTCCTTCGGCCTCGCCTTCGCCACGGTCCTGGTGCTGCTGGTCATCCCCGCGCTGCTCTCGCTCCACGAAAGCGCCGCCGGCCACCTGCGGCGCCTGTTCGGCCGCCCCGCCCCCGCCGAGAGCTGACCCGTGGCGGGGGTGGCCGGATGCGGATTGCGAAACTTTTCTTGACTATTTTGGTCAACATTTGCAATCATTTAATCCGACTGCCCAGCTTTGTTATCCGATACAGCCATAACCAAAAGGTGCCGACTATGAGACTGTCCACGCGAGGCCGATATGCCGTGACCGCCATGATGGACCTGGCTCTGCACAACCAAGTGGGGCCGGTGACCCTGGCGGACATCTCCACCTGCCAGGACATCTCGCTGTCCTACCTGGAACAGCTCTTCGCCAAGCTGCGCCAGGCCAACCTGGTGAAAGGGGTGCGCGGGCCCGGCGGCGGCTACCGTCTGGCCCGTCCGGCCACCGAGATCACCGTGGCCGACATCATCACCGCGGTGGACGAGCAGGTGGACGCCACCCGCTGCCAGGGCAAGGAGAACTGCCACGGCGGCAAGCGCTGCCTGACCCACGAGCTGTGGACCGATCTCAGCGACCAGATCTTCCAGTTCCTGGACAACATCACCCTGGACCGCTTCACGGCACGGCCCGACATCCAGGAGCTGGCGAAGCGCCAGGACATCCTGCACCACCGGCCGCTGCCCAAGAGCTCCGCCGCCTGAGCGGCGCCGGCTTGCCGTCCTGAAGAACGAAGCGGCCGCATTCCTGCGGCCGCTTCGGTGTGGCGCCGGCTGCTCCGGGAGCGCCAGGATCACTCCTCCCGGAACTCGTCGTGGCAGCCCTTGCAGGCCTTCCCCATCTCCTTGAAGGCCGTCCCGATGGCGGCCATGTCACCTCCCTCGGCGGCCGCCACCAGCCCGTCGGCGCGCTCCGCCGCCGTCGCCGCGGCCTGGTCGAACTCCGCCCGCCGGGACCAGATATCGGCCTTGGCGTCGGTATCGCCGAAGTCGCTGCCCTCCGGAAACATCTCCGCGGTCTTGTGGCTGATGGCGGCGATGGCCTGGGCATGGGGCAGCACCAGGTCCCGGAATCCCACCTTGCCCTCCACCGTCCGGGCCAGGGCGCCCATGTGGCCGCTGAGGGACTTCATGACGTTGGTCCGGTACTTGATCATGGCATCGGCATCCATCTCCTCCGCCCCCGCCACGGGCGCCATGGCCAACGCGACCAGCCCCGTCGCCACCGTCAGGTTGAGCAGATTCTTGCGCATCGGTCTTCTCCTCGATTGTCAGCGTTCTTCGCCGGCGTCATCGGCCTCCGGACGCCCGGCGGTGAGCGCGGACGGCAAATGACGGGCGGGCCCGGTGGCCACTCGAAAATAGACCCCCGGGCGGGGGCCTTGGTTCAGCCGGAGATGTGCGGGCCCGCCCGGCACCCCGGCAGCGGACCAGGCGCGGCCCGGCGGCGGGGGGCGGGCCGGCCAGAGGCGGGATTCAGCGACGCTGCATGGTGGGGCTTTCCCACTTGCGGCTGAAGGGGAAGGGACAGCTCGGGCACAGGAACAGCTCCACCAGCCCGGCCAGCACGAGGATCACCCCCACCACGACGAGGAAATTGCCGGTACCGTGGTAGAGCTCCTCGCTGGGTATGGGCAGCCAGGCGCCGATGTGCTCCTGGTACCAGCGGAAACCCTCGAAACCGGAAACGACCACCCAGCGCCCGATCCCGATCAGCAGCGCCGCGCCCGAGAAATAGGAAAGCATCATCAAAAACTTGGGAAGCCTGTTCGTCATCGGTCATCCTCCATCCACCTGAATTCCATGGATATCACAGGCTCCACGGCAATTCCACAGGAAAAAAGTAAAAACAGGCTTTTTCGGCGAACATGCAGTTATTGTTGAAATTCTTATTTATAATACCCATGCATATTCAAAACACCCTTTCCTGGCAGTCAGTTGCATCATTTACCCCGCCAGCAGAATAGCGTCGCGCAGGACCGGATCAGCCGCCGGAATCCGGGGAAAATCGGGCCTGTTCCGCGCGCCACACGGCTGAAGACTTTTCCTCTCATGGCGGCGGAGGTTGCTCCCCCAGTCGGGACACCAGGAAGGCGGCGATGCGCTCCTCGCTCCAGTAGCGGGGACGCCAGGGGACCCGGGCGGTGACGAAGCCCACGTGGCCCCCGTGGGCGCTCAGCTCCAGCTCGGTGCAGGAAGAGAGCTCCGCGGCGGCGGGGACCACCGCGGGAGTCATGAAGGGATCGTCCAAGGCATGGAGCAGCAGGGTCGGCACCCGGATGCCGGCCAGGTACTGGCGCGAGCTGGCGCGGCGGTAGTAGTCGTGCACGTCGCGGAAACCGTGCAACGGCGCGGTCACCGCGTCGTCGAAGCGCCAGAAGTCGGTGAGCTCCGGCAGCAGGGCCGGGTCCACCACCCGGGCCTCCAGCCGCGCCAGCTTGACGGCCAGGGAGCGGCGCAGGCTGTGCAGCAGGACGTGCTGGTAGATCCGCGACCACCCCCGGCTCATCCGCGTGGCCGCCTGGTCGAGCAGGAACGGGACCGAAACGGCCGCGGCGGCGCTGATCCCGGCGGCCCCGCCCCGCTCCCCCAGCCACTTCAGCAGGACATTGCCGCCCAGCGAATAGCCCACCACCGCCAGGGGCGTCCCGGGGTGGCGTTCGCGCAGGAGCCCCACCACCGTCTCCAGGTCGCCGGTCTCGCCGGAGTGGTAACTGCGCGGCAGGCGGTTGGGCACACCGCTGCAGCCGCGGAAGTGCATCACCACCGCCCGCCAGCCCCGGGCCGCGACCGTCGCCGTCAGGCCGCGTGCATAGGGCGAGCCGGCGGATCCCTCCAGCCCGTGGAGTATCAGCACCAGCGGGCCGCCGCCCTCCCCGCACCAGTCCAGATCCAGGAAGTCGCCGTCCGCCAGCTCCAGGCGCTCACGGACATAGGCCGGCCGCGGCGCGCGGCGCCGGAACAGCGTCGACCACAGGGTCTGCAGGTGTGGGTTCGCCAGCCACCAGGGCGGCCGGAAGTCACTGGTCCGGATCACGGTCTCGGTGCTCGACGGGGTCCAGGCACGGCGCAGGGAACGGGTGCCGGAAAGCGGCCGGCCGTGTAGTCTAGTGTACTGCGCCGCGACATCATAACGACAAACAGATGGAGGTCCCCGTGTCCGACCGGGCCCGCGTGGCCGGCTACGCCGCCACCATTTTCCTCAGCTCGGCCTTCCTGCTGATGCTCGAGATCGCCGCCGGGCGGCTCATCGCGCCCTACGTGGGCGTCTCCCTCTACACCTGGACCTCCATCATCGGGGTGATCCTGGCCGGCCTCTCGCTCGGCAACTGGGCCGGCGGGGTATGGGCCGATCGCGGGGCCGGCCCGCGCGCCGCGGGCGCCACCCTCATCGTCGGGGCGCTGGCCTGCCTCGCCATTCTCTGGCTGTTGACCCTGGTGGCCCCGGTGCTGCAGGCGAGCGGCCTGAGCCTGCTCTCCGCCAGCTTCCTGCTGGTGCTGAGCCTGTTCTTCCTGCCCGCCATGCTGCTGGGCGTGGTCACGCCGCTGCTCACCACCCTCGCCCTGCGCCTGGACACCCGCACCGGCCACATCGTCGGGCTGATGCACGCCCTGGCGGCGCTCGGCAGCATCCTCGGCACCTTCGTCACCGGCTACTGGCTGGTGCAGTACCTGGGCACCCGCAACATCATCCTCGCCACCGCCGCCGGGCTGTTCCTGCTGGCCCTGCCGCTGCTGCGCGGCGCCCGCCTGCCCGCCGCCGCGGCGGCCCTGCTGGGCGCCCTCCTCCTGGGCGCCGCCACCCTCTCCCGCGACGGCTTCGCCGATCCCTGCGACCGGGAGAGCCCCTACTTCTGCCTGCGGGTGGTGGACAGCTCGGCGGAGGCCCCCTTCGGGGAGGCCCGCTCGCTCATTCTCGACCACCTCGTGCACGGCACCAACCACCGCCAGCAGCCCGGCCTGCTGCTGGCGCCCTACGTCCAGCTCATGGACGAACTGGTGCTGGAGCACTACCGCGGCGATCCGCCGGCCGGGCTGCGCTTCTTCTTCGCCGGTGGCGGCGCCTACACCCAGCCCCGCGCCGTGGGCGCCCTCTACCGGGCGCCGGAGGTGACGGTGGCGGAGCTGGACCCGGTGGTCACCGAGGTGGCGGAAGGGGCGCTGTTCGTGGATCCGTCGGCGCTGGAGGTGCACCACGCCGACGCCCGGGTGGTGCTGGCGCGGCTGCCGGAGGAGCGGCGCTTCGATGTCATCGTCACCGACGTCTTCCACGACATCTCCATTCCCTACCACCTGGTGACCCGGGAGTTCGCCCGGCAGGTGCGCGGCCATCTCGCCCCCGGCGGTCTCTACACCCTCAATATCGTCGATCGCTTTCCCGACCCGCTGCTGGTGAAGAGCCTGGTGAAGACCCTGGGCGCAGTCTTTCCCCGGGTCGACGTGTGGCTCGACCGGGTGCCGGAGGCCCCCACCCGGATGACCTACGTGGTGGTGGCGGGGGAGCGTGACGACTGGCCGGACACCCTCCGCGCCCGGCGGGGCCTGCCGCGCAGCTGGCTGCGGGTCACCGCACCGCTGCTGGCCACCGGCACCCCGCTGGCGGCGCTGCCCCTGCTCACCGACGACTACGTGCCGGTGGACCGCCTGGTGCAGAGCCTCTACTTCACCGGCCTGGGGCTGTAGGTTTCATAGCCACAGAGGATACAGAGAGCACCGGGGTGAAAGAGGGTTGGGTTGTCGGGCCGCCGGCGTTGGTACCCGGGTACGGCGGGGTGTGGCCAGTGGGCTCAACCCCCCGGTAATCCCTGTGTCCGCTGTGGCTCAACCATCCGCGGCATGCCCATCGGTCGCGAGTGCGAGGCGGTAGGCCACCTGGCCCGCCACCTTCTCCCGGTGCCAGTGCCAGCCGGGCGGCAGGGCCACCTCGCCCAGATCCCGTTCCGCCTCCACGTAGACCCGGGCGCCCGGCGCCAGCCACCCCGCCCCGGCCAGCAGCCGCAGGCACGGCGCCAGCAGTCCCTGGCCGAAGGGCGGGTCCAGGAACACCACGTCGAAGGCTTCGGCCGGGCCGCGCAGGAAGGCCAGCGCGTCGGCCCGCAGCGCCCGGCCCTCCGTCGCGCCCAGCGTCTCGAGATGCCCGGCGATGGCGGCCACCGCCCGCGGCGCGGCATCCACGAACACCACCGTCGCGGCCCCGCGGGACAGGGCCTCCAGCCCCAGCACGCCGCTGCCGGCGAAGAGATCCAGGCAGCGGGCACCCTCGATCACCGGCGCCAGCCAGTTGAACAGGGTCTCGCGCACCCGGTCGGGCGTGGGACGCAGACCCGGCAGCGGGGCGAAATGGAGCCGCCGCCCCCGGTGACGGCCGCCGATGATGCGCAGGGTGCCGCCGCCGGAGACCGGCCGGGTGCGGCGCACCGGCCCGCCCCTATCCTTCACCGCCACCTCCGACGGTCACGGTGACGAGCCGATCGGGGTGAACACGGCGGGCGAAAGCCGCGCGCACCTGCGCGGCGGTCACCGCCTCCACCCGGTCGTTGAAGGTGTCGAGATAGTCCAGGGGCAGACGGTAGAAGCCGATGAGGGCCAGGTACTCGACGATATTGGCGTTGCTGTCGATGCGCAGGGGGAAACCCCCGGTGATGTTGCGCTTCGCCGCCTCCAGCTCCGCCGCGGTGGGGCCCCCGGCCACGAACTTGTCCAGCACCGCGTTGAGCACCG
Organism: Thioalbus denitrificans; assembly: GCF_003337735.1. Lineage (NCBI taxonomy): Bacteria > Pseudomonadati > Pseudomonadota > Gammaproteobacteria > Chromatiales > Ectothiorhodospiraceae > Thioalbus > Thioalbus denitrificans. Next base: position 606,513 of record NZ_QPJY01000001.1, on the reverse strand, counting down.
TCAGGGCCTCGCCGGCCTGGTCGTTGCGGGTCTGCAGCCCCAGCAGGAACGGGCCGCGGGCGCGCATGGGCACGAAGGCGCTGTAGACGCTGTAGGACAGGCCGCGCTCATCGCGCACCTCCCGGGTCAGGCGCGAGGTGAAGCCGCCGCCGCCGAGGATGTGATTGCCCACGTAGAGGGGGAAGTAGTCGGGATCCCGGCGGTCGATGCCGGGCTGGCCCACGAGCACGTGGGTCTGGGCGGAGGGAAACGCCACCGTCACGCTGCGCGGGGCGGTGAGCGCCGCCACCGGCGGCAGCGGCGGCGCCGGTTCGCCCGCCGGCAGACGTCCGATCACCTGGTCGGCGAGCGCCTCGGCCCGGCCCCGGTCCAGGTCGCCGACGATGGCCACCACGGCGTTGCGGGCCACGTAGAAGCGGCGCTGGAAGGCCACCACCTGCGCCCGGGTGAGGGCGTTCACGCTCTCCGGCGTGCCGAGGGTCGGCGCGGCGTAGGGGTGGTCGCCGTAGACGGCCCGGTACCAGGCGTTGCGGGCCTGGGCGGCGGGATCCTGGCGCTCCTGTTCCAGGGCCACCAGCATCTGCTGCCGCACCCGCTCCAGGGCGGTGTCCGGGAAGTCGGGCTGGGCCAGCAGGGTGGCGAATGTCGCCACCGCCGGCGCCAGCAGTTCCGGGTCGGTGAGGCTGCGCAGGCTCACCACCGCCATGTCGCGCAAGGCGTCGTTGTCCAGCTGCGCCCCCACCGACTCCAGGCGCGCGGCGATGGTGTCGGCGTCCAGGCCGCCGGCGCCTTCCGCCAGCAGGCCGTTGACCAGGGTGGCCAGGCCGCCGTGGCCATCGTTGCGGGCGCTGCCGGCATCGAAGACCACCCGCACATCCACCATGGGCAGCGCGGGGGTGGGCACGAAGTAGACCCGCGCCCCGTTGCCGGTCTCCCAGTGCTGGATGTCCGGCGCCGCCAGCGCCGGCAGCGGCAGGAGCAGGAACAGGAGCAGCAGCGCCGCCAGCCAGGCGTTCGTTCGCTCAGGATTGCTCATCGCGGGCCCCTCCCTGCGGCACGGGGCGCGGCTCGCGCGCGCCCTCGGCGGTCGGCTGCGGCTCCAGCACCGCCACGGTGAGGTTGTCTCCGGTCAGGTACTTGCGCGCCACCGCCCGGACCTGTTCGGCGGTGACCGCGCGGATGCGGTCGACGTACCCGTCCATCAGGCGCCAGTCCAGGCCGATGCTCTCCAGCCGGCCGATGCGGATGGCCTGGTACTGCACCGAATCGCGGCCGAAGACGTCGCCCGCCACCACCTGGGCCTTGACCCGCGCCAGTTCGGCCCCGTCCACCGGCCGCTCCTGCAGCTGCCGCACCTGGTCGCGGAAGGCGGCCTCCAGCGCCGCCACGCCGTGACCGTTGGCGGGCACCCCCTCGAGCTGGAACAGGCCCGGCAGGCGCGCGAAGGCGCCGTAGCCGGCCCCGGCGCTGGCCGCCACCTGGCTGCCGCGCACCAGCTCCCGGGCCAGCCGCGCGCTGTCGCCGCCGTCGAGAATGCCGGCCAGGACCGCCAGGGCGTAGGGCTCCCACGCCGTCTCCGCCTGGCCGACCACCGGCACATGGTAGCCCATGATCAGGTAGGGCAGGCGCGCCGGCAGCCGCACGGTGACCCGCCGCTCGCCCAGCTGTTCCGGCTCGCGCCGGGGCTTGAGGGCGGCCGGCTCCGAGGGGGCGAGCGGGCCGAAGTGCTCCCGGGCCAGGGCCAGGACCGCCTCGGCCCGCACGTCGCCCACCACCACCAGGATGGCGTTGTTGGGCGCGTACCAGCGCCGGTACCAGGCGCGCAGGTCCTCCACCGTGTAGTTCTGGATGTCGTTCATCCAGCCGATGACCGGCTGCCGGTAGGGGCTCTCCAGGTAGGCCAGGGCGTTGAAACGCTCGTAGGCGAGCGACTGGGGATCGTCCTCGGTGCGCAGGCGCCGCTCCTCGGCCACCACCTGGCGCTCCTTCAGGAACTCCGCCTCCGGCAGCTGCAGGTTGCGCATCCGGTCGGCCTCAAGCTCGAAGCTCACCGCCAGGCGGCTCTTCTCCAGCTGCTGGTAGTAGGCGGTGGCGTCGCGGCTGGTGAAGGCGTTCTCGCTGCCGCCGTTCTCGGCGATGATGCGCGAGAACTCGCCCGCCGGGTGCGCCTCGGTGCCCTTGAACATCATGTGCTCGAGCATGTGGGAGATCCCGGTCAGCCCGGCCGGCTCGTAGCTCGAACCCACCCGGTACCAGACCTGGGAGACCACCACCGGGGCCCGGTGGTCCTCCTTGACGATGACTTTCATGCCGTTGTCGAGGGTGTATTCCGCGACCTCGGCATGGGCGGACCACGGCAGCAGCGCGGCCCACAGGGCGGGGAGCAACAGGCGTTTCAGCATGCCGCAATGTTCTCCTGGCAGAATTGTCGCATGGGTCCCGGGCGGGTTATCGGAATGGGGAGGGGAGTGCTAGGATAGCCCATCCCAACAGGTGGCAGCACCTCGCCCCTTCCGCATCGTTGCCATTCAGACAGCACGGACATGTTCGGGTTCAGAAAAGACAGAGACGAAGAGCACAAGGCGCCGGAGGAGAAGAAGTCCGGCATCATGTCACGCCTCAAGAGCGGCCTGCGGCGCACCCGCGAGGTGCTGCTCATGGACGTGGGCGAGCTGGTCGCGCGGCGGCGCCGGATCGACGACGAGCTGCTGGAGGAGATCGAGACCCACCTGCTGATGGCGGACGTGGGCGTGGAGGCCACCAGCCAGATCATCGCCGACCTGACCGCGCGCCTGGCGCGCAAGCAGCTGGACGACGCCGACGCCCTCTACGCGGCGCTGCGCGAGAACATGCTCGGCCTGCTGCGGCCGGTCGACGTGCCGCTGGTTCCGGACACCGAACAACGCCCCTACGTGCTGCTGATGGTGGGGGTGAACGGCGCCGGCAAGACCACCACCATCGGCAAGCTGGCCCGGCGCTTCCAGGCCGAGGGCCGCAGCGTCATGCTGGCCGCCGGCGACACCTTCCGCGCCGCGGCGGTGGAGCAGCTGCAGGTCTGGGGCGAGCGCAACGGCATCCCGGTCATCGCCCAGCACACCGGCGCGGACAGCGCCTCGGTCATCTACGACGCGGTGGCGGCGGCCAGGGCCCGCGGCATCGACGTGCTCATCGCCGACACCGCCGGGCGCCTGCACACCAAGAGCAACCTGATGGAGGAGCTGGTCAAGGTCAAGCGCGTCATCACCAAGCTCGACCCGTCGGCCCCCCACGAGGTGATGCTGGTGCTGGACGCCGGCACCGGGCAGAACGGCCTGGCCCAGGCCGAGCAGTTTCACGCCGCGGTGAACGTCACCGGCATCACCCTCACCAAGATGGACGGCACCGCCAAGGGCGGCATCATCTTCGCCATCGCCAAGAAGATGGGCCTGCCCATCCGTTTCGTGGGCGTGGGCGAGACCATCGACGATCTGCGCCCGTTCGGGGCCGAGGCCTTCGTCGAGGCCCTGCTGGCCCGCGAGCCGGAGTAGCGGCCGGCCGGCACCGGAAACGCCCATCCCCCGCCGGCGGCACCGCGCCCCGCGGCCGCCTGCCTGCGTTTCGTTCCATGGACCCACAATGCGCCACCACAACGTGACGATACATTCCCGCTTACCGTCGCGCTCCGGCCGGACCAGACCATGATCCGGTTCACCGAGGTCAGCAAGCGCTATCCCAACGGCTTCCAGGCCCTGAGCCGGGTGAGCTTCCACCTGGAGCGGGGCGGGATGGCCTTCCTCACCGGCCACTCCGGCGCCGGCAAGAGCACGCTGCTGAAGCTCATCACGCGCATGGAGACCTGCTCCCAGGGCCAGGTGCTGGTGGACGGGCAGAACGTGGCCCGGCTGCCGTCACGGCGCGTCCCCGGGCTGCGCCGCTCCATGGGCATCGTGTTCCAGAACCACCACCTGCTGTTCGACCGCACCGTGTTCGACAACGTGGCCGTGCCGCTGGTGATCGCGGGGCTGCCCCACGGGGAGGTACGGCGCCGGGTGCACGCCGCGCTCGACAAGGTGGGTCTGCTGAGCAAGGAGAAGCTCTACCCCATCGCGCTGTCCGGCGGCGAGCAGCAGCGGGTGGGCATCGCCCGGGCCGTGGTCCACCGGCCGCCCCTGCTGCTCGCCGACGAGCCGACCGGCAACCTCGACCCGGAGCTCTCGGCCGAAATCATGGGGCTGTTCGAGCAGTTCAACCAGGTCGGGGTGACCGTGCTCGTGGCCAGTCACGACCTGGCCCTGATCCGCGCCATGGGCCAGCGGGTGCTGACCCTCGCCCGGGGCGAGCTGGCGCAGGGGGGGGTACCGGCATGAGCATGGCCACCCGCAAGCCGGAACGCCGCTCCCCGGAGCGGGCCCGGAAACCGCCCCGCGAGCGCCGGCAGCGACGGGGCGGGGAAGCCTCGTCCTGGCGCCGCCTGCCCCGGACCTGGCTCACCCACCACCTGCAGGCCCTGGTGGGCAGCCTCGGCCGCCTGGTCCGCGCGCCGCTCGGCAACCTGATGACGGTGCTGGTGCTCGGCATCGCGCTGGCCCTGCCGGCGGCCCTGCACCTGGTGCTGGCCAACGCCCGGCAGCTGAGCGACACCTGGGAGGGCGCCGCCCGGATCTCCCTCTACCTGCGGCTCAGCGTCCCCGACAGCGAGGCCCGCGGACTGGCCCGGCGCATCGAAGGGCGCCCGGAGGTGGCCTCGGTCCGCTACATCACCCGTGACGAGGCGCTGGCGGAGTTCCGCCAGGCGTCGGGACTCGACATCGCCATCGACAGCCTGGGCGAAAACCCCCTTCCGGCCACGTTGGTGGTGAGCCCGGCAGATGAGGTAGCCAAGCCCAAGGCGCTGGAGCGACTGCGCGAGGAGCTGCAGGCGCTGCCGGGGGTGGAGCTGGCCCGGCTGGACCTGGAGTGGATCCAGCGGCTCTACGCCCTCATGGAGCTGGTGTGGCGGGCCGTGATGGTGATCGGCGCCCTGCTCGGCCTGGCCGTGATCCTGGTCATCGGCAACACCATCCGGCTGGCCATCGAGAACCGGCGCGAGGAGATCGTGGTGATGAAGCTGGTGGGCGCCACCGACGGCTTCGTGCGCCGGCCATTCCTCTATACCGGTCTCTGGTACGGCCTGGCCGGAGGGAGCGTGGCCTGGCTGCTGGTGGCGCTGTCGCTGGGCTGGCTGCATGCCCCGGTCCAGCGCCTGGCGCTGCTCTACCAGAGCGGCTTCACCCTGCGCGGCCTCGCCGCGACCGAGGTGCTGGCGCTGCTCGCCTTCGCCGTGGTGCTGGGCCTGGCCGGGGCCTGGCTCGCCGTGGGTCGCCACCTGAAGTCCATCGAACCCACCTGAGCCGCCCCCGGGGATTACGCCGACCCCGTGACGGGAACTTTTCACCCCCCTTAGCACTCACACTCCGTGAGTGCTAAAATCGGGTCAGACGACCGGACCCCGGGCACCCGCAAGGGTGACGCGGGGTTTCAACGTGCCGCCGGGAGGACTATGAGCACCGCGTTACAGAAACTGGAGATGAGCCTGCCGACCGGCAGCCTGGAGGCCTATGTCGAGGCCGTCAACCGGCTGCCCATGCTCAGCGCCGAGGAGGAACGGGAGCTGGCGCTGCGGCTGCGCGACGAGCACGACCTGGACGCCGCCCGCGCCCTGGTCATGTCCCACCTGCGCTTCGTGGTCCGCATCGCCCGCGGCTACAACGGCTACGGCCTGCAGCAGTCCGACCTGATCCAGGAAGGCAACATCGGCCTCATGAAGGCGGTCAAGCGCTACGACCCGGACGTGGGCGTGCGCCTGGTCTCCTTCGCCGTACACTGGATCCGGGCCGAGATGCACGAATTCATCCTGCGCAACTGGCGCATCGTCAAGGTGGCCACCACCAAGGCCCAGCGCAAGCTGTTCTTCAACCTGCGCAACGCCAAGCAGCGCCTCGGCTGGTTCACCCGCGAGGAGGTGAACGCGGTGGCGAAGGACCTGGGGGTCAAGCCCGAGACGGTCCTGGAGATGGAGGCCCGCCTGGCGGCCCACGACGCCGCCTTCGACGGCCACAGCGAGGACAGCGACGATCACGCGCCGCCCGCGCCGGTCCACTACCTGGAAGACCGCCGCTTCGATCCTGCCGAACAGGCGGAGAGCGATGACTGGCGCGAGCACAGCCTGGCCCGGCTCGAGGAGAGTCTCGCCGGCCTCGACGAGCGCAGCCAGGAGATCATCCAGCGCCGCTGGCTGACCGACGGCGAGAAGGCCACCCTGCAGGATCTCGCCGACAAGTACCGGGTCTCCGCCGAGCGCATCCGCCAGCTGGAGCAGAACGCCCTGCGCAAGCTGCGCCTGGCCGTCGTTCCCGCCTGAGGCACAACGCCCCCGCCCCGCCGGCCGGGGGCACGCACCGCCGCACCCCACCGCTCTCCCGCAACGACGCCGGGCTGAAAATATCCGCGCCGGCGGGTACACTGCACCCTCTGCAAGGGAACCGCACACGCACATGTCGAAGACAATCCTGCTCCGCGTCATCCTCGTCCTGGTCCTGCTGGCGGGCGCGGCCTACCTGATCCTGGTGCCCAGCGGCGATCGTCCCCGCCACGGCGCCGAGACCCTGCCCTGGTCGGTGACGGTGAACCCCGACGGCAGCACCACGGCGTTCGGCTTCACCCTGGGGCGGACCACGCTGGCCGAGGTCCGCGCCAAGCTCCAGGAGCAGGGCGAGCTCAGCCTCTTCACCACCGACGCCGGCCGGCTGGATCTCGAGGCCTTCTTCCAGGAGGTGAGCCTGAAGGGCCTCAAGGCGAAGATGGTGGTCGTTCTGGCGGCTCCCCGGGCGCAGCTGGAGGGGATGTACACCCGCGGCCTGCGCATCAGCACCCTGGCCGAGGGCCAGCGGCGGGTCACGCTGCATCCTGACGACATCGCAGCCGCCGCGGCGCTGCCCGTGCACCACATCACCTACCTCCCGAGCGCCCGCCTCGACGAGGAGATCATCGGCAAGCGCTTCGGAGCCGCCGCGGAGAAGCGGGTGGACGGCAGCGGGGTCACCCACTGGCTCTACCCGACGCGGGGCATCGACGTCGCCGTGGCCGGCGACGGGAAGACCGTCATCCAGTACGCCCTGCCGGAAGATTTCACCCAGCTGAGTGAACCCCTGGAGCGGACGTCCGAGTAGGGGTACCGGCGCGGTTCCGGCCGCCCGCCGGCCTCAACTCCGCGCCACGGGGCTCACTTGCGGGTCCGCGGCTCTTCCTCCGCCTGCTCCGGAGCCGCCCCGCCCTCTCCCGGGGCGTCACCCTGGGGTGCCCCGGCCTTGCTCCGGCCGCCCCGGTCCTGCTCCTCATCCAGATCCTCGTCCATGAGGATGCGGTGGGCCTCGCCTTCCAGGTCGTCGAACTGACCGCTCCTGGCCGCCCAGAACAGGACACCCACCACCACCAGGCCGAACAGCAGAACCCCCGGCAACAGACCGTAGATCACATCCATCGTCACACACTCTCTTCGTTCATTGCCGCCCCAGTGGCGTCATCACCGGCAGCACATGCAGCCGGCCAGCCGCTCGCAGGTTGCCCCGCGCAGTGGCGGCGGTGACAGGGGTCCGGATCCGACCGGGTCCGGCTTGAAGAACCGCCTCAGGCGCGGTCCCGGAACAGGGTCCGGATGCGCGCCGCGTTGCCGATCACCAGCAGCGAGCTGATCGGCATGGAGATGGCCGCCAGCAGCGGCGTGATGTAGGCCATTACCGCCAGCGGCACCATGATGAGATTGTAGGTAAAGGAGATGCCGATGTTCTGGCGGATGGTGCGCAGTGTGCGCCGGGACAGGCGCACCGCCATCAGCACCTTGCGCAGCTCGTTGCTCATCAGCACGATGCTGGCGCTCTCGATGGAGACGTCGGTCCCCGAGCCGAGCGCGATGCCCACATCGGCGCGGATGAGCGCGGGGGCATCGTTGATCCCGTCCCCGACCATCGCCACCCGCAGGCCGCGCCCGCGCAGCTCGCCGACGACCCGGTCCTTGTCCTGGGGCAGCACCTCGGCCAGCACCTCCATGCCGCCGAGCTGCTGCGCCACCGCCTCGGCGACCCCGCGCCGGTCACCGGTAAGCAGGGTCATGCCGATGCCCTCGGCCCGCAGGCCCGCCACCAGCTCCAGGGCGTCGGGACGCAGCCGGTCGGACACCCCGACGAGGCCCACGTGACGGCCATCCACCGCCACGTGCACGCAGGTCACCACCTCGGCCTCCAGCACCCGGGCCCGCTCCAGCAGCCCCGGGTCCGGCACGACGCCTTCCCGCTGCAGCAGGCTCAGGGTGCCGGCCACCCAGCGCCGCCCCTCCAGCCGGGCACTCACGCCCATGCCCGGATGGTTGTTGAACTCGCTCACGCCATGGCGATCCGGGCCCAGGTTGCGCGCCCGCGCCGCGGCCACCATGGCATCGGCGATGCTGTGCTCGGACTGGACCTCGATGGCCGCCACCCGGGCCAGCAGGCCATCGGCATCCAGCGCCCCGTCGGCCACCTCGATGCTGGTCACCGACATGCTGCCCTCGGTCAGGGTCCCGGTCTTGTCCAGCACCACGTGGTCGATGCCCGAGAGCGTCTCCAGCACCTCGCCGTTCTTGACCAGGATGCCGTGGCGTGCGCCGAAGCCGGACGCCACGGCGATGGCCATGGGGGTGGCCAGGCCGAAGGCGCACGGACAGGTGATGATGAGCACCGCGGTGGCCGCCATCAGCGCCTTGTCGATCCCGTCCCCGTGCCAGAGCAGGAAAGTGAACAGGCCGAGCAGCAGGGTCACCGCCACGAACCAGGGCACGATGCGGTCGGCCGTGCACTGGATGGGCGCCTTGGAGGCCTGGGCATCCTCCACCAGCCGGATGATCCGTCCCAGCGCCGTGTCCCGCAGCACCTGCTCGGTGCGCACCTTCAATGTGCTGCGGACGTTCACCGTGCCGGCGGCCACCCGGTCTCCGGGGCCCTTCTCCACCGGCATCGATTCGCCGCTGAGCATGGACTCGTCCACGCCGCTGCGGCCCTCGATCACCTCGCCGTCCACCGGCAGCTTCTCGCCCGGACGCACCAGCACCAGCTCGCCGGGCTTGACGGCCCGCACGGGCACGACCTCCTCCCCCCCGTCGCGCAGCACCGCCGCCACCTTCGGCTGCAGGTCCATCAGCCGCTGGGTCGAGGAGACGGCCTGCCGCCGGGACAGGGACTCCAGGTAGCGCCCCACCAGGATGACGAAGACGAAGTTCACCACGGTGTCGAAGTAGACCTCGCCCACCGGCGGCCGGAACACGGTGACATAGGTGGAGTAGAGGTAGGTGATGCCGGCGCCGATGGCGATGGGCAGGTCCATGGACAGGTGCAGCGAGCGCAACCCGGTCCAGGCGCCGCGGAAGAAGGGGAACCCCGAGTAGAACAGGGTGGGCGTGGCCAGGAACAGGCCCACCCAGTGGAACAGGTCGCGCATCTCCCCTTCCGCCGCCCCGGCATACAGGGAGATGGAGACCCAGAGCATGTTCATCATGGCGAAACCGGCAAAGGCGATGCGGTAGAGCATCGCCCGGTTCTGCCGGTTCAGCCGTCCCTCCGCCACCTCGGGATCGAAGGGGACGGCTGCGTAGCCGATCTCGCCCAGGCGGCGGATGATGTCGGAGAGATGGACCCGGCCGTTGTCCCAGCGCACCTTGAGCCGCTTGCCGGCCAGGTTCACCTGGGCCTTGAGCACGCCGTCCAGGCGCCCCAGGGCGCGCTCGATCAGCCACACGCAGGCGGCGCAGTGGATGCCCTCCACCAGCAGGTTGATTTCGCGCTCGGCACCGAGTTCGTGGATGAACTCCGACTGCACCTCGTCCAGGTCGAAGACCCGGGTCTCGCGCGGCGGCTCGGGCGGAGGCCCGAGGAGCACGCCATCGGGCGTACGGCGATAGAAGCCCTCCAGGCCGGCGGCGTAGATGGCCTGGCAGACGGCCTCACAGCCGTGACAGCAGAACTCCCGCCCCGCACCATCCACCTCCGCCCGGACGATTTCACCGGGCGCGGGCAGGGGCAGTCCGCAGTGGAAACACTGCTCCCCGGAGGCCTCCTCCTCGGCGGCCGCGGGCGTCGTGAGTCGCGCCTGGGGCTGGGGCTGGGTCACCGCCACGGGTTACTGGGAATCACGCACCATCACGCGGCGGGCGGCGTTCACTTCCCCGTCACCCTGCTTGAGGCTCACCACCACATCCCAGACCCCCTTGAGGGGAAAACTCACCTCGGCGCGATACTGGCCGTTGCCTTCAGCCACCATCGGAACGGAAAAATCATCCTTCTCATTGGCCGGACGGTAGGCATGCAGCGTCGCCGACTCCCCCTCCAGCGGCACCCCGCCCGAGTCACGGGCGATGTAGAGGAAGGTGGCCGACTCGTTCCGCACCGGGCGCGCTGGAGCACGGACATCCAGGTCGAGCTCCTGGGCCCGGACCCGCCGTTCGTTCATGGTCTTTTCGTAGTTCTGACCCTGCTCGTAGTAGTCGCTGTTGACCAGGCCGGGCATGGTCGTGAAGGACATGTACACCATGTATGCGTTGACGCTCAGAACCGTGACCACCAGCCCTATCCAGCCGATGACCCAGGGGCTGCGCCAGGCGGAATTTGGATTTGCCATAGTCTGCACCTGCCTGCCTCGTACGTACCGGGCGGATGACGCACCGTTGCGTCACCCGCCCCCCGACCCTTGCGGGCCTGACCATACCGGGCCTCGCCCGGTTCCCGATGCCGCCTTGGCGGCGCAACCCTGCCGACTTCGCCGCGTCACCCGTGCCGCGTCGGAACTAGCGCCGAGGGCCCACGAAGACGCTCTGGCGCTCGGCACTGAACTGCTCATTCGCCAGGTTGTGGATATGGAAGACCACGGACTCGGAATCCGATTTCAGCTCCTCCCGCGGCACGCGGAGGAATACCGTGGTCGCCGTGACCTTGCTGCCGTGCGCGGTCACCGGCTTGTCCGCTCCGACCAGCACCATGTCATCCAGACCCTCGGCGCTGATGACCACGTCCATGTCGAAGTTGGTCTTGTTGAGAATCTTGAGGGTGTACTTGTTCTGCACCGAGCCGTCGCTCTGCAGCACGAACAGGGGCTGGCGCTCGTGCAGCACCTTCAGCTCCAGCGAGGAGATGGTGCTGATGCCGTAGGCCACGCCAGCCAGGGCGATGGACATGATCCCGGTATAGACCCATACCCGCCCGCGCTTCCACAGCGGCACCGGCTTCTTGCCCTCCAGCTCCTCGAGGGACATGTAGCGAATCAGCCCCCGGTCGCGGCCGAGCTTGTCCATGACGGTGTCACAGGCATCCAGGCACAGGGCACAGGTGATGCACCCCTCCTGCTGTCCCTGGCGGATGTCGACCCCGGTGGGACAGACCGCCACGCACTGGTTGCAGTCGATGCAGTCGCCGGTGGTCCGGTTCGCCTCGGACTCACCCTTCTTGACCCGGCCGCGCGGTTCCCCGCGGCGGTAGTCGTAGGTGGGCAGGGCCGTGGCCTTGTCCACCATCACACCCTGGATGCGCGCATAGGGGCAGAGCCAGAAACAGGCCTGTTCGCGCATGTAGCCTGCCAGCACGTAGGTGCCGCCGGTGAACAGGGCGATGACGATCCAGACCACCGTGCTGGCCTGCAGGGTCGCAATCTGGCCCCACAGCACGAAAGCGTCGGTGAACCAGGCCGCGAAGCTGATGCCGGTCAAAGCCGCGATAATCAGCCACAGCGCGTGCTTGGTCAGCTTGATGCGCAACTTGCGGGCATCCAGCGGCGCCTTTTCCAGCTTCCTGCGCTGCTGCGGATTGCCCTCCAGCCTGTCCTCGATCCAGGTGTAGACATCCGTCCACACCGTCTGGAAGCAGAAGAAACCGCACCAGACCCGCCCGATCAGGGCCGTGGAAACGGCCAGCAGCAAGGCGAAGAAGAGCAGGAGCAGCGACAGCATCCAGAAATCCTGGGGCAGGACCGTGAGACTGAAGATGTGGAACTGACGCTCGGGAATGTCGAACAGGACCGCCTGCCGGCCATCCCAGCGCAGGTAGGGGCCCAGGAAGAAGATCAGCCAGACGGCGTTGCCCAGCCACTTCACGTTGCGCCACTTGCCCGGCACCCGTTTGGCGTGGATGGTCTCCCCACCCGTGTTGACATGCCAGTGCTCGGCCTCGGCATACAGTTCGTCGACACCAGCCTGGTCGACTTTGCGCTGTTCTTCGCTCAACTTACCATCTCCTGTGCCGGGAAATCAGGACAAAATAACCCGACACTAGTCTATCGCCCCGGACCGGATCGCCCCATTGAGAATTGTCAATTCGGCGACGGGAATATAACAGAATACTTACATTCCTGCCGTCGGTGGCGAAACTCGCGCGCGCCCCTCGCCCTTTTCACCCGCCTCTGACGGGGCAGACTGCGGCTGGTAGTCGAAATTGAGGGGGCCCGGACAGCCCCCTCGAAGTGCTTTCAGATTGTTCGCTGCAACCGTGCTTACTTGTGACTCCTGGCGTCGCGGTCCATCAGCTGCTTGGCCTTGAAGCCGAGATAGACCACGATCACCACGGCGATGACCACCGTGAGGACCGAACCCCAGAAAACCGCGTCTGTGTTCATGACATTACCCCCGTTTCCAGTTACCGCGCGGAGGCGGAACGCCTCCGCGCGGTGTCATTTTTTATCTATGAGCCCGCAAGCGGGCTTCAGACGCTCTGGCTGACCGTTACTGGCCGCCGCCGAGCCGGTAGACGTACACGGCCAGCTTCTTGATGGCCGCTTCGTCCAGACGGTCCTTGAAGGACGGCATCTGGGCTTCGCGGGTCTGCGGATCGGTGCCGTCGTTGACACCATGGGTGATGGTGTACTTGGCACTTTCGAAACCGCCCGGCGTGAACCGCCAGATGCTGTCGGTCAGGTTGGCGGAACCCAGCACCTGCATGCCCTTGGCGTCGGGGCCGTGACAGGCGATACAGCCCTTCTGGGTGAACAGGGTCATGCCATCAGGATCGCTCTTGCCCTGGCTGAGGTTGACTGCCAGGTTGGCCAGCGTATCGATCTCCTGCGCGGACAGGATCTTGCCGTGGGCGGTCATGACGCCCTGGCGACCCATGGTGATGCTCTGCTGGATCGTCTCGATGCTGCCGCCATAGATCCAGTTGTCGTCCGCCAGCACCGGGAAACCGGGGTTGCCGGCACCACCGGCCGCGTGGCAGGCGGCACAGTTGTCACCGAACAGCACCTTGGCCGAAGCGACGGTGTAGTCGGTAAGACCCGGGTCGGCCAGGATCTCCTTGGCCGTCTTGGCCTTGATCTGGTCCTCGAACTCGGCCCGGACCGCCTGGATTTCCGCGACGCCCTGCTGGTACTCCTGGATCTGGGTCCAGCCCAGCAGGCCCTTGTTGGCACCCTCCAGACTGACCGGCCAGGTCGGGTAGATGATGCCGTAGACAATCCACCAGATGACGCTCGCCCAGAAGGCGATGGTCCACCAGCGCGGCGGATCGTTGGTCAGTTCGCGCAGGTTGTCATCCCACACGTGCCCGGTATTGCTCTCACCGGGAAACACTTTGTCCGTCATGGTCTTCCTCCACGTTCATTGCGCTCGTCCTCGTCCAGCATCGGGATGTGCCGGTGCGATTCCAGCCGATCCCGGTTCTTGGGACGCAGGACGTAGACATACAGGCCCACCATCAGGAGGAAGATGACCACCGTGATCGTCATACCGATCCAGTCGTTGGTGGTCATCGCCTCCCAATCGGTGTGGAAATATTCCCGCAGACTACTCACGGTAGGCCTTGCCTTCCTCGAGCGTTGCCATTGTGCCGAGCACCTGGAGATAGGACACCAGGGCGTCCATCTCCGTCTTGCCCTGCACGGCGTCAGCCGCGGAGGCAATATCACCATCCGTGTAGGGAACGCCAATCATCTGCATTCCCTTCATGTGGGCCGCAATGGTGGCGCCGTCCACGTAGGCGTTGTCCAGCCAGACGTAGTTCGGCATGACGGACTCCGGAACCACCGAACGCGGAGCGCGGAGGTGCTTGCGGTGCCAGTCATCCGAGTACTTCCCGCCCACACGCGCCAGATCGGGACCGGTACGCTTGGAGCCCCACTGGAACGGGTGGTCGAACATCGACTCGGAGGCCAGGGAGTAGTGACCGTAACGCTCCTTCTCGTCACGGAACGGACGGACCATCTGGGAGTGACAGGTGTAGCAGCCCTCGCGCCGGTAGACATCCCGGCCCGCCAGCTCCAGCGGCGTGTAGGGACGCACGCCGTCACCCGCCTTCCAGTCGTTGAGGGTCTGGCCGGCCTGACGCTGCCAGACGATTTCGGGGAACTTGTTGTGCTCCATGGTGTTCTTCAGGAAGAACAGCGGCACGATTTCGACGATGCCGCCCACTGAAAGAACAATGGCGAGCACAATCAGCATGCCCCAGATATTCCGCTCCAGCTTGTCCTGGAAACGGGTGGAGTAGATCTGATCTGCCATCTCTGAAATCCCCCCCTTAAGCGGTCGCGGTCGCGGCACGGGCGGCGCGCAGGCTGCCCTCGGCCACCGACTTGCGGATGGTCAGAACCGTGTTCAACAGCATGATCACGGCGCCCAGGAGGAAGATCATTCCACCGATGGCACGCATGGCGTAGTACGGGTGCATGGCCTCCACGGATTCGGCGAAGGTGTAGGCCAGGGTGCCGTACTCGTCATAGGCACGCCACATCAGGCCCTGCATGATGCCGGACACCCACATGGCGACGATGTAGACCACGGCGCCGATGGTGGCGGTCCAGAAGTGCAGGTTCACCAGCTTGGCGGAGAAGATCTCCGTGTGCCAGATGCGGGTCATCAGGTGGTAGAGCGCACCCATGCCGACCATGGCCACCCAGCCCAGCGCGCCGGAGTGCACGTGACCCACCGTCCAGTCGGTGTAGTGGGACAGGGCGTTCACCGTCTTCAGCGACATGACCGGACCTTCGAAGGTGGACATGGCGTAGAAGGCGAGCGAGATGATGAGGAAGCGCAGGATGTAGTCGGTGCGCAGCTTGTCCCAGGCACCCGAGAGGGTCATCATGCCGTTCACCGCACCACCCCAGGAGGGGATGATCATGGCCAGCGACACGGCGGCGCCGAGGGAGCCGGTCCAGTCAGGCAGGGCGGTGTACTGCAGGTGGTGCGGCCCGAGCCAGACGTAGCCGAACATCAGGGCCCAGAAGTGGACCACCGACAGGCGATAGGAGAACACCGGACGGTTGGCCTGCTTGGGCACGAAGTAGTACATGATGCCCAGGAAGCCGGCGGTCAGGTAGAAGCCCACCGCGTTGTGACCCCACCACCACTGGATCATGCCGTCCTGCACCCCGGAGAAGAGGGAGTAGGAGGTGAACAGGCCCACCGGGATGGCGAGGCTGTTGACCACGTGCAGGTAGGTGATCATCACCAGCATGCCCAGGTAGAACCAGTTGGACACGTAGATGTGCGAGGTCTTCCGCACCGCCAGGGTCATGACGAAGTTGGCCAGGAAGGACAGCCACACCACGGCGATGAGGATGTCGATGGGCCACTCGAGCTCGGCGTACTCCTTGCCCTGGGTCAGGCCCAGCGGCAGGGTGACCACCGCCAGCACGATGATGGTGTTCCAGCCCCAGAAGGTGAACCAGGCCATCTTGTCGCTCCACACGCGTACGCCGCAGGTGCGCTGCACGCTGTAGAAACCGGTGGCCATCAGAACGCAGCCGCCAAAGGCAAAAATCACGGCGTTGGTGTGCAGCGGACGCAGACGCCCGAAGCTCAACCAGGGATTGTCCAGGTTGAGCACCGGCCAGGCCAGCTCCGATGCGATATAGACGCCCACCAGGGCGCCCACCACCAGGTACACCACCGCCATGACGGTGAACCATCGTACAACGTCAAAGTTGTACTTTTGCTCCACTGTCGCTTCCACCACGGTTGTTCTCCTCGTTTCTTAGAGTGTGTGCAAATTGCGCAGATTTCCTACGGGCTCCTGCTGCGGCCTGACCAGCCCTCCCCGACTCCGGCCGCGTGGGTATCGAAATTCCAGGGCGCACACACCCCCGCCCCTTCACCCACATTCTGTAATGATTTAGCACAGGCGCGAATTGTTTCCAGTCGGCCTGCCGAGGACGGTCGGCAACCGTCCATTTCGTGCACGGAAGTTGGCACTGGATGCCATATTAGCGGACAACGATACGTGAACATTGATCTTTGTCAATGTTTCGACTGATCGGTCGCAAGTTGTACCCGGGGGCGGGAAGGTGGGGTCGGAGGCGCCCCGGGGGCGCCTCCGCTGAATCAATACATCCTATTGTTTTATTTGATATTCCAGAATCAGTCGCGAACCTTTGCCAGCAACTGGAGAGCGGTCCGGTTGAGAATCCGCAACTGCTTGCCGCTGACCGAGAGCAGCCCCTCGGCCTGGAAGCGCTTGAACATCCGGCTCACCGTTTCCACCGCCAGGCCGAGGTAGCTGGCGATGTCCTGGCGCGACATGGCGAGACGGAAAGCCTCGGAGGGGAAGCCGCGCACTTCGAGGCGGCGGGAGACGTTGAGAACGAAGGCGGCCAGGCGCTCCTCGGCCGAGGGACGGGAGGAGACCAGCAGCAGACGGGACTGCTCTCCGATCTTCTCGCTCATGGCCTTGATCATCTGCTCGCGGAACTCCGCGAGGCGCACGCCGGAACGCTCGAGTTCGCGGAACTGCAGCTGGCAGACGCTGCTGTCCTCCAGCGCCTTCACGGTGTACTGATGGCGGTTGCCCTTCAGGGCGTCAAGCCCGATCAGCTCTCCGGGAAAGTGGAATGACGTGACCTGTTCCTCGCCCGTGTCCAGCAGCGTGTAGCTCTTGAAGGCGCCGGACTTGACCGCGTAGACGGCCTGAAGCTGCTGACCGTGGCGATAGAGGGTTTCACCCTTGGGAATGCGCGTGCGCCGGGAGAGGACGCCCGCCAGGGGTTCGGAGCGCTCGCCCTGGGGATCGATGACGGTGAGCAGACGCAGGAAGCCGAACAGCCCGCACTCTTCGCAGGCGACCTCGGTCTTGGTCCCGTGCTTCCCTGCAGGGGTTGGTGAACACTGTTCTGGCATGACGGGATCCGGGTTGCGGGTTGAAACCAGGCACTCAGCGCTCGCTCTGCGGCACCTCCGCACTGTCGATGCGCTGACTGCCGGAAAGGGCCGTGTCCCCGGCCAGCAGGGACAGACGGTCGATATCGTGGATGCGGATTCGGCGCCGCTCCACGCGCAGCAGGCCATCCTGCTGGAAGCGTGTGAACAGGCGGCTGACCGTCTCCACCGCCAGCCCGAGATAGTTCCCGATGTCGCTGCGGGACATGCTCAGGTTGTAGTCGGTGGCGGAGAAGCCGCGTTGGCGGAAGCGGATGGCCAGGGAGAGCAGGAATGCCGCCAGGCGCTCCTCGGCGCTCTTCTTGCCGAGCAGCAGCAGCAGCAGCTCGTCGTTGAGCAGCTCCCGGCTCATGACCCGCAGCATCTGCCGCTGCAGGCCCGGCACCCGGGCGCCCATGCGCTCGAAATCCTGGAAGGAGAATTCGCAGATGCTCGAGCTCTCCAGGGCCTTGGCCGAGCTCGGGTGGCGACCGAGGCTGATGGCGTCCAGCGCCACCAGCTCCCCCGGCAGGTAGAAGCCGGTCACCTGCTCGCGGCCGTCCTGCATGATGGTATAGGTCTTCAGCGATCCCGAGCGTACCGCGTAGATGGCATGGAACGGCGCGCCGCCGCGGAACAGCATTTCACCCCGCTTGAGCGAACGCCGGGCGGTGATCACCTCGTCCAGCAGGGCCAGCTCGTCCTCGCCGATACCCAGCGGCAGGCAGAGCTGGAACAGGGTGCAGTCCTGACAGGCGATACGCTTGTCAGCCACCGCCGCGCCGCCGGGGCCTGCCACACTGAGTTTCACATTGCCGGCCATCGATACCTCGAGGTCCTGAGCCGTGCCCATAAATCACCGTATTACCTTATTATGGTGCCGATTATTGATGTGGATCAATCATAGTCTTCATCCGACCGCGCCGGACCTCCCCAGCGGTGATCCGAATGCGGTTCACGCCCGCCGGCCTTGAGGGTATCCTATAAGGCTTGTGCAATCCGAATGCGTACCCGGCACCATGACCCAGCGCAACGCCCGCATCAACCGCGAGACCCTGGAAACCCAGGTCACCGTCAGCATCGACCTGGACGGCACGGGCACGGCCCGCATCGATACCGGCATCCCGTTCCTCGACCACATGCTCGATCAGGTGGCGCGGCACGGGCTCATCGATATCGAAATCGAGGCCCGCGGCGACCTGCACATCGATGCCCACCACACGGTGGAGGATATCGGCATCACCCTCGGCCAGGCCTTGGCCCAGGCCCTGGGCGACAAGCGCGGCATCCGCCGCTACGGACATGCCTATGTGCCCCTGGACGAGGCGCTCTCGCGGGTGGTGGTGGACTTCTCCGGCCGTCCCGGCCTGGAGTACCACGTGGAGTACCCGCGCGCGCGCATCGGCGATTTCGACGTGGACCTGTTCCGGGAGTTCTTCCAGGGGCTGGTCAACCACGCCCGCATCACCCTGCACCTCGATGCCCTGCGCGGCAGCAACGCCCACCATGTGGCGGAGACCCTGTTCAAGGCCCTCGGCCGGGCGCTGCGCATGGCCGCGGAACCCGATCCCCGGGCCCAGGGCATCCCCTCCACCAAGGGCGTTCTCTGAACCCTTCTTCCGACCACAGCCACGGTACAGTACGGCATGAGCAGCGTCGCGGTAATCGATTACGGCATGGGCAACCTGCGCTCGGTATCCAAGGCCCTGGAGCACATGGCCCCGGCGGGAACCCGCGTGCGGGTCACGGACGTGGAGCAGGAGATTCTCTCCGCCGATCGCGTGGTCTTCCCCGGGGTGGGCGCCGCCCGCGACTGCATGGAGGAGATCCGGTCCCGCGGCCTGGAGGATGTGGTCCGCGAGGCGGCCGCCGGCAAGCCCTTCCTCGGCATCTGCATGGGCATGCAGGTGCTCCTTGAACACAGCGAGGAGAACGGCGGCACGCCCTGCCTCGGCGTTCTGCCCGGCGCGGTCCGGTACTTCGGTGAGCGGCTCTCCGATCCCCGCAGCGGGGAGCGGCTGAAGATCCCCCACATGGGCTGGAACCAGGTGCGGCAGACCCGGCCGCACCCGCTGTGGAACGGAATCGCCCAGGACACGCGCTTCTACTTCGTGCACAGCTACTACGTGGATCCCGCCGACGCGGCGCTCAGCGCGGCCAGCACCGAGTACGGGCTGCGCTTCACCGCGGCGGTGGCCCGGGACAACCTCTTCGCCGTCCAGTTCCACCCGGAGAAGAGCCAGCAGGCAGGACTGCAACTGCTGGCGAACTTCCTGGCCTGGGACGGGACGGACTGAGCCGCGCCGGCAACCGGCCGCCGGAGCGACGGACAACAGGCCGGACAGACAACCCGAGACCCGAACGAGGATGGACGTTCCATGCTGGTAATTCCCGCCATCGACCTGAAGGAAGGCAAATGCGTGCGCCTGCGCCAGGGGCGCATGGAGGACGAGACCATATTCTCCGCGGATCCCGTCGCCGTCGCCGGCCGCTGGGTGGAGGCCGGCGCCCGGCGCCTGCACATCGTCGACCTCGACGGCGCCTTCGCCGGACGCCCGGTCAACGCCGAGATCATCCACCGCATTGCCGAAGCCTTTCCCGAGCTGCCCATCCAGGTGGGCGGCGGCATCCGCGACGAGGACACCATCCAGACCTACCTGGATGCCGGCGTGAGCTATGCCATCATCGGCACCAAGGCCATCAACGCCCCCCACTTCATCTCCGACATCTGCCTCGAGTTCCCGGGCCACATCATCGTCGGCCTCGACGCCAAGGAGGGGAAGGTGGCCATCGACGGCTGGTCGAAGCTCTCGCGCCACGATGTCATCGACCTGGCCCAGCGGTTCGAGAAGGACGGCGTGGAGGCCATCGTCTACACCGACATCGGCCGCGACGGCATGCTGAGCGGCGTCAACGTGGAGGCGACCGTCAAGCTGGCGCAGTCGGTCAACATCCCCGTCATCGCCTCCGGCGGCATCAGCAGCCTGGAGGACATCCGCGCCCTGTGCGAGACCGGCGAGCCCGGCATCATCGGCGCCATCACCGGCCGGGCCCTCTACGAGGGCACCCTCGACCTCGGCGAGGCCCAGCGCCTGGCCGACGAGCTCGGCCCCGCCGCACCCCCGGCGGCCTGACGTCATGGGACTCGCCAAGCGCATCATCCCGTGCCTGGACGTGGACAACGGCCGGGTCGTCAAGGGCGTGAAGTTCGTCGATATCCGCGACGCCGGCGACCCGGTGGAGATCGCCCGCCGCTACGACACGGAAGGGGCCGACGAGCTCACCTTCCTGGACATCACCGCCAGCTCCGATGACCGCGAGACCATGGTGCACGTGGTGGAGCAGGTGGCGAGCCAGGTCTTCATCCCCCTCACCGTGGGCGGCGGTATCCGCACCGTGGCCGACATCCGGCGCATGCTCAACGCCGGCGCCGACAAGGTGGCCATCAACACCGCCGCGGTCTTCAACCCCGGGTTCGTGGGCGAGGCCGCCGCGCGCTTCGGCTCCCAGTGCATCGTGGTGGCCATCGACGCCAAGCAGGTCAGCGGCGCGGACGAGCCGCCGCGCTGGGAGATCTTCACCCACGGCGGCCGCAAGCCCACCGGCATCGACGCGGTGGAGTGGGCGCGGCGCATGGTGGCCCTGGGGGCGGGGGAAATCCTGCTCACCAGCATGGACCGCGACGGCACCCGCAGCGGCTTCGACCTGGCGCTCACCCGGGCCATCTGCGAAGCGGTGAGCGTGCCGGTCATCGCCTCCGGCGGCGTGGGCAACCTGGATCACCTGGCCGAGGGCGTGCTGGAGGGCAAGGCCGACGCCGTGCTCGCCGCCAGCATCTTCCACTTCGCCGAGCACACCATCGAAGAGGCCAAGCGCCGCATGGCCGAGCGCGGCATCGAAGTCCGGCTGTAAGTGAGCAAGTGATCAGTTGCCAGTTTCCGGTAGCCAGTAGAGGGCTTCGGCCACACAATCACTGGTCACTGGCAACTGCCCTATGGCCTCTGCAACGCCGCCTCCACCTGCTCGCGGGTGGCGCGATCGGCGAGCAGCTCAATGAGGGCGAGGGCGAAGTCCATGGCGGTGCCGGGCCCCCGGGAGGTGACCACCTTCCCGTCCACCACCACTGCGGCCGCCTCGAGCGCCACGTCGGGCAGGTCGAGCCGCTCCAGCACCCCGGGGAAGGCGGTGGCGCGGCGGCCGGACAGCAGCCCCGCGCTGGCCAGCACCTTGGGCGCGGCGCAGATGGCGGCGGTATAGCGTCCGCTCTCGGCCATCCGTCCCACCAGCTCCCGCACCCGCGGATCGCGGTCCAGGTGATCCGCACCCGGCAGCCCGCCGGGCAGGACCAGCATGTCGAATTCCCGCTCCAGCACCGTGTCCAGTTCCGCGTCGGGCACCACCACCGTGCCCCGGCTCGCCGTGACCGGCCCGGGCGCGAGCCCCGCCGTGACCACCTCGATGGCGGCCCGGCGCAACAGGTCCACCACCGTGACCGCCTCGATCTCCTCGAAGCCCGGCGCCAGGGGAATCAGAACGCTTGGCATGTTGAGAACCTCCTCTCGTCCATGGTCGACAGCAATCATTGACTGACCGGCGCGGACCGCGACAATCGCTCAGTCGGCGGGCCGACCGGCGGCAACCCACGGCAGTTCGGGCGGACCAGGTCGCGTGGAGGGCTCCAGGATCTCCGTCACCGGCACCAGCTCCACCCCCCGCGCGCGCAGCTGCGGCAGCACCCGCTCCAGGTAGGCCAGCGTGACCGGGTGCGGGTGGCCGATACCCACCGCGCTGCCCTGCTGCCGGGCCCGGGCGATCAGGCGCTCGAACTCCGCCGCCACGGCCGCCGGCTCCGGGTCATGGTCCAGGAACACATCCCGCTGCCGGTACGGGACCCCGATCTCCGCGGCGAGTTGCGCGGCGACGGTGGCGGGCGTGGTGCGGGAGTCGACGAAATAGAGCCCGTAGGCGCGCAGGGCCCGCATGAGCCAGGCCATCGCCCCGGGATGGCGGGTAAGCAGGCTGCCCATGTGGTTGTTGACACCCCGGGCATGGGGCACGCTGACCAGATCCTCGCGCAGGGTGCGCAGGAACTGGTACCGGTCCATGTGCAGACCGATGCCGCCGGGGCCCAGCGGCGCGCCGCCGAGCGCCTCCAGCGGCAGGTGCAGCATCACCCCCTTGCCGCGCTCGTGGGCCGCGCGGGCCAGGCGCGCCCCGTGGGGGGTCCGGGGCAGGATCGCCAGGGTCACCGGACCGGGCAGGGCCACCGCCCGCAGGCCGGCGGCCCGGTCGTTGCCGAGATCATCGATGATGAGCGCGATGCGCGCCTCGCCGGCCGCTGCCGCCTGCACCAGCGACAGCAGCAGGCACAGCAGCAGCGGCAGGCGGGCCCGCGGCATCGCCTCAGCGGCGGCGCTGCTCGAGGATGTTCAGCCCCTTCAGCAGGTTCAGCGCCTCGTAGAGCTGGTAGT
Organism: Thioalbus denitrificans; assembly: GCF_003337735.1. Taxonomy (NCBI): domain Bacteria; kingdom Pseudomonadati; phylum Pseudomonadota; class Gammaproteobacteria; order Chromatiales; family Ectothiorhodospiraceae; genus Thioalbus; species Thioalbus denitrificans. The sequence continues at coordinate 583,893 of NZ_QPJY01000001.1, read as the reverse complement.
CGGTCCGCGCCAGGGAGAGCTGCTCCTCGCCGGTGGCCGGGGCCTGCTCACCTGCCGGCCCGGCGCCCTTTTTCCCGGCACCCTCCCCGTCCTTCGGCTTCGCATCGCCGTTGGCCAGGTGGCGGGTGAGGTCCGCTTCCTTCAGCCGCGCCACCCCGTCATCGACCACGTCGCCCACCTTCACGTTCTCCACGGTGATGTCCGGGGTGATGCCCTCGGCCTGGATGGAACGGCCGCTGGGGGTGTAGTAGCGGGCGGTGGTGAGCTTGAGCGCCGAGTTGTTGGTCAGGGGCAGGATGGTCTGCACCGAACCCTTGCCGAAGGTCTTGGTGCCCATGATCACGGCCCGCTTCTGGTCCTGCAGGGCGCCGGCGACGATCTCCGAGGCCGAGGCGGAGCCGCCGTTCACCAGCACCACCATGGGCGCGCCCTTGAGCACATCCTGGGGACGGGCATTGAAGCGCAGCTCGGAGTCGCTGGCCCGGCCCTCGGTGTAGACGATGGTGCCCTGCTCGAGGAAGGCATCGGAGACGGCGACCGCGGCATTGAGCACGCCGCCGGGGTTGTTGCGCAGGTCCAGCACCACGCCCTTGAGCTGATCGCCGGCCTCCCGCTTGAGCCCGTCGATGGCCTCGATCAGGTTGTCGCCGGTATGGGCCTGGAACTGGCTGATGCGCAGGTAGCCGTAACCCTCCTCCAGCATCCGGCTCTTGACGCTCTTGACCCGGATGATGTCCCGCTTGAGGGTGATCTGGAACGGTTTCTCCGTTCCCTCGCGCACGATGGTGAGGACGATTTCGGTGCCCGGCTTGCCGCGCATGATGGCCACGCACTCGTCCAGCGTGAGCCCTTTCACCGGCTTGTCATCGAGGCGGATGATCAGGTCGCCGGCCTCGATGCCGGCGCGGCTGGCCGGGGTGTCGTCGATGGGAGCGATGACCTTGACGAAGCCGTTCTCCATCCCCACCTCGATGCCGAGACCGCCGAATTCGCCGGTGGTGCCTACCTGCAGGTCTTCGTAATCCTTGGGCGAGAGGTAGGAGGAGTGGGGATCGAGGCCCGAGAGCATGCCCTGGATGGCGTAGTCGAGGAGCTGCTTGTCATCCACCGTCTCCACGTAGTCGCTCTTGATCTTGGCGAACACCTCGGTGAAGGTGCGCAGCTCGTCGAGCGGCAGCGGCAGGCTCCGCGCTTCTTCATGCTCGGCAAAGACATAGTGGTTGGGGGCCAGGGTCACGCCCAGCAGCAGACCCAGAACGAGAACCGCCAGGGTGCGGGAGGTCGACTTCATCAAATGCTCCTAGTGTACTGCTCCGTGAATAACGGTGCTTTCAGCGGGAGGCTGCCGGAAGTGCCATGACTCCAGTGCCCACTTCCGTTCATCACGGGTGGAGCACTCGTGCGCCGCTGCTTCTGCAGCGCCACATGCACGCGGGCCCCTTCGGCGGGGCGCCGCGTCGTCTGATGCAAGCTGCCACAGGCCTTTGGGGAGTGTCAAACCCCCTGCAGGCATGCAGTTACCACGATTGGACCGTTCCTACCGGCCAGCGGTTCCGCAGCCGGACCTCAGCGTCGCGCCAGCCACCGGATGGGATCGACGGGGCGGCCATCGTGACGGATCTCGAAGTAGAGCCCGGACGCCGCCCGCCCGCCGCTGGCGCCGACGCTGGCCACCGCTTCGCCCGCCTCGACCCACTCCCCCACCTCCTTGAGCAGGTGCTGGTTGTGGCCATAGAGGCTCATGTAGCCATCGCCGTGGTCCACGATCATGAGCAGACCGAATCCGCGCAGCCAGTCGGCGAAGGCCACCCGCCCGCGATGCACCGCGTGCACCGCCTGCCCTTCGGGCGCCGCGATGAGGATGCCGTTCCACTTCAGCTCCCCCACGCCCCGGCTGGCGCCGAAAACCGCCTTGACGCTTCCCGCGGCGGGCCAGGGGAGGTGCCCGCGCTGGGTCGGGAACGGCTTCTCGGCGTCGAAGTCCCGGGGCAGATCGGCCAGTGCCCGGCGCAGGGTGGCCAACACCCGCTGCAGCCGCTCCTCGTCCTCCACCAGCGTCTTCAGCTGCCGGTCCTTGGCCCCGATCTCGCGCCCCAGGGCCGTCAGCACCCGGGCCCGCTCCCGCTGTTGCCCGGTCAGGGCGGCGTGCTCCCGCTGCACCTCCGCGCGCACCGCGTCGAGACGTTCGGCGGCCCCGCGCACCTCGGACTCGGCCGCGGCCAGCTCCTCCAGCGCCAGGCGCAGCCTCTCCAGCCGCTCCGTCCGGGCCCGCCCCAGGTAGTCGTAGTAGACCAGCATCCGGCCCAGACGCTGGGGATCCTCCTGGTTGAGCAGCAGCTTCAGGTACTCCGCCCGTCCGGCCCGGTGGCCGGAACGCAGCAGTCCGGCGAGGGCCTCCCGCTCCTGCGCCAGCTCGGCGCGCCGCTCATCGCGCGAACGGGTTAGCGCGGCCAGCCGCTCACGGGCACCGTTCTGCTCCGCTGCCAGCGTTGCCAGGCGGCGGGTGACCCGGGCCATGGCCCGTTCACTCGCCTCCAGCTCGGCGCGCAGGCCGCTCTGCCGATCGCGATCCGCCTCGAGCTCCCGCTTCAGCGCCTGGATCCGCTCCCGCACCTGCGCCAGCTGGGCGGACTTCTCCGCCTCGCCGCCCTGGGCCGCGGCGGGCAGCGGGGCCGCCGTGATCACACCGGCCAGCAACAACCCGATGCAGGGCAGCGCCGGGCGCCTGCGGCGGCCCGCCCCGGCCCCGTGCCGCTTCCTGGCCGGGATCATGGGCGCCTCAGTCGAACTCCAGCAACGAGCGGCCGCTCATCTCGCTGGGCTTCTCCAGCCCCATCAGGTAGAGCAGCGTCGGCGCCACGTCGGCGAGTATCCCGCCCTCGGCGACTCCGGCGGAGCGCTGGCCCACATAGAGGAACGGCACCGGATCGCTGGTATGGGCCGTGTGCGGCTGATCGTTCGCCTCGTCCCGCATGCACTCCACGTTGCCGTGATCGGCGGTGACGATGACCTCCCCGCCCGCCGCATCCAGCGCCTCCACCACCCGCCCGAGGCAGTCATCGATGGTTTCCACGGCGCGCATGGCGGCGTCCAGCTTGCCGGTGTGCCCCACCATGTCCGGGTTGGCGTAGTTGCAGATGACGAGGTCATAGCGGCCGCTGCCGATGGCCTCGACCAGCTTGTCTGTCAGTTCCCTGGCGCTCATCTCCGGTTGCAGATCGTAGGTCTTCACCTTCGGCGAGGGCACCAGGATACGATCCTCGCCGGGAAACGGCGGCTCGAGCCCCCCGTTGAAGAAAAAGGTGACGTGGGCGTACTTCTCGGTCTCCGCGATGCGCAGCTGGTGCAGGCCGAGGCGGGAGACATACTCGCCGATGACGTTCTTGAGCCGCTCGGGCGGGTAGGCCACGGGGATGTCGAAGTCCTCGTTGTACTCGGTCAGGGAGACGAACGAGGAGAGCCGCGGCACCACGGCCCGTTCGAAGCTGTCGAAGCCCTCCTCGATGAATGCCCGGGTGAGCTGGCGGGCGCGGTCGGCGCGGTAGTTCATGAAAATGACCGCGTCGCCGTCCCGGATCCAGACCGGCTCGGTCCCCGGCGGGACCACGAGGGTGGGCTGGACGAACTCGTCGGTCTCGCCGCGGGCATAGGCCTGCTCCAGGGCGGTACCGGCATCGGGTGCCGTGAAGGGAGCCTCGCCCTGGGTCAGCATGTCGTAGGCCAGCTGGATGCGGTCCCAGCGCTTGTCCCGATCCATGGCGAAGAAACGGCCCACCAGGCTGGCGATGGAGCCGTGACCGAGCTCCGCGAGCCTCGCCTCGGTGGCCGCGATGGACGCCGCGGCGCTCTGCGGCGGGGTATCCCGCCCGTCCAGGAACGCATGGATGTGGATCTTCTCCGCGCCACGCCGGATCGCCAGATCCGCCATGGCGTGAATGTGCTCCTGGTGACTGTGCACGCCACCGGGGGAGAGCAGGCCCATGAGGTGCACGGCCCCGCCGCCCGCCACCGCGCCGTCGATGGCCTCCTGCAGGGTGTGATTATCGAAGAAGGAGCCGGAGCGGATGGCGTTGTTGATGCGGGTGAACTCCTGGTAGACCACCCGGCCCGCGCCCAGGTTCAGGTGCCCCACCTCGGAGTTGCCCATCTGCCCGGCGGGCAGGCCGACCTCGGCCCCCGATCCCCTGATGAGCGTGTGCGGGCGGGTCGCCCAGAGATGATCCCAGACCGGCGTGCGGGCCTGGCGAATGGCGTTGTACTCCACCTCATCGCTGTACCCCCAGCCATCGAGCACGATGAGGACAATGGGCCTGTGTGTCAGTGACATCGCGGTTCAACCGGAAACGCCGGTGAACTGCGGGGCAGATCCACCGGGGAGCCTATTAAATAAGTCGGAGGCGCGATCCTACCGGAGCGGGGCTCCCGACGCCACGGTAAAAAGGCCCGCAGGGAGCCGTACATGACCACATGAAAACCGGGCTTTTTCCTGGAAACATGGATATTTGCCCGATCCGGGGCGCAGTCGTACCCGTCAGCACCCTTTTTCCATGATTGACCGGGTACCGGGCCACTGCCGGCCACGGCTGGCGAGTGCCGCGTCACGGAGCGCGATTCATCACCCATCCCGGCTTGATGGCTCAACACGGTGAACTTCCTGGGGAATTATAGTGCACCGCAGCATCCGCTGCCGGGACTCTGCCCGGGCACCATCGATCGACGGGTACCGGCCTCCGAAACGTGGAAAAGTGTGTCTGATTGCGTACAAAGGGACCGCCCAGGGTTCTCAAATGGTATTTAATTGTATAAGGTTTTGATGATAGAGCCCTCAGAGCCTCTGCCGCGCCCTCGATCTCCAGGGGAGGGTCGGAACCACAACGATAGCGATACGGAATGAAATCATGATGCTGCCAGAAACCGGAGATCTAACCCTCATCACCCAGGATGAGGACATCGAACGGGCCTCCCGCTCCCTCAAGGCCATGGCCCACCCCCTGCGCCTCAAGATCCTCTGCACCCTCGGCGATCGGGAGATCAGCGTGCAGGAGATCGTGGAGCAGGTCGGCACCTCCCAGAGCAATATCTCCCAGCACCTTGCCATCCTGCGCGACAAGGGCATACTAGCCTCCCGCAAGGACGCCAACCGCGTCTACTACCGCGTGGGAGATGCCAGGACGCTGCGCCTCATCAGCATGATGCGCGACGTTTTCTGTACGCTGGCCCATTGACCCACGCCACGGGCGGCGTACGCTGATCCGGCCCCGGGGCACCCGCGCCCCATGGCCGTGACGTGCTTTTCACACACAACCGAACACGACTTCCGCAGAGATTCATACGAATGACCACCGAGCGCATCATCCGCATCATGGCCGGTTCCGTGGTGCTCATCTCCCTGGCCCTCGGCGCCCCGGCGAGCCCCATCCATCACAGCGGCTACTGGCTGTGGCTCACCGCCTTCGCCGCCCTCAACCTGCTCCAGAGCGGATTCACCGGCTTCTGTCCGCCGGAGAAGCTGCTGAAGAAGATGGGCGTCAAGGGCCCCTGCGACTGAGAAGGGGACCATGCCCGATATGGACAAGTTCGCAAGTTTCGCGGCCGGCAACTGGCAGCTCTTTCTCGCCCTGTTCGTGACCCTCGGGGCCATCCTCTGGCTGGAGGTCTGGGGACGGATCAACGGCGTCAGCCGGGTGGGGCCGCTGCAGGCCACCACCCTGATCAGCCACGAGGACGCGCTGGTGCTCGACGTGCGCGAGGACACCGAGTACCGGGACGGCCACATCATCGACTCGGTGCACATACCGCTGTCCCGGCTGCGGGATCGCATCGGCGAGCTCGAGCGCTACCGTGACCGCACCCTCATCGTCGGCTGCCGCAGCGGCCACCGCTCGGCGCGCGCCTGCGGGCAGCTGCGCAAGCAGGGGTTCGAGAAAGTCCACAACCTGGAAGGCGGTATCCTCGCCTGGCAGAATGCCAACCTGCCGCTGACCCGCAAGACCAAGAAGGGAAAGTAACGGCATGGCCAACGTCGTGATGTACACCACCGCCTGGTGCCCCTACTGCGTGCGGGCCCGGCGCCTGCTGGATGCCAAGGGTGTCCGGTACACCGATATCCGGGTGGACGCGGAGCCGGAACGGCGCCCGGAGATGGAGGCGCGCGCCGAGGGCCGCACCTCGGTGCCCCAGATATTCATCGACGATCTCCACGTGGGCGGCTTCGACGACCTGGCGGAGCTCGACGTGGAGGGCCGGCTCGACCCGCTGCTGGGCCTCTCCTGAGACCCGCGGGGGCCGGCCCCCGCCGCAGCCCGGCCGACGGTGCACTCCGGCGCGGCCTCCCGTCCCGCCAGGGCCGGAACCGGGCGCAACGGAACCCGGCTGCCGGTTACAATGGCGGCGGTCTCCCGACGCCACGCCGGGACGGACGCGCAGTGGCCCGCCGGGCCGACCGGCGCACCAGGACCGGCCCGACATTCACTTCATCCTACAAGGACCAGATCATCATGGCAGAGAACAACGCGCAGCCCGACGCCGCCGGACATGAGCAGTTCGCCATCCAGCGCCTCTACGTGAAGGATCTCTCCTTCGAGTCCCCCAAGGTACCGGAGGTGTTCCAGGAACGCTGGCAGCCGCAGATGAACGTGGAGCTGCACACCGAGACCCGCCAGCTCGCCGAGGGAGTCAACGAAGTGACCCTGTCCCTCACCGTAACGGTCACCAACAACGACAAGACCGCCTTCCTGGCGGAGGTCAAGCAGGCGGGGATTTTCACGCTCAAGGGCTTCGAACCGGCCCAGCTCGGCCACATGCTCGGGAGCTTCTGTCCCAACATCCTCTTCCCCTACGCCCGCGAGGCCATCACCGACCTGGTCAGCCGCGGCGGCTTCCCGCCCCTGTACCTCAATCCGGTGAATTTCGATGCCCTCTACGCCGAGCACCTCCGCCGTGCGCAGGAAGGCGAGCAGCCGGCCGAAGGCGGCACCGCCCACTGAGGCGGCCGCCATCGCCCGCGGATGAGGAGACGCCCGTGAGCAGAGCCGCAACACCACCCGTCACCGTGCTCGGCGCCGGTTCCTGGGGAACGGCCCTGGCCATGCTGCTGGCCCGCAACGGGCTGCCGGTCACCCTGTGGGGGCACGAGCCGGCGCACATGGCCGAACTCGCCGCCAGGCGCTGCAACGACGCCTTCCTCCCCGGCATCCCCTTCGCCGAGACACTGCAGGTGGAGCACCGGCTCGACGCGGCGCTCGACGGTGCCGGCCTGGCGCTGCTGGTGGTGCCAAGCGCCGTCTTCCGCGGCGTCCTGCACCAGATCCGTCCCTGGCTCGCGCCGGGCTGCCGCATCGCCTGGGGCACCAAGGGCCTGGACGCCGCCTCCGGCCAGCTCCTGCACGAGGTCTGCGCCGAGGTGCTCGGTTCGCAGCGTCCGGCCGCCGTGGTCTCCGGCCCCTCCTTCGCCCGCGAGGTGGCCGCCGGCCTTCCCACCGCGGTCACCGTCGCCTCCCACGATCCGGAGCTGGCCCACGACCTGGCCGGCTGGCTGCACAATGACACCTTCCGCGCCTACACCAGCGCCGACATGGTGGGTGTGCAGCTCGGCGGCGCGGTGAAGAACGTGCTGGCCATCGCCGCCGGCATCTCCGACGGTCTCGGCTTCGGCGCCAACGCCCGCGCCGCGCTCATCACCCGCGGACTGGCCGAGATGGCGCGCCTGGGCGCGCACCTGGGTGGCCAGGCGGAGACCTTCATGGGCCTGGCCGGGCTCGGCGACCTGGTGCTCACCTGCACCGACGACCAGTCCCGCAACCGCCGCTTCGGACTCGCCCTGGGCCGGGGCACGGATCCGGAGGCCGCCGAGGCCGCCATCGGCCAGGTGGTGGAGGGCCGCGGGACCGCGGCCGAGGTGCACCGCCTGGCACAGCGCGCCGGGGTGGAGATGCCCATCACCGGGGAGGTCCACCGGGTCCTCTACGAGGGCGAAACCCCGCGCGCGGCCGTCACCACCCTGCTCGCCCGCGAACAGAAATCCGAGACCTGGGGCCTCGCCTGACCCTCCCGTCCCGATCCTCCTTTTATCCGCAGATTACGCAGATTACGCCGATGGGGGCTTGATCAAGCCACGCGACATTGCCGGACAACGGCCCTGGGCGATCCATCAGCCCACCTCGCACTCCAGACTGAATTGCCCAATGACGTTCAGATTTTTTCAATCTGCGAAATCCGCGTAATCTGCGGATAAACCGCGTTTCTAGCCGGTCGATGGAGGAACGGGGCATCAGGCCCCGCCGGGGAAGCCGAGCTGGCGCCAGGCCTCGTAGAGGACGACGGCCACGGCGTTGGAGAGGTTGAGGCTGCGGTTGCGGGGCTGCATGGGGATGCGCAGCAGCCGCTCGGGAGGGAAGCCGTCGAGCAGCGCGGCGGGCAGTCCGCGGGTTTCGGGGCCGAACAGGAAGGCGTCGCCGTCGCGATACTCCGGCCCGGTGTAGGCGGTGCGGCCGCGGGTGCTCACGGCGAAGATCCGCCGGGGCCGCTGCGCTTCCGAAAAGGCCTGGAAATTGTCATACTGCTGCACCTCGGCGAACTCCCGGTAATCCAGACCCGCGCGCCGGAGCTTGGCATGCTCCAGATCGAAGCCGAGGGGATGGATCAGATGCAGCCGCGCGCCCACGTTGGCGCACAGGCGGATGACGTTGCCGGTGTTGGGGGGAATCTCCGGCTCGTAGAGCACCACGTGCAACATCGGTCTCCGGGTTCGCTGTATCGTGTACTGCGCAGTTCAACGCTGCATCTCAGGCATCCGCAGTGGACTGCGTCGCACTGGCACCCGCGCACCGGACCAAGACTCATGACAGCCGAACAACGCTCCCTGCTGGCCCTCGATTTCTGCGGCCTCGAATTCTCCTCACCCATCACCCTGCTGTCGGGGTGCGTCGGCTTCGGCGAAGAATACACGCGGGTCGAGGGCTTTTCCAACGCGGAGGTGGGGGCGGTGTGCCTGAAGGGCACCACGCTTGAGCCGCGGCTCGGCAACGCTCCCCACCGGGTCTACGAGACCCCCGCGGGGATGCTCAACGCCATCGGCCTGCAGAACCCCGGCGCCCGCCACGTGGTGGAGAAGATCCTGCCCACGCTCGACTTCTCGGAGACCCGCTTCATCGCCAACATCTCCGGCTCCACGGTGGAGGAGTACGAGGAGGTGGCGCGCATCTTCGACGACTCGCCCATCGACGCCATCGAGATCAACATCTCCTGCCCCAACGTGAAGGCGGGCGGCGTGGCCTTCGGCAACGACCCGGAAATGTCCGCGCGGGTGGTCGAGGTGTGCCGCCGGGCCACGGCCAAGCCGCTCATCACCAAGCTCTCCCCCAACCAGACCGACATCGCCCACAACGCCCGCCGCTGCATCGAGGCCGGCACCGACGCCTTCGCCGTGATCAATACCCTCATGGGCATGGCCATCGACATCGAGAACCGCACCCCCATCCTCGGCAACCGCCAGGGCGGGCTCTCCGGACCCGCCATCAAGCCCATCGCGCTGCTGAAGGTGCACCAGGTCCACCAGGTCTGCCGCGACCATGGCATCCCCATCATCGGCCAGGGCGGCATCGCCACCGCCGAGGACGCCCTGGAGTTCATCATCGCCGGCGCCTCGGCGATCGGGGTGGGCACCGCCCTGTTCTACGATCCCCTGGTGTGCGCCAAGATCAACACCGGCATCGCCGCCTACCTCCAGCGCCACGGCATGGGCACGGTGGAGCAGCTCGTGGGCACGCTGGTCACCGAGCGGCCCGCCAGCCTGTGCACCAGCTGAGCCCGGCGCATTCACACCCCCCGGCGTGAGCGGACAGCAACCGGTTGCCCATCCCCGGCCCCTGCCGATGGTCTAAAGTATCAGCAGTCGCTCCGACGGGCCGGGGCGATCCGCATAGGGAGGGATCCATGACCAGGCAGGCACCGCGCCCCGGCGGCGGACCGGCACGCACGGCCGCCCCCCGCATCGGACGGATCCTGCTCGATGCCGGCCTCGTCACGACGGACCAGCTGCATTCGGCCCTGGCGCGGCAGCAAGCCGGTGCGGTCCGCCTCGGCGCGCTGCTCTGCGAGATGGGCTTCCTCGACCCGGCGACCCTCGAGCTGGCCCTGGAGCTGCAATCGGCGCTCTCCTCCCCCGAGCGGATCCTGGCCACCGCCGCCGGCCCCCGCGAACCGCTGGGTGTCCTGCTGCTGGCGGGCGGGTGCATCACGCCCGCGCAGCTGGAGGATGCCCTCGCCGAACAGGAGCGGACCGGTGCGCGCCTGGGCCGCATCGCGGTGCGGCGGGGCTGGATCGCGGAGCCGGCCCTGGAGCGGCTGCTGTCCCTGCAGCGGCAGCTCGGGCGCACGCCGCCGGGCCCCGGACCCCTGCGCCTGGGCCGCATCCTCGTGCTGCTCGGCGCCATCACCACCGGACAGCTCGATGCCGCCCTCGCCCGCCAGGTCGGAACCGGCCGCGCCCTGGGCGAGGTGCTCATCGACGCCGGCTACGCCACGCCGCGGACCATTGCCGAGGGCCTGCGCCTGCAGCGGGGCCTGATGGCCGCCGCGGTGGCGGCGCTGCTCGCCCTCGGCCCGGGACTGCCCGGCACCGCAGCCGCGGCCGGCGGGGCGGAGGGCGGCGTCAGCGTGTCGGCGCGGGTACTGCCCTACGCACGCCTGGAGGTACTCGCCCAGCCCTCGAGCCTGCACGTGACAGCCGTCGACGCGGCGCGCGGCTACGTGGAGGTGGACGGCATCTCCCGGCTCTCCATCCGCAGCAACTCGCCCCGCGGCTATGCCCTGGTCGTGGAAGGGCGGAGCGAAATCCTCACCGGCGTGGTGATCCGCGGCCTGGGCCCGGATGTCGCCCTCGCCGTCGCCGGCGGCACGCTCCTGCGCCCCCCCGCCGATCCCCGTGCAGCAATCGAGATCCGACCCGGCTACCGCTTCGCGCTGGCGCCGGGAACTCCCCCGGGCGAGTATCCCTGGCCCGTCACCCTCAGCATCCTCCCCCTCTGACCGGGTGCCAGGGTGGCGGGCGCCGGCGCCGCCGGCATACCCGCCACCGCAGTGACAGCCATCCCCGCCTGGCTGCGCCGGCGTAGTGCCGCATCGCATCACTCAACAAATCGAGACCGTGACGGGGTTCACATCTTTATGTGTCCGCCGCGTTTACAAATGACGCGAATATTGACAAATGCCCACATGGATTGTGATGAAATGCCGTATCGCAGGACGTTTCCGGATCCGAACCCTCTGTCACAGGACGCACCGCAACCATGCGCAAGGCACGACTCCTCTCCGGCCTCACCCTGGCCACCCTGCTCCTCTCCCCCGCCGCCCACGCGGCCAGCGACCAGACCACCGTCAGCGTCTCGGCCAACGTGGTGGGCACCTGCAAGTTCACCTCCACCGGCACCCTCGCCTTCGGCGACCTGGATCCGGCCATGGGCGGCGACGTGACCCAGACCGGCGCCGTCGACTTCTGGTGCACCAAGGGGGTGAGCTATACCATCACCGACCGTGGCGGACTCTACGACGACACCGGCACCAAGCGCATGGAGCATGACGACGCCGGCATCACCGAGTACCTGCCCTACACCTTCGCCTTCACCGGCGGCGCCAGCGGCACCGGCAACGGCCCCCTGTCCACCCTGACCCTCACCTACGAGGGCGGCGTGGCCCAGACCGACTACGAGCAGGCCACCGCCGGCGCCTACTCCGATACCGTCACCCTGGAGATCAATCCCTGAGGACGGGGCGACCGGCCTCCCGGGGCCGATCGCCGCGCTGTTCCATGCCCACCCGTCGCCACCCATCTCCGGCCACGGCCCGGCTGCTCGCCGGGCTGTGGCTGCTGGCGTGTACCGCGCCGACGCCGGCGGGCGACTTCGCCGTCGCCCCCATCCGCCTCGACCTGGACCCCGCCACCCGCTCGGCGGCGGTCACGGTCACCAACAACGGCCGCGCGACCCTCGACCTGGCCCTGACCCTCAAGGCCTGGAGCCAGGACGAGGCGGGCGGTGACCGCTATGAGCCGAGCGATGCGCTGATCTATTTCCCCCGGGTGGTTTCGCTCGCCCCGGCGGCGCGGCAGGTGGTGCGGGTGGGCCTGCGCCAGCCGCCCGGGGCGGTGGAGCGGAGCTACCGCCTCTACCTGGAGGAGGTGACGCCGCCGGCGCGGAACGGGGGCGCCCGGGTAAGCCTGGCCATCCGTTTCGGCGTGCCGGTCTTCGTGGCGCCGGCCGCACCCGCTCCGGCCGCCACCCTGGAGACGGGGCAGACGCCATCCGGCGACCTGCTCGTCCACGTGCGCAACACGGGCAACGTCCACCTGCGGCTCGAGGAGGTCGTGTTCGAGGGCGCCGGACTGGAGCAGCGCCTGCCCGGCTGGTACCTCCTGCCCGGGCGCGGCCGCGACTACCGCCTGGCGCTCTCCTCCGGGCAGTGCGCGGAGCTGGACCAGGTTCGGGTCACGGTCCGCAGCGACGCGCTCACCCTGGAGGATCGGATACCGGTTGACCGGTCGCTCTGCGGGCCATGAGCCGCAGCGCCCCCCTGCCCTGGGCCCTGTGCCTGCTGCTCTGCCTCGCGGCCCCGGCCCGGGCGGCGGATCCCCCCGGCGAGATGATGCTGGTGGCGGTCAGGGTGAACGGCGAGGGCCGCGGCGAACTCCCGGCCCTGCGCACCCCGCAGGGGACATTCCTGGTGCCCGCGGCGAGTTTCCTGCAACTGGGCCTGGGCCCCCTCCCGCCCGGGAGCGGCCATAGCCCGGAGCCAGACGCATGGATCGATCTTTCCGCGCTGCCGGAGTCCCGGGTCGCCTTCGACACCGCCACCCTGACCCTGGACATCGTGCTCCCCCCGGAGCGGCTGCCGGTCCGGCGCCTCGATTTCCGCACGCCCAGGCGCGCCGACCTGGAGCCCCTCAGCGGCGACAGCGCCTTTCTCAACTACGGCGCCGGCCTCCAGGGGGGGGACGGCGGATCGAGCCGGGACCTGGACCTGGAGCTCGGCGTGCGCCGCGGCGGCTGGCTCCTGCTGAGCGATCAGCGCCGGGCCGGCGGCCGTCCCCTGCGCCTGATGACGCGACTGGTCCGGGATCGCCCGCAGCAACTGCAGCGGCTGGTGCTCGGCGACCACTACGCCGACTCCGGGAGCCTGGGCGGCACGCTCAATCTCGGCGGTGTCAGCCTCACCAAGGTCTATGCCATCGATCCCTATTTCGTGCGCAATCCCACCGCCCGCCTCAGCGGCGTGCTCCCCTCGCCCGCGGAGGTGGAGATCTACCTGGACGGGGTGCGGGTGAGGAGCGAGGAGCTGGGGGCGGGGCCGTTCGAGCTCGAGGGGCTGGACTACTACGGCGGCAGCCGCAACGTCCAGGTCCTGGTGCGCGACGCCTTCGGCCGCGAACAGTTCCTGACCCGCGCCTACTACTTCACCGATTCCCTCCTCGCCGCGGGCCTGCATGAGTACGGCTACGCCGCCGGCCTGCAGCGCGAGGCGTTCGGCAGCCGCAGCGCGGACTATGGCGCTCCGGCCGCGGCCCTCTACCACCGCTACGGCGTCAGCGACGATCTCACCGCCGGCCTGCGGGGCGAGGCCGGGGAGGGGTTCTGGAACGCCGGGCCCGAGCTCACCCTGCGGCTGCCCGGCGGCCTCGGCATCGCCACCCTGGCCGGCGCCGCCGGCGGCATCCCGGGCGCCGCCGCCGGCGGTGCCGGCCTGCTCGGCTACAGTTACCAGGCCCGCCGCTTCAATGCCGGGCTGCGCCTGGAAACCTACGCGGCGTCCTACGCCAACAGCACCCACGGCAGCGCGTCCGATCGCCCCAGCCGGCGCCTGGAGGCGAGCATCGGCACCCACCTTCCCGGCCTCGGCAACCTGGGCCTGAGCCATGCCGAGCAGCGCGACCATGACGGGGGGGAAGGCCGCACCGACAGCCTCACCTACAGCCGCACGCTGGGGGGACGCCTGAGCCTGTTCACCACCCTGAGCCGCGGCCGCGACCCGGATTCGGGCAGCGACACGCGCCTGTTCCTGGGCCTGAGCCTCCACGCCGGCGGCCGGCGGAACGTCAGCCTCCAGCACCAGCAGGACGGCGACGGCGGGCGCCAGAGCCTGCAGGTCACCCGCCCCACACCGGCCGGCGAAGGGTTCGGCTATCGCCTCGCCATGGATCACGACGCCGGGGAGGTGGCCCTCTCCCCCTACGCCCGCTGGCACGGACGGCGCGGAATCCTGAGCGGGGAGCTGCGCACAGGCGGCGCGGGTGGTGGCGACAGCTGGCGGCTGCGGGGGGCCGGGGCGCTGGCGTGGGCGGACGGCCACGCCGTGCTGACGCGCCCCATCCACGACGCCTTCGCCCTGGTGCGGGTGGGCACGCTGGAAAACGTCCGCGTCTCCCTCAACCACCAGGCGGTGGGACGGACCGACAGCCGGGGCCTCCTGCCGCTGCCCGATCTCAGCGGCTACCTGGACAACGCCGTGACCATCGACGGGCGGGACATCCCGCTCGATTACGCCTTCGCGACCCGCGAACGGCACGTGGCCCCGCCCCACCGGGGCGGGGTGCTGGTGGACTTCCCCCTGCGCCGGGTACGGGCAGTGGCGGGACGGCTGCTCAGGTCCGACGGCACGCCGGCCGGTCACGGCACCGTCACCCTCGGAGAGGCGTCGGAGCCCCTGCAAGCCATCACCCTGCGCGACGGCGGCTTCTACCTGGAGGGGATCGCCCCCGGGCGCCACCGCGGCCGCTACCAGGGTCCCGCCGGCGGGTGCGACTTCCTGCTGGAAATACCGGCCACCGAACAGGTGGTCCTGGAGCTGGGGGAGGTTCGCTGTGACGCACCCGAGCGCTGAGCGGCCGCCGCGCACCCGCCGGCGCCGCGTCGCCGCGGCGGCGGGGGGAGTCATCCTGCTCCTGGGCCTGGCGCCGGCCGGCGCCTGCGGCGTGAGCGTCGGCGGCATCGCCTTCGGCAGCTACGACCCCTTCGATCCCGCGGGCGCCGCCAGCAGCGCCAGCATCACCATCGACTGCGACCTCGCCCCGCCGCCGGACGTGACCGTCGGCATCGGTCCCAGCGCGGTATCGGGCGGCTTCCTGCCCCGGGAACTGCGCCGGGTGGGTGGCGAGGAGCGCCTGGCCTACAACCTGTTCGTCGATCCGGCCACCACCCGGATCTGGGGCGACGGCACGGGCATCGGCGAGACCGTGTGGCTGCGCAAGGTGACCCGCAACACGCCGGCGGTGCTCACCGTCCATGCCCGCCTGCCCCCCGGCCAGAACGCCGCGGTGGGATACTACGAGGACCGGCTGACAATCACGGTGGAGTGGTAGCGCCGGACCGCCGGCCGCTACTCCTCCCCGCCCACGTCCATGTCCAGCTCCTTGATCTTGCGGGTCAGGGTGTTGCGCCCCCAGCCCAGCAGCCGGGCGGCATCCTGGCGCCGGCCGCCGGTGCGGGCCAGGGCCACCTCGATGAGGGTCTGCTCGAAGCGCGGCAGGGCCTGGGTCAGCAGCCCCTGGTCGCCCATGGCGAGATGGCGGTCGGCCCAGGCGCGCAGGGATGCGAGCCAGTCCTCGCCGCTGGCGGGGGTCTCGGTGCCGCCCATCAGCTCGGGCGGCAGGTCGTCCAGGTGGATTTCGCGCCCGGAGGCCATCACCATCATCCAGCGGCAGGCGTTCTCCAGCTGGCGCACGTTGCCGGGCCACTCCAGCCCGCTCAGGTAGGCCGCCACCTCGCTGCGCAGCACCTTCGGCTCCATGTCCAGCTCCCGCGCCGCGCGGTCGAGGAAGTGACGCGCCAGGACCGGGATGTCCTCGCGCCGCTCGCGCAGGGCGGGGATGTGGATGCGGATCACGTTGAGACGGTGGAAGAGATCCTCGCGGAAGCGGCCCTCGGCGACCAGGTGCTCGAGGTTCTGGTGGGTGGCGGCGATGATGCGCACGTCCACCTTCACCGAGGTGTGACCGCCGACCCGGTAGAACTCCCCGTCGGCCAGGACCCGGAGCAGCCGGGTCTGGAGCTCCGCCGGCATGTCGCCGATCTCGTCCATGAACAGGGTGCCGCCGTCGGCCTGCTCGAACCGGCCGCGGCGCATGCCGGTGGCGCCCGTGAAGGCGCCCTTCTCGTGCCCGAACAGCTCGCTCTCCAGGAGGTCCCGGGGAATGGCGGCCATGTTCAGCGCGATGAAGGGGTAGGCGGCGCGGGGACTGTGGCGGTGCAGCGCGTGGGCCACCAGCTCCTTGCCGGTACCGGTCTCGCCGTTGATGAGCACGGTGATGTGGGAGCGGGCGAGGCGCCCGATGGCCCGGAACACCTCCTGCATCGCCGGCGCCTCGCCGATGATCTCGGGCGCCTCGGTGACCGGCTCCACCGGCGCCTCGGCCTCCGAGCGCCGGTGCTGCACCGCGCGACGGACCAGTTCCACCGCCTCGTCCACGTCGAAGGGCTTGGGCAGGTACTCGAAGGCCCCGCCCTGGTAGGCGGCCACGGCGCTGTCCAGGTCCGAGTGGGCGGTCATGATGATGACCGGCAGGTCGGGAAAGCGCCGGCGCACCTGCTCCAGCAGCTCGATGCCGTCGATGCCGGGCATGCGGACATCGGTCAGCAGCGCGTCGGGCTGCTCCCGTTCCAGGGCGGCCATGACGCTGCCGCCCTCCTCGAAGCTGCGCACATCCATGCCGGCCTGGGACAGCGCCCGCTCCAGCACCCAGCGGATGGAGCGGTCATCATCGATGACCCAGACATGTTCTCCTGTGGGCATAACTCACCTCGTGTCGGTCACTCACCGGCATCGGCGCCGGCACCGCCATTCTCCAGCGGCAGGTGCAGGCGGAAGACGGTACGGCCCGGCCGGCTGTCGCATTCCACCAGCCCGGCGTGCTGGCTGATCAGGAACTGGGCGATGGACAGGCCCAGGCCGGTCCCGTCGGGTCGCCCGGTCACCATGGGATAGAAGATGTTCTCCAGCAGCTCCTTGGGGATGCCGGGGCCGTTGTCGATGATGTCCACCCGCAGCACGACCCGGTAGCACTTGTGCCCGATGGTGAACCGGCGCACCGTGCGGGTCCGCAGGGTGATCCGGCCCCGCCCCTCCAGCGCCTGGACGGCGTTGCGGACGATGTTCAGCAGCGCCTGGATCAGCTGGTCGGGATCCGCGTTCAGCTCGGGGATGCTGGGATCGTAGTCGCGCACCACGGACAGGGATTCCGGCGACTCCGCCAGCACCAGCGTCCGCACGCGCTCCAGTACCTCGTGGATGTTGATGGAACGCTTCCGCGGCAGGCTGTGGGGTCCGAGCAGGCGGTCCACCAGCTCCTGCAGGCGATCCGCCTCGCCGATGATGATGCCGGTGTACTCCTTCAGCGCCGGGTCGTGCAGCTCCCGCTCCAGCAGCTGGGCCGCCCCGCGCAGCCCACCGAGGGGGTTCTTGACCTCGTGGGCCAGGCCCCGCACCAGCAGCCGGGCGGCCTGCTGCTGGGCAATCAGCGTCTCCTCGCGGGCGATGCGCAGGTGCCGGTCCACCCGTTCCATCTCCACCAGCAGCTCCACCGGCGCGCCGGGAGTCAGCAGCGGTGTGACGGTGCATCCGACCGTCACCTGGCGTCGTCCCGGCAGTTCCAGCGCCAGCTCCCGATCGGTGAACGGATGCCCGGAGCGCAGCGCCTGCCGGAGCGTCTCCGGGGTCAGTTCGGCGTTCCAGAACAGGTCTTCCACCGGGCGGCCGAGCATGCGCCCGACGCTGACGTCGAAGAGCTCCTCGGCGGCCGGGTTCATGTACCGCAGCCGCAGATCCTCGCCCAGCAGGACCACGGCCGTGGTGAGGTTGTCCAGGATATGCTGGTGCAGACGGGCCAAGCAGGGCACTCCCACGCAGATTCGTGCTCTTTCCCTAGCAAAGAGCGGACCAGTCCGTGTCACCGCCCCGTCATGGGGCATGAAAGCCGTTCACCGGGAGTGGCTTAGCGTCAGGCGGCGAACGCCAGGGTCTGCAGGGGAGTCTATCGGAGAGACCCCTCGCGCACCAATATGGTGCGCGAGGGGTCTGGGTGGGTGTGTGCGCCCGGAAATGGCGGTGGAACGTCAGGTCCCGCCGTCGCCGGTGGAACCACCATCGGCACCGCCGCCGGAGTCGCCGCCGCCGGAGTCGCCGCCGCCAGAGTCGCCGCCGCCGGAATCGCCGCCGCCGGAATCGCCGCCGTTTCCGTCACCCTGACGGAACAGCACCGAGGCCTGGTGCATGTGGAAGGTGACCGGATCGCTGGCCAGCAGTTCGTCGCCGTTGGCATCCACCACCCGCGCCTGCAGGGTGTGGGTGCCACGGTCCACGCCCGCCAGCGTGAGCCGGGTGGTGGCGAGCGGGCCGCCCTGGACCCGGTCGTCGAGGAGGATGACCACCCGATCCCCGGCCCGGCTGTCCAGGGTGGGAACGACCTGCACCTCGACCCGCACCTGGCCGGTGTTGTCGCGGATGGTGGCGTCATTCTCCGGCAGGGTCACCGTCACCCTGCCGTAGCGGGGCCCGCGGGGCGCGGCGGACGGCGCGCTCCCGGCCGGCGCGGGCAGGCGCGGCGCCTCGTAGAGACTGGGGGTCGGCACCCGCACCTCCTCCGCGCCCGGTTGCGGGCGGTCGGAGAAGACCACGTTGCCGTCCTTGTCCACCCAGCGGTAGACCGCCCCCTGGGCGGCGGTGGCCAGGCAAAGCAGCCCGATGATGATCCACCTGTGCATTGGCTCTCCCCGGCTCCCGCCGCGTCGACTGATTGTCCGTCTTTTGTACAGCCCCCGGGCCGGGCAGCGCAACCCCGGCACGCCCGTGGGCCGCCGGGTCGGCATTGCCGGCGCGGCAACCGGCCCTCGCCGGCCGCAAAAAAAAACGCCCCCTTGCGGGGGCGTCTTCTGCCTCGGGGCGGGAACGCCTTACAGGCTGTAGTAGAGATCGAACTCCACCGGGTGGGTGGTCATGCGCAGGCGGGTCACCTCGGACATCTTCAGGCCGATGTAGCCGTCGATCATGTCGTCGGTGAACACGCCGCCCTGGGTGAGGAACTTGCGATCCTCGTCCAGTGCCGCCAGCGCCTGATCCAGGGCGTGGCAGACGGTGGGGATGGCCTTGGCCTCTTCCGCCGGCAGGTCGTAGAGGTCCTTGTCCATGGCGTCGCCCGGGTGGATCTTGTTCTGGATGCCGTCCAGGCCGGCCATCATCATGGCGGCGAAGGAGAGGTAGGGGTTCGCGGTGGAGTCGGGGAAGCGCACCTCGATGCGGCGGGCCTTCGGGTTGCTCACGTGCGGGATGCGGATGGAGGCGGAGCGGTTGCGGGCGGAGTAGGCCAGCATCACCGGCGCCTCGAAGCCGGGCACCAGGCGCTTGTAGCTGTTGGTGGAGGCGTTGGTGAAGGCGTTCAGGGCCCGGGCGTGCTTGATGATGCCGCCGATGTAGTAGAGCGCCATCTCGGACAGGCCGCCGTACTTGTTGCCGGCGAAGATGTTCTTGCCGGCCTTCGCCAGCGACATGTGCACGTGCATGCCGCTGCCGTTGTCACCCACCAGCGGCTTGGGCATGAAGGTGGCGGTCTTGCCGTAGGCGTGGGCCACGTTCCAGACCACGTACTTCAGGATCTGCACCTCGTCGGCCTTCTTCACCAGGGTATTGGCGCCCACGCCGATCTCGCACTGGCCGGCGGTGGCCACCTCGTGGTGGTGCACCTCGACCACGAGGCCCATCTCCTCCATGGCCAGGCACATGGCGGCGCGGATGTCGTTCAGGGAGTCCACCGGGGGCACCGGGAAGTAGCCGCCCTTGATGCTGGGACGGTGACCGATGTTGCCGCCCTCGAACACGCGCTCGGAGTTCCAGTGGGCCTCGTCGGAGTCGACCTTGTAGAAGGCTCCCTCCATGGTCACGCCCCAGCGCACGTCGTCGAGGATGAAGAACTCGTTCTCGGGGCCGAACAGGGCGGAGTCGGCGATGCCGGTGGACTTCAGGTACTCCTCGGCGCGGCGGGCCACGGAGCGGGGGTCACGCTCGTAGCCCTTCATGGTGCTGGGCTCGAGGATGTCGCAGCGCAGGATCATGTTCGGCTCGTCGGTGAAGGGGTCCATCACCGCGGTGTCGGCGTCGGGCATGAGCACCATGTCGGACTCGTGGATGCCCTTCCAGCCGGCGATGGAGGAGCCGTCGAACATCTTGCCGTCCTTGAAGAAGGCGTTGTTGATTTCGCTGGCGGGCAGCGTCACGTGCTGCTCCTTGCCCCGGGAGTCGGTGAAGCGCAGGTCGACGAACTTCACCTCGTTGTCTTTCATCATCTTGAGCACTTTCGCTGCGGACATCTGTTGTTTCCTCCGGAAATTGCGTTTCGGACTGCCGGGGCACCCGCCCTGAAAAAAACCCGCCGGGAAAGGTGCAATTGCTGTGCCACTGCCTGAAAGCCGGGGAATCCACGGAAATCAGGCGGTTCCGTCTATCCCGCGGAACAAGCACGCCCTCTTTTGGTGCACACTTGTCCCGCAGGCACCAATATGGTGCAACTAGTAATACAAGACCTTCACTTCCGCCACATCCGGGTCACCGGCTGCGGTCTCCGCCAGGCGCCGCGACAACTGCCGCCCGGCCTCGAGATCCACCAGGCCGTCAAGGGGCACCCAGGCTTCCACATGGATGGCGCCATCCAGGTAGTGGAGTGTCACATGCCGCACCTGGTCGGCCCCCTCGATCGCCTTCCAGTGCTGCCGCAGGCGCTCCAGGACCGGGCCGCGCAGCGGCAGGTTGCTGCTGGGCCGCGAGCTTTCGTCGTCCTCGGGATCCACGTGGACCACCACGTCGCTCACCTCCTCCACCTCGGCATGGAGCCGCTCGAGGACCCGCTCCCCGATGCGGTGCCCCTCGGAGACGCTGAGCCGCGGATCCACCTGCAGGTGCACGTCCACCAGCGCCTGGCCGCCGTGGCGCCGGGTGCGCAGCTGATGCACCGCGCGCACACCATCCACCGACAGGATCTTTTCGCGGATGTGATCGACCCGTTCCTGCTCGAGCGCGGTATCGATGAGCTCGTGGACGCTGTGCCAGGCGAGATCCCAGCCGATCTTGACGATCATCAGCGCCACGCCGACAGCGGCGATGGCGTCCAGGTAGGGGAGCCCCGCCATGGTGCCCGCGATGCCCACGATCACTACCACCGAGGAGATGGAGTCGGTCCGATGGTGCCAGGCGTTGGCCCGCAGCATGTTGGAGCGCAGGCGCCTGGCCGCGCGCAGGGTGTAGTGGTAGAGGGCCTCCTTGAGCAGCACCGAGGCCGCCGCCGCCGCCAGGGCCAGCCAGCCCGGGGTCAGCAGCAGTTCGGTGTGGAACAGGCGGCGGGAGGCATCGATGCCGATGCCCGCGCCCACCGCCAGCAGGAAGATGCCGAGCACCACCGTGGCCAGGGTCTCGATGCGTCCGTGGCCGTAGGGGTGCTCCGCGTCCGCGTCCCGGCTGCCATGCTTGGCCGCCCACAGCACCAGCACGTCGGTGGCCAGATCGGAGAGGGAGTGGATGCCGTCGGCCACCAGCGACTGGGAATGGCCCAGCCAACCCACCAGGATCTTCACCCCGGAGAGCACCAGGTTGACCACCGCACCCACCAGGGTGACCCGCTTGGCCTCCCGGTAGCGCGCGTCGCCGACGTTGAACTCGGCCGCCAGGTCACCGGCGTGGGCTTCGGTCACCGCTCCTCCCCCCCCACTTCCACCACCAGGACGACGTCGCGCCCGTCGCGCCGGGTCTCCAGCACGCGGTGGCCGTTCAGGCGGCACCAGGCGGGGATGTCGTTGAGGGCGCCGGGGTCGGTGCAGAACACCTCCAGCATGTCGCCGGGGGCCAGTGTCGCCACGCGGTCCTGGGTGCGGATCACGGGCATGGGACAGAGCAGATTGCGGGCATCGAGCTGATGGCGGCTCACGGGTTGTTCCTGGACCGCGAATGGTGACACGGAGACAGTATTATCCACAGATTGCGCCGTTGCGCTGAATTTTGTTGTTGCCGTGCCCTGCCCGCCATCCCGCCGGGCCCCGGCGGCGAACCACGGGGACGGCGGAGCCCGGGCGCCCCCTCACACGTGCCAGGACTCCGCCACCTCGTGGGGCGGCAGGGGCGCGACGGTCAGGATGGTGCTGAGCACCCCCCCGGGATCCTCCACCTGCACCTCCACCGCCGCCGCGCTGCGGCCCTGGCCGTAGCGGGCGGCGATGCGGGCGGCCAGTTCCAGGTCGTCGCGGTCCACCCTGCCGTCCACCAGCACCAGGGGGCCGGTATGGCCCAGGGTACGCAGGTGGATGAACCGGCGGCGGTAGCCCTCGAGGAAATTGTTCTCTCCCTCCTCGCGGCCGATGATGAGCTTGAAATGGGGGCGCGGCCGGAGATGCCGCCCCACCTTGAGCAGCATGATGTCGTCGAGATCGTAGTCCCGTTCGCCGCGCGCGCGCCAGAGATCGGCGAGCTTGGCGGAGTAGTGCTCGTCGGTCAGGAAACAGCAGCCGCCGGCCGGCTGGGCGTACTCCTCCAGCCCCAGCGCCGCGGCCAGCGCCATCTGCGGCTTGCGCGAACGGCCGGAGAAGTCGTGGAGCCGCTCGCGGTCCACCCACCCCTCCCGCTCCGGCAGCGTGGGCGGCAGGTTTTTCGCGCACAGGGGCCGCAGCAGCCGATCCTCCGCGCCCGACTCCCGGGCCACCACCGGCATGGTGTCGGCGCGCTGGGACTTGGGCCGCTGGCCCACCACCTCACCGGTGATGATGAAGTCGAAACCGTTCGCCTCCATCCACTCCAGGGCCTTGTGGACCATGAAGATCTTGCAGTCGAGGCAGGGATTCAGGTTGGCGCCGTAGCCATGCTTCGGATTCAGCACCACGTCCTTGTAGTCAGCGGAGATGTCGATGATGTGCAGCTTCATCCCCAGCTGCTCGGCCACCCACAGGGCATTGTTGCGCTTGGGCCGGCTGCGGTCCTTCTCGCGGATGGCGTGGGTATGTCCCTCCACGCAGAAACCGGTAAAGAAATTGATGCCCTCCACCTGGATGCCCTGCTCCTGCACCACCTTGGCGGCGAGCATGGAGTCGAGGCCGCCGGAGACGAGGGCCACTGCTTTGCGCTGCTTGGACATGGGAACTCGAACGGAACTCGGACGGGATGAAACGGACTACGCGGGACAACCACGGCCGCGTACAGCCTTGAGCCATCATGATACCAGAATGGAGCACCGGTGCCGCACAGACAGTGATGCGAATAGCGGGAAAACAACGCCACCCCGCCCTCCTCACTCCTCACCCCTCACAACTTTTTTCCTTGCGCAGCTGCACTTTAGCCCCGCCTCGGGTATAATCCGCGCCCCTCACCCGATATTGAAGTGGATACCCCCTTGATCGACAAACTGCGCAACATCGCCATCATCGCCCACGTGGACCACGGCAAGACCACCCTCGTGGACGAGCTCCTGAAACAGTCCGGCACCCTGGACCAGCGTGCGACGGTGACCGAGCGCATGATGGATTCCAACGACCTGGAGCGGGAGCGTGGCATCACCATCCTCTCCAAGAACACCGCCATCCGCTGGGGGGAGTACCGCATCAACATCGTCGACACCCCCGGCCACGCCGACTTCGGCGGCGAGGTGGAGCGGGTGCTCTCCATGGTGGACTCGGTGCTGCTGCTGGTGGACGCGGTGGACGGGCCCATGCCCCAGACCCGCTTCGTGACCCAGAAGGCCTTCGCCCGCGGCCTGCGGCCCATCGTGGTCATCAACAAGATCGACCGTGACGGCGCGCGCCCGGACTGGGTGCTGGACCAGACCTTCGACCTGTTCGATCGTCTCGGCGCCACCGATGAGCAGCTGGACTTTCCCGTGGTCTACGCCTCCGCCCTCCAGGGTTACGCCGGCCTCGAGTCGGACGTGCGCGACGGCGACATGACGCCCCTGTTCCAGTCCATCGTCGACAACTGCCCGCCCCCCGCGGTGGATCCGGACGGCCCGTTCCAGATGCAGATCTCCTCGCTGGACTACTCCAGCTACCTCGGCACCATCGGCATCGGCCGGGTCAGCCGCGGCCGCATCGGCCGCAACACCCCGGTGGTGGCGGTGGATCGGGTGGGCGACACGGTCCGCGGCCGGGTGCTGCAGCTGTTCAACATGATGGGCATGCAGCGGCTGGAGATCGAGGAGGCCGAGGCGGGCGACATCATCGCCGTGACCGGCATCGAGGATCTGCACATCTCCGACACCCTGTGCCATCCCGACCGGGTGGAAGCCCTCCCGGCCCTGTCGGTGGACGAGCCCACGGTGACCATGACCTTCCAGGTCAACACCTCCCCCTTCGCCGGGCAGGAGGGCAAGTTCCTCACCTCGCGCCAGATCAAGGAGCGCCTGGAGCGGGAGCTCATCCACAACGTGGCCCTGCGGGTGGAGCCCACCGACGACCCCGACCGCTTCCGCGTCTCCGGGCGCGGCGAGCTGCACCTCTCCATCCTGCTGGAGAACATGCGCCGGGAGGGCTACGAGCTGGCCATCTCCCGTCCCGAGGTCATCCTCCAGGTCATCGACGGCCAGCGCCAGGAGCCCTACGAGCACCTGGTGGTGGACGTGGAAACCGACGCCCAGGGCGCCGTCATGGAGGCCCTCGGCCAGCGCGGTGCGGAGATGCGCGACATGCAGCCCGACGGCAAGGGCCGGGTGAAGCTCGAGTTCATGATCCCCACCCGCGGCCTCATCGGCTTCCAGACCGATTTCATGACCATGACCTCCGGCACCGGCCTGATGCACCATGTCTTCGATCACTACGGACCGGTGCGTTCCGGCGCGGTGGCCCGGCGCAAGAACGGGGTCATCATCTCCAATGCCCAGGGCAAGGCGCCGGCCTACGCCCTGTGGAAGCTGCAGGAGCGCGGACGGCTGTTCATCGGCCCCAACACCGAGGTGTACGAAGGCCAGGTCATCGGCATCCACGCCCGCGACAACGACCTGGTGGTGAACGCCCTGCGCGGCAAGCAGCTGACCAACGTCCGCGCCTCGGGCAAGGATGACGCGGTGGCCCTCGAGCCCTTCATCCACCTCACGCTGGAGCAGGCCATGGAGTTCATCGACGACGACGAGCTGGTGGAGATCACCCCCAAGGCCATCCGCCTGCGCAAGCGCCACCTGAAGGAGCACGAGCGCAAGCGCGCCTCACGGACCGACAGCGAGGCGAGTTGACCGCCAGGGGGGTGGATGACGATATCCACCCCCCGGTTCGGGCGGGGCGGAACCGCCGCCACGGGAGGCGGCGGGGGAATCCGGGCTGCGACAGGCAAAAAAAACCCCGAACCAGAGGTTCGGGGACGACGAGTCCGGATACGACTCCTAGTGATTGACGCAGATTCAGTGTGCGCAAAGGGATGGGCGCTGCCCAGCGGCCAATTGCCAGTCCTGTTGTAGGAAATTGTCCATAGCCGTCTTGCGGCGCACCACGGCGGGCGGCGCCGGGGCCTTGAGTTGCCCCGCCGTTCGCGACACCATCCCCGGCATGGAAACCACCCAGCAGGAGGGTTCGTGACCCGGCTCACGCTCTATCCAGACATCCGTCCCTACGTCCAGCACAGCCTGGCAGTGGAGCCGCCCCACGTCCTGCACGTGGAGGAGTGCGGCAATCCCGACGGCATCCCGGTCCTGTTCGTCCACGGCGGGCCCGGCGCCGGCTGCGAGCCCTATCACCGGCGCTTCTTCGATCCCGGGCTCTACCGCATCATCCTCTTCGACCAGCGGGGCTGCGGACGCTCCACCCCCCACGCGGAGCTCGACGGCAACACCACCCAGGCGCTGGTGGCCGACATGGAGGCCATCCGCGAGCACTTGGGAGTGGAGCGCTGGATGCTGTTCGGCGGATCCTGGGGCTCCACCCTCGGCCTCGCCTATGCCGAGACCCACCCCGAGCGGGTACTGGGCCTGATCCTGCGCGGGATCTTCCTCTGCCGCCCCCACGAGATCCGCTGGTTCTACCAGGAGGGCGCCAGCCGCCTGTTCCCGGACTACTGGGAGGCGTACCTGGAACCCATTCCCGAGGCCGAGCGCGGCGACCTGGTCCGCGCCTACTACAGCCGGCTGACCAGCGACGACGAGGTGGCGCGGATGGCCGCGGCAAAGGCGTGGTCCCTGTGGGAAGGACGCACCGCCTCCCTGCTGCCGCGGGAGGAGCTGGTGAACCACTTCGCCGACCCCTTCACCGCGCTGAGCCTGGCGCGCATCGAGTGCCACTACTTCATGCACGACAGCTTCCTCGAACCGGATCAGCTGCTGCGCGACGCCCACCGCCTGGCCGGCATCCCGGGCATCATCGTCCACGGCCGCTACGACGCCATCTGCCCGCTGGAGAACGCCTGGCAGCTGGCCCGCGCCTGGCCCGATGCGGAGCTGCAGATCATCCCCGACGCCGGCCACGCCGCCAGCGAGCCGGGCATCGTCGACGCCCTGGTGCGGGCCACCAACAGCCTGGGACGCCGCGTGGGCTGAGGAACGTCCGGTCAACAGATTCAACGCCAAGACGCGAAGAGAAAAAATGGTGTTCCAGTTCCTTCAGAGCAGACCGCGGCAGCCGAATGCGCGTCTGAACGAAAGCGTTCGACCGGCATCCGCGCAACCGCCCCTTGAACCCTTCGCGTCCTGGCGCCTCGGCGTCTTGGCGTTGAATATGCCGTGATCGCACTCCTCCAGCGGGTGAGCGCCGCGCGGGTGGTGGTGGCGGGCGAGACGGTGGGCAACATCGGCGCCGGGCTGCTGGTGTTCCTCGGCGTGGAGCGCGGCGACACGGAGAGGCAGGCGGAGCGGCTGCTGGAGCGGGTGCTGGGCTACCGCATCTTCCCCGACTGCAACGAGCGCATGAACCTCGGCCTCACCGACATCGGCGGCGACCTGCTGGTGGTCTCCCAGTTCACCCTCGCCGCCGACACCCGCAAGGGCATGCGCCCGAGCTTCACCCCGGCCGCCGACCCCGCCACGGGGGAGCGCCTCTATGACCACTTCTGCCACCGCGCCGGCGAGCGTCACGGCAAGGTGGCCAGCGGCCGCTTCGGCGCCGACATGAAGGTGCAGCTGGTGAACGACGGGCCGGTCACCTTCCTGCTCCGGGTACCGCCGCCCGCCGCCTGAACCGGCCGCCGGAGCCCGGCCGCGCAGCCGATCTGGTCCGCAACCCGGGCTTGTGCTGTAATCGCCCCAGTCTCTGTCGGGATACTCCATGAAGCCACGACTCCGCGCCCTGCCGCCCCTGCTGCTGCTCCTCTCCTCCCTTCTCGCCACGGCCTGCTCGCAGGACGGGGGGACATCGCAACCGGCACCGAAGAAAGCACCGCCCGCCACCCACCTGGTCGCCGCCGGTGAGGTCAGCCGCGCGCCCCTGCCCTACGCCAGCACCCGCACCGGCACCCTGCGCACCCGCCGCCAGGTGCGCCTGTTCAACCAGGAGGAGGGACGGATCATCGAGCTGCCCTTCTACGAGGGCGACCGGGTGGAGCAGGGCGCGGTGCTGGCGCGGCTGGACGATGCGCTGCTGCGCGCGGAGCTTGAGCGCGCCGTCGCCACCCGCGCCCAGGCGGAGCAGGACCTGAAGCGGCTGCGGCGGCTGGTGGAGCGGCAGATGGTCTCCGAGGACGAGGTGTCGCGGGCGGCCACGGCGGTGGAAGTCGCGCGCGCCGAGGAGGCGCTGCTGCGCACCCGGCTCGGCTACATGGTCATCCGGGCCCCGTTCGCCGGCGTGGTGAGCGCCCGCCTGGTGGAGCCGGGCGACGCCGTGCCGCGCCATACCCACCTGCTCACCCTGATCGACCCCGGCTCCCTGGTGACCGAGGTCTCCGTCTCCGAGCTGCTGCTCCCCCACCTGGCCCTCGGCCAGAAGGTGCGGGTGCTCATCGACGCCCTGGGCCGCGAAGCCCATGCCGGCCACATCAGCCGCATCTATCCCCAGGTGGACGCCAGCACCCGGCTCGGCACGGTGGAGATCACCATCGAGCCGGTCCCGCCGGGCGCGCGCGCCGGCCAGCTGGCGCGGGTGACCCTCGAGATTCCGGCGCTGACCACCCTCAGCATCCCCCTGACGGCCCTGCAGCAGGATCGCGGCAGCGAGTACGTCTTCCGCCTGGACGATGAAAACGTCGCCCACCGGGCCGAGGTGCGCACCGGGACCCGGCTGGGCGCCCGCGTCAGCATCCTGGAGGGACTGGATGCCGGTGCACGGGTGGTCACCAAGGGCTTCCTGGGCCTGAAGGACGGCATGTCCGTGGAGCCGGTCGGGGAGACGCCATGAGCGCCGGCCGCGGCGTGGGCGGAGGACTCGCCGCCTGGTCGGTGCGCCACCCGGTCGGGGTCAGCATGCTCGCCCTGGCCGTGATCGTCCTCGGCGGCTTCGCGCTGGGACGGCTCAACGTGGACCTGCTGCCCCACATCATCTACCCCGAGGTGCGGGTGCGGGTGGTGGACCCCGGCGTGCCCCCGGAGGTGATGGAGGACCAGGTGACCCGCCAGCTCGAGGAGCAGCTGGCCATCACCGAGGACGCCATCGCGGTGCAGTCGACCACCACCGAGGGCCGCAGCGCCGTGGACCTCTCCTTCGCCTACGGCACCGATATCGATCGGGCGCTCCGCGACGCCAGCACCCGGCTCGACCGGGCCAAGCGCTTCCTGCCCGACACCATCGAGCCGCCCACCATCTACAAGCGCGATCCCTCGCAGATTCCGGTGCTGGAGTTCGTGGTGAGCTCCACCCTGCGCGACCCGGTGGAGCTGCGCAGCTGGGTGGACTACACCTTCGCCAAGTGGTTCCTGACCCTGCCCGGGGTGGCCGCCGCCGAGGTGGGCGGCGGCCTGGTGCGCGAGGTCCAGGTGCTGCCCGACCCGCGCCGCCTGGGCGCGCTGGGGCTGTCGCTGGACGACCTCGTGGATGCCCTGCAGGCGGGCAACCGCGAAACCCCCGGCGGTCGGCTGGAGATGGCCCGCAGCGAGCTGTCGGGCCGCACGGCCGGGCGGCTGGAGAGTCTCGACGCCCTGGCGGCGCTGCCCATCCCCCTGCCCGGCGGAGAAACGGTCCACCTGGCGGAAGTGGCCGAAGTGGTGGATACCCACCAGGACGAGCGGCTGCGCATCCGCCTCAACGACATTCCCGGCATCAAGCTCTCCATCCAGAAGCAGCCCTCGGCGAACACGGTGGCGGTGGCCGACGCCGTCCACGCGCGCCTGCAGTGGCTGCGCGCCGAGGACCTGATACCGGCGGATGTCACCATCACGCCCGTGGGCGACGAGGCGGTGTTCGTGCGCACCGCCGTCAACAACGCCGCCCTGGCGGCGACCAGCGGCGCACTGCTGGCGATGGCGGTGGTCTACCTGTTCCTGGGCAGCGTGCGCCGCACCCTCATCATCGGCAGCGCCATCCCCATCGCCATCATGGTCACCTTCGTGCTCATGGTGCTGGGCGGCCTGACGCTGAACGTGATGACCCTCGGCGGCCTCGCCCTGGGGGTGGGCATGCTGGTGGACAACACCATCGTCATGCTGGAGAACATCGTCCGCCACCAGCGCGCCGGAGAGAGTCCCGAGCAGGCGGGAACCGAAGCGGCCGCCGAGGTCAACGGCGCCATCGTCGCCTCCACCACCACCAACCTCGCGGCGGTGCTGCCGTTCCTGTTCATCGGCGGGCTGGTGGGTCTCATCTTCCGGGAGCTGATCTTCACCATCTCGGCCGCCATCGTCGCCTCGCTGGTGGTGGCCCTGACCCTGGTGCCGGCCCTCTCGGCGCGGGTGCCGGCCCGATCCGAAGGGGCTCTGCGCCGCGTCATGGACGGACTCATGGACCGGCTCGGCCGCGGCTATGCCCGCACGGTGGGCCTCGCCCTGCGCCTTCCCTGGCTGCCGTGGCTGGTGTTCCTGGCGGCCCTCTGGGTCACCGCGGGCACCTTCCTCTCCGGCAGCCAGGCCTTCCTGCCCGAGCTCGACGACGGCCGCATCCGCATCAGCCTGACCGCCGATCCCGGCGCCTCGCTGGAGGAGATGGATCGCGCCGCCACCCGGGTGGAGCAGCTGCTGCTGGCCCAGCCCGAGGTGGAGACCGTGTTCGCCACCGTGGGCGGCTTCGTCTTCGGCCGCTCCCAGTTCGAGGCCAGCAACCGCACCAGCCTCCAGGTACAACTGGTACCGCGCACCCGGCGGGCCCTGAGCAGCGAGGCCTGGATCCGCCGGGTCAAGGGCGAGATCGACGCCCTGCGCCTGCCGGGCCTGCGGGTGTTCCTGCGCACCCAGGGCATCCGCGGCATCAGCCTGGGACGGGGCAGCGACGAGCTCAGCCTCCGCATCCAGGGCCCGGATCTGGCCGTCCTGGAGCGACTGGCCGAGACCGCGGTGGAGCGGCTGACGCGGGTGCCGGGCCTGCGCAACGTGCAGAGCTCCACCGAGAGCGTGCGCCAGGAGGTGGCCGTGGTACCGGACCGCGAACGCACGGCCGCCCTGGGGCTGGACGTGGCGGAGGTGGGCAAGGCGGTGCGCCGCGCCCTGGAGGGCGAGGTGGTCACCGATTACCTCGACGGCGACCGCAGCTTCGACGTTCGGCTGCGCCTGCCGCGGGCGCAGATCGGCAACCCCGCGGACCTGGAGGAGATCCTGCTGTTCCCCTCCGGGGGGGATCGCCCACCGGTCTACCTGGGTGACGTGGCACAGGTGACGCTGGTGGCCGCGCCCGCCGAGATCCGGCGCGACAACCAGCAGCGCATCGTGGAGGTGACCGCGGCGCCGGACGGGGAAGTGACCCTCGGGGAGGCCGCACTGCGGCTGCAGGCGGCCGCCGCGGAGCTGGAGTTGCCGCCCGGCTACAGCGCCTACGAGGGCGGTACGCTGGAGGCCCTGCAGGCGGGACGCACCACCGCCGGGCTGCTGCTCGGCCTGGCCCTGTTCCTGGTGTTCGTGGTGATGGCGGTCCAGTACGAGTCGCTGCGCAATCCGCTGGTGATCCTGCTGAGCGTGCCCTTCGCCGCCATCGGCGCCGCCCTGGGCCTGCGCATCAGCGGCCTGCCGCTGTCCATGCCGGTGTGGCTGGGCCTCATCATGCTCGCCGGCATCGTGGTGAACAACGCCATCGTGCTGGTGGAATACGTGGAGATCCTGCGCCGGCGGGGGCTGGCGGTGCGCGAGGCGCTGGTGGAAGCCGCCCGGCTGCGCCTGCGCCCGATCCTGATGACCACCCTCACCACGGTGATGGGCATGCTGCCCCTGGCGCTGGGCGTCGGCGAGGGCTCGGAGCTGCTCCAGCCCCTGGCGGTGACCATCGTCTCCGGCCTATCCTTCTCCCTGCTGGTGAGCCTGCTGCTGGTCCCCGCCACCTACCGGGTCTTCCACCCGCGGGGCTGAAAGCCGAATGGACAGGATTTTCCAGGATTGACAGGATGGTTTGCGATCGGCGAGAAGGGAGGTGCGGCAGTCCCGTGCCTCAGCCGTCAGCTGTCAGCAAATCACACACACCAGAGGCAGCGATGAGCCCAGCCTGGCCGGATGAATCCGGACCAGCGCACCCACGCACTCACGCACTCACGCACTCACGCATTCACGCACTCACGCATTCACGCACTCACACACTCACGCATTCACGCATTCACGCATTCACGCATTCACGCATTCACGCACTCACGCATTCACGCATTCACGCACTCACGCACTCACCCCACGCACCCGCCATGATCCTTCACATCGACATGGACGCATTCTACGCCTCGGTGGAGGAGCGGGAGCGGCCGGAGCTGCGCGGCCGCCCGGTGGTGGTGGGGGGCAGCCCCGAGGGCCGGGGCGTGGTGGCGGCGGCCAACTACGCGGCACGCCGCTACGGGGTGCACAGCGCCATGCCCATGGCCCGCGCCGTGCGGTTGTGCCCCGACGCCATCCGGGTCCCGCCGCGGCTCGCCCTCTACGCGGAGGTGTCCGGGCGCATCCACGCCATCTTCCGCCGCTACACCCCCCAGGTGGAGCCGCTCTCCCTGGACGAGGCGTTCCTGGACGTCGGCGCCAGCGAACGGCTGTTCGGCACCGCGTCCGCCATCGGCCGGCGCATCCAGGCGGAGATAGCCGCCGAGGAGCGGCTGGACGCCTCGGTGGGCGTGGCGCCGAACAAGTTCCTGGCCAAGATCGCCAGCGACCTGCGCAAGCCGGCCGGCTTCGTGGTGGTGGAGCCCGGCACGGAGCAGGCCTTCCTCGATCCGCTGCCGGTGGGGCGGCTGTGGGGGGTGGGCAAGGTGACCGGACGCTTCTTCGCCGCGCGGGGGATACAGACCATCGGCGAGTTGCGTCGTCTGCCGCCGGCCATGCTGCAGCAGGCGCTCGGGAGCGGGGGCGAACAGCTCCGGCAGCTGGCCCACGGCATCGATCCCCGCCCGGTGGTCACCGACCAGGAGGCGAAATCCATCTCCCACGAGAACACCTTCGCCGAGGACGTGGCCGACCCGCAACTGCTGGAGGCGTGGCTGCTGGCGCTGACCGAGCAGGTGGCCGAACGGTTGCGGCGGGCGGGACTGGAGGCGCGCACCGTCCAGTTGAAGGTGCGCCTGCACGACTTCACCACCCTGACCCGCGCCCGTACCCTGGACCGCCCGACCGATCTCACCCGGGAGCTGTGGCGGACCAGCCGGGAGCTGTTCCGCACCCGCCTGCCCCGCCCCCTGCCGCCGGTCCGGCTGCTCGGGATGGGCGTGAGCGGCTTCGAGGCGGAGGCGCCGCGGCAGGCGGACCTGTTCGCGGAACCGGACCGCCGCCGACAGGGCCGCCTCGATGCCGTGGCCGACGCCGTGCGGACCCGCTTCGGCCACGCGGCCATCCACCGCGGCCCCGGCTCGACGAAACGTTGACACGTTCCGTTAACACCCCGCCTCTGCGGCCGGGATCTGCATCCGGAGAAATATCGTTACTGCCTGTTCCTACTGGCTTTATTGTTTGCGCAAGGTTCTGGCACGGCATCTGCAACAGTCCTGGCAACAGCCATCCGGGCTGCCACGACAGAATCCCCAGCAAGACAGGAGAGCCAGCATGAAGACCACCCGCACCGCCCTGTTTCTCGCCCTGGCCGCACTGGCCGGTACCGCGGCCGCCGACGGCGGCAGCCACAATGACGGCAGCTACCTGCTCTGGAACGCCGGCTCCACCGCCACCTCGGCCCCGGCACCCTTCATGGCGGACCGCCCGGTTGGGCAGCACGACCTGGCGACCGACGTCCTCTACGGCAACGGCGCCGGCGTCCCCGGCCCCTCCTCGCCCCCGGCCATGGGCTTCGCCCACCGCCAGGAACTGGATACCGACATCATCTACGGTGTCCGGGGCCTGAGCCTCACCGGCGAGCGGATGGCCGATCGCGGCGCCACCGGCTCCGGCGACGTCTGAGCCAGGCGGCCTGATAAGGACGACGGGGGCCCTGCGGCCCCCGTCGTGTTTCAGCGCGCCAGCGCCGTGAAGGCGTCTATCGCCGCATCGATGCCGGCGTCATCCACGTCGAGGTGGGTCACCGCCCGCAGCAGCCCCGGCTTCACCGCCCCCGCCAGCACCCCCCGCGCCTTCAGCTCCGCCAGCCAGGCGGCGTTGTCCGCTCCCGCGGGCAGCCCGATGTAGACCATGTTGGTCTGCACCGCCTCCAGGTCCACCTCGAGCCCCGGCAGCCGGGCCAGCGCCTCCGCCAGGCGCCGGGCGCGGCGGTGATCATCCGCCAGCCGGTCCACGTGGCGCTCCAGGGCGTGGAGACCGGCGGCGGCGAGAATGCCGGCCTGGCGCATGCCGCCGCCGAACTGCTTGCGGAAGCGGTGGGCGCGCTCGATGAAGGCCCGGGATCCGGCCAGCAGGCTGCCCACCGGGCAACCGAGCCCCTTGCTCAGGCACACCGACACCGAGTCGAACGGTTCGGCCAGCTCAGCCGGGTCCACCCCCTGGGCCACGGCGGCGTTGAGCAGCCGCGCGCCGTCGAGATGCAGTGCGAGCCCGTGCTCGCGGGCCACCACCGCCAGCGCCCGGGTCCGGGCCGGCGTGTAGACGGTGCCGCCGCCGCGGTTGGCGCTGTTCTCCAGGCACAGCAGCCGGGTGACCGGGAAGTGGGAGAGGCTGCCGGGGGCGCGGATCGCGGCGGCCACCGCCGCGGGGGTAAGCAGGCCGCGCTCGCCGGGGGCGCAGCACACCGACACGCCCGACAGCGCAGCAAAGCCGCCGCCCTCGTAGATGTAGATATGGGCCGTTCCCTCGAGGATGATCTCGTCGCCGGGCTCGGTGTGGGTGCGGACCGCGACCTGGTTGGCCATGGTCCCGCTGGGCATGAACAGGGCCGCCTCCTTGCCCAGCAGCGCGGCCACCGCCTCCTGCAGCCCGTTGACGGTGGGATCCTCGCCCATCACGTCATCGCCCACCTCGGCGCGGGCCATGGCCTCGCGCATGGCGGCCGTGGGACGGGTGACGGTATCGGAGCGCAGGTCGACGGTCGGCATGGCGACAGTATAGCCGCGCCATGCCGCCGCGGAAGAACCCGCCGCCTGAAGGCTGCCGAACCCTTGGCCCTCTTGGCTGTCACATCCCTATACATGAGTATTTTAATAGGTTTTTAACGGGATGTACCCGTGCCGACAAGGAGGAGACGTCATGAAACGCAGACTCTACTTCCTGCTCCCAGACAGCGCCCATGCGCAGCAGGTCATCGCCGATTTGAAGGCCGCCGGCATCGTCCGCGCCCACATCCACACCTACACGGGCAAGCGGCGATCCGGCTGGCGGCGCCGCATCATGGATGACCCGCGGCACCGGCTGGAGCGCTGGTTCTGGAACGGTAACCTGGCCCTGTTCTTCCTCGCCCTGGCACTGTTCGTCTACGGCCTGTGGGCCAGCGGCGCCACCTGGTCGATGGTGGGGGCCGCGTTCATGGCCATCACACTGGCCATCGGCCTGGTTTTTCTCACCCTCCCCGACACCCACCTCGAGGCGTTCCGCTCCGCCCTGAACCACGGCGAGGTGCTGGTCATGGTGGATATCCCCAAGGCTCGGGTGGGGGAAGTCGAGGCGCGGGTGCGGCGGCACCATCCCGAGGCCACCCTGGGCGGCGTGGGCTGGAGCCTGGACGCCCTCGAATAGAGCCCGTACCAATGGCAGGCGCCAGGCTCAGGGCGCCGTGAAGACCTCGGTGTCGGGGTGGAAGGCGATCCAGGCGAACCAGTAGGCGGTGACGGCGGGCAGCAGCCCGCCGTCACCATCGGTGGCGACAGCGCTGCGGGCCAGGGCATCGAAGCGCACCTCCACGGGCTGTCCGGCGAGGGTGTCACGCACCGGCCCGTCGAGACGGGCGAGCTCGGTGAAGGGATAGGCCTTGTGGCGGCCGTCGAGTGCCAGCCCCAGCACCGGCTCCTTGGGATGGTAGCGGGGATCGCGCCGGGTGACCGGAAACCATACGCCGTCGCTGTCGGCGTAGCCCGCGTAGGGATCGCGTCCGTAGTCCCGTTCATGGCCGGTCTCCCGGGACAGGACCCGGGACCCCGGATGAACCGCCCGCCAGGCGCCCCAGGTGGTGTGGACGAGGGGCACCGGCTCCAGCCGGGTGCCTGCCAACGGGCCGCTCACGGCACGGCCCAGGATCTGGGACCAGAGCGACTCCGTCCCCCGGTCATAGAGCAGCATGTCGCTGTTATAGAGCAGACCGGAAACGCCAAACCCGAGTTCCCGCCCCGCGGCCCGCGCGGAGAAGGCCATCCCGGTCCCGCACAGGGGACAGAAGGTGACCACCACCCCCTCGCCACCGAAGCGATCGTTGACGATCTCGTGCCAGTTGAGGATGGCCACCGGGTAGGCCCGGGCCTCGCCGTCGTACTCCAGGCCCAGGACCCGATCACTGTCGCGCAGCCAGCCGGCCTGCGCGGCGGAGACGAAACGGGGGTTGTCGATGGCGGGGATGCCGTCGCGGGGCGGCCCGCCCGCATGGATCGACTCGGCCGGGATCAGCGCACCGGCGAGTTCGAAACCGCTGGGACCGCCCTCGCCGCCACCAGCGCCACCGAATGCCGACAGCAACAGCAGGGCGGTCAGCGTACGGGACAGCATGGAACCTCCCGGAGCCGGCTCCGGACACCGTGTCGTACACAGCAGACCGGCAGGCGAGGAAATTCCTTGCGTCAAGCAGGATTCACGGGCGGATGATAGAGTTCCCACCAACCGGAACCGGCATCTGGCGGGTCCCGGTGCCGCACCGGGAAATCCAGTGGAGTGACGATGAAAGAACCACCGAGAAAGCAGCAGTGGCTGCAGATCAAGGGAGACCCCTCGATCCGCAACTTCGTGTTCCAGCAATCACGTACCCCGAGCCTGTTCGACGAACAGATCGATGAACTGATGGCGGTGACCGAGGCGCTGGTGCTGATGCATGGCGTCTTCCACGCCAAGATCCACTTCGCCAGCAACCAGCTCACCTGCTGGTTCTACAACGACCCCTACCGCTACCGGGTGTTCGTGGGCGAGGAGGTGTTCGCCCCCGGCTTCCTGGATCAGTTCCCGAGCGTGGTGCTGGCCGAGCGCCCGGAGATCCCCAACGAGGTGGTGCCGGAGATCCTGGCCCACTTCAGGCGCCTGCGCCTCACCGACCAGACCATCTACCTGCGCAACGCCTCGATGAACACCATCAACGGTCTCATCGGCATGACCTTCTCCTGCGACGGCAGCCACTACATTCCCTACAGCGAGTTCTTCGAGACGGTGGCCTACTTCTGAGGGTGACCCGCTTCAGGCCTGGCTGCCGGAGCCGCCGGCCCGACGACGATGGTGGCGGCGCAACAGGAACAGCGCGAGCACGACCGCCGCCAGCAGCAACCAGGCACCGAGGACCCGGTAGCGGTGCCAGGGCCGGTCCAGCTTCAAAAAGGGGCGCTGATCGGGATTGAACAGGGCCGCCACCTGTTCACCCGCCGCCGGGCGCTCGAAGGGGTAGAGCGCGGCGCTGTAGCGGTAGCGCGCCTCCCCCAGGCTGAAGGCGATGCGCACGAAGGGCGTCCCGCCCAGCAGCCCCGCCTCCCCCTCCGGGGCCAGCACCGTGCCCTGCACCCGGACCGCCCCCTGCAGGAAGCGGAAATCATCCGGGCCGTACCAGGCCAGCGGGAACACCAGCGCCACCAGCATTAGCAGCCGCGGCAGGCGCCGGAGCAGGGAACGGAGGAACGGTCCGCGGAATCCGGTCATGGTCTCAGCGACACTCCCCGCTGCCCCCGGGGAGCCACAGCCAGCCGATCTCCCGGGTCCGCTCCGGCGCGTGGCGGAGGGCGGCCACGGCCGTGCCGGAGACGGCGCCCGCGGCGGGCAGGACCACCCCGAGCCGGTCACGGGCGTAGTCGAGCAGCTCCGCCGGCGGTCCCGCCGTCTTCCCGCCGCGCCACACCAGCAGGCAGCCGCCCGGCTCACCGGTGCCCGGCGGCGGGAGATAGTCCGGGTAGTGGGCCGTCACCACCCGCGCCCGGGGGAAGCGGACGCGGAAGTTGCCGCCGATATGCTCGTCGGCGGCGGCCACCGTGCCCTGCTCCAGACCGGTCGCCCGCGCCACGCGATCGGCCAGTTCCGGCCACGGCTCGTGGATTCGCGCGGTGCTGCCCCAGCGCGGCGCCACCCAGGCCTGGAGCGCGAGCGCACCCATGACCAGGACCGCCAGCACCCCCAGGGTCCAGGCGTGGATCCGCAGCCGGCGGAGGCTGTAGCCGCGGCGCTCCAGGCGCACGAAGGCATAGAGGGGCGCCAGCATCAGCACCGGGTGCATCCAGCGGCCCTTGAGGAAGGTGATGCCCCCGGCGAGCACCCCCGCCAGCAGCAGCCCGAGGACGGCGAGGTGGAACACCGCCAGCAGGCGCTCGGCGTCCAGCCCCTCGGCGCCCCGGGGGGCATGCCGCCGCCCATAGACCCCGGGCAGCACCAGGGCGAGCACCAGCCACAGGGGGCTCAGGAACTCCACCAGCGCCACCCCGAGCCCGCGCAGCCCCTGCCACAGCCCCGCCAGGTAGGGACGATCGCTCCCCGCCACCAGCTTCCGCTCCAGGCCGGCGGCCACGCCCTGGGCATCGGCGAGCACCCAGGCCAGGTAGGGCAGGGTCACGGCGGCGGCCGGGATGAGGGTCAGCAGGAAGCGCCGGTGCAGCAGCCGGGACCGCAGCGCCGGCTCCGCCAGCGCGGCGGCCAGCAGCCCGAGGGCGAACAGGACGTAGTTGAACTTGGCCAGGATGCCCGCGCTCAGCAGCAGCCCCAGCCAGAGATAGTCCCGGCGCTGCCCGGTGGCGGCGATGCGCAGCACCGCGTGCAGGGTCCAGGCGCAGACCGCGGCGAGCAGGATGGTGTGGGTGACGCCCTGGTGGATGCCCCACGCCAGCGGTCCCAGCAGCGACAGCGATAGCGCGGCGAGCACGGCCAGGCGCGGATCGTTCAGCAGCCGGCGCCCGCTCAGGTAGTACCCCAGGTAGGTGAGCAGCAGCAGCGCGTACTTGAGCAGCGCCGCGGCGAGCACCCCGGGACCGAGCACGAGCTCCAGGCCATGGAGCAGCCAGGTGTAGAGGGGCGGCTGGAGCGTGCCGTAGCCGAGCGCCAGGGACTGGCTGAAGATGACCTGCTCCACGTCATCCACGCCGACGGTGGGCGAGGCGAGCAGCCGCAGCAGCAGATGCGCCAGCACGTAGAGGCCCACTGCCAGCAGGAACAGCCGCCCCCACCGGCGTCCGTCCCCGGGGGCCTGCGGCGGGGCGGGCGGAACGCTGGCGGATGCGTCGGAATGGGACATGGAGAACGCGGAGCTCAAGGCCCGGCCGGGCAACGAGTTGTGGACGTTACTCAAAAGCCTCCGGGCATGCAAGGTGACGCCCCGCCGCCCGCGGCGCTGCCAATCCCGCGCCCCGCCGCCCGCGGCTGCGACGGTGGTCCTGGCCGGGCCGGCGGCGGTAACATGCTCCCTGCGATCCCCGGCCCGTCCGCGCCGGGGCCGTCATGGAGATCCCCATGCCCCTGACCAGTCACGGCGGCTACCCGTCGGAAGCGGCGCGCTACCGTGAGCGCACGCCCCGCTCCGCGGCGCTCATGGCCGAAGCGGTGCGTCACCTGCCCGGCGGCGACACCCGCAGCACCCTCTTCTACCCCCCCTATCCGCTGTTCATCAAGCACGGCGAGGGCTGCTGGCTGACCGATGTCGACGGGCACCGGCTGCTGGACCTGAGCAGCAACCACACCGCCCTGGTGCACGGCAACCGCAATCCCGGCGTGCTGGCCGCGGTGGCGGACCAGCTCACCCACGGCAGCTGCTTTCCCGGCCCCTCGGCCACCCAGGTGGAGCTGGCGGGGCTCATCCATGGGCGGATCCCCTCCGTGGAGCGGCTGCGCTTCACCAACTCGGGCACCGAGGCCACCCTCAATGCCGTGCGGGCGGCGCGGGCCTTCACCGGCCGCGGCCGGTTCGCCAAGATGGAGGGCGGCTACCACGGCAGCCAGGACCCGATGATGGTGAGCACCCACCCGGACCCCGCCGCGGCCGGCCCCCTCGACTGTCCCCGGGCGGTGCCGAGCTCCCTGGGCCTGGCACCGGGGACGCTGGAGGAGGTGCTGGTGCTGCCCTTCAACGCCGTGGCCGAGACCCGGGCGCTGATCGAGGCCCATGCCGACGGACTGGCGGCGGTAATCGTGGAGCCGGTGCAGGGCTCGGCGGGGATGATTCCCGCCGAGCCCGCCTTCCTGGCCATGCTGCGGGAGGTGACCGCGGCCCACGGCATCCTGCTCATCTTCGACGAGGTGGTCTGCTTCCGGCTGGCGCCGGGCGGCGCCCAGGCGTGGTACGGGATCCGCCCGGACCTGACCTGCCTGGGCAAGATGATCGGCGGCGGCTTTCCCCTCGGCGTGTTCGGCGGCCGCGCCGACGTGATGGCCCAGTTCGACCCGCGCGAGCAGGTTCCGCGGGTGCCCCACCCCGGCAGCCTCAACGCCAACCCGGTCAGTCTGCGCGCGGGCATCAGCGCCCTGGAACAGCTGGACGCCGGGGCCTGCGACCGCATCAACCGGCTCGGGGAGCGCCTGCGCGCCGGGCTGCAGTCGCTGTTCGACGCCCACCGGCTCTCGGCGCGGGTGACCGGCGCCGGCTCCCTGTTCGGCATCCATTTCACCGGCGCGCCGGTGCGCAGCTACCGCGAGGTGATGGGCGCCGATCCGGGCCGCCGCCACACGCTGTTCCTGGGCCTGCTGAACGAGGGCGTGATGCTCGATCCGCGCGGCGCCGGCTGCGTCTCCACGGCCATGGGCGAGACGGAGGTGGAGCGGTTCCTGGCGGCGACGCGGCGGGTGCTGGAGCGGATCGACCTCCGCCAGGAGCCGGTCGGGCCCGGGCGATCATAGCGAGACCGCGGCAGAGCGGGGGCAGACGGGCCGCTGTCCCGCCGCCGCGGCCGATCAGTCCCGAGCACGGCGGGCTCCTAGGGCGCGTAGCAGCGGCAGCAGTTCTTGCCGGCCTGCTTGGCCGCGTACATGGCCTGGTCCGCATGGGCGATGAGAATCTCCAGCGTAACGCCATCGCGGGGATAGAGGCTGATCCCGATGCTCCCGGTGACGGAAACGCCGCCGGCACCCGTGCAGGGCGGCTCCAGTGCGGACAGGATCTTGCCTGCCAGCGTCTCCGCCGCCCCATGGCCGTCGATGCCCTCCAGCAGCAGCGCGAACTCGTCCCCGCCCAGGCGCGACACCAGGTCGTAGCCACGCACCTCCCGGCGCAGCCGCATGGCCACCTCCTGCAGGCACCGGTCGCCCGCCTGGTGGCCGAAGCGGTCGTTGATCTCCTTGAATCCGTCCAGGTCCAGGAACAGGACCGCCGCGGTGCCCCCCGTCCGCTCCAGGCGCTGCAGCAGCGCCCGGGACTGGCTCTGGAAGAGGGAGCGCCGGGGCAGGTGGGTCAGCGTGTCGTAGTGGGCGTGGTGGACGATGCGGTTGTGCATGCGGCGCACGGAACGCGCCAGGATGCCCAGCTCGTCCCGGCGCTGGACCGGCAGCCGCGCGGCCACATCCTCGCCCCGGCCCAGGCGCACGATGGTGCTGCTGAGCTGTCGCAGCGGCTTCACCACGCCCCGGTGCAGCAGCCCGAACAGCACCCCCAGCACCCCCAGGCCGGTGAGCAGAATCGCCAGCAGGGCATAGGTTATCGCCAGCCGCCCCTCCCGGGTGATGTCCCGGGGCAGGTGCAGATCGATCCGGAGGTAGGGCTGGCCCTCGACATCGGGGTAGAATCGGGTGATCGTCAGCATCCGGGCATGGCGGGCGATCACCACCCCGGTGGAGAGTTCACCGGGCGGAGGCCCGGACAGGGGGGTGATGGTGGCATCCATGTCCAGTTGGTGCCGGATCGCGTCCACCCGCGCCGGGGTGAGCAGGCGCCCCAGCAGTAAAATACCCGCCGCCGGCCCCGTCCGGGCGCTGGTGATGATGGGAGTGGCCGCCACCAGCATGGGCCCCCGCCTTGTGCGCAGGATGCCGGTGACACCGGTAACCAGATCCGGCTGCCGCAGCAACGGGTGTTCGGGCGGAAAACCCGCGCCGAGGAGAGCGTCGTTGTCCACCATCCGGCCCGCCTCGGCGTCATAGGCCCCGGACCAGAGGGTCTTTCCCTTCGGATCGAGGTACATGACCAGGTCGAATTCGGCGGTAACCATGTTCTCCATCGTGAGCTCCCGCGCGGGGAAATCCGGATTGCGGCCCTGGGCGTAGCGATAGCTTTCATCCCAGGCCGACCAGTCAAGGGCCGTCAGATCCAGGCCGGCAAGGCGGGATTGCAGGGTCTCGACCACCCGCTGCAGATCCTCCCGCGCCCGC
This sequence comes from Thioalbus denitrificans, assembly GCF_003337735.1. Lineage (NCBI taxonomy): Bacteria > Pseudomonadati > Pseudomonadota > Gammaproteobacteria > Chromatiales > Ectothiorhodospiraceae > Thioalbus > Thioalbus denitrificans. The sequence continues at coordinate 542,036 of NZ_QPJY01000001.1, read as the reverse complement.
TCCTGCTCCAGGCGCTCGAAGCTGGGATAGACCAGCATGACCAGGGGGATGGTCACCGCCAGCAGCAGGCCCACGAAGGTGACCGCCACGAGGGCGAGGAGCCGGAATTCCAGCGAGGCGGTACGTCTCATCGCGATGCGTCCAGGCCTGTTCGGGCCACGGGGGCGAAGACTTTCAGTTTAGACCGGGACGCGCCGGCGGGGGGATGTCAGGAGCCACCCAGGTGGCCGAGGACGGCCTTGTTGTCGAGGCTGGCGACCATGAGATCGGCGGTGGGCGCCGGCAGGTGGGGCACCACGCCCAGGCACGGGCCGGGCATCAGCCGTTCCAGGGTGGCGAGATTCTCCGCGGCGCGCGCCATCGTCCCCTCCACCTGGTTGGCCACCCAGCCGGCCAGGACCAGGCCGTCGCGCCGGATCGCCTCGGCGCTGAGCAGCGCGTGGTTCAGGCAGCCGAGCCGCATCCCCACCACCAGCACCACCGGCAGCCCGATTTCGCGGGCGAAGTCGGCCAGGGTCTCGTCGGGGTTGATGGGCACCCGCCAGCCGCCGGCCCCCTCCACCACCACCGCATCGGCCGGGTGCCGGAGCAGGGTGTCGAAGGCAGCCACCAGATCCGTCACCCGCGGCCCGTCACCCGCCTCGTCCGCGGCGATGTGGGGGGCGATGGCCGGCGCGTAGGCAAAGGGGTTCACTTCGGTATAGGGCACCGCCTCGGAGGCGGCCACCTCCAGGCGCAGGGCATCCTCGTTGCGCAGCCCCCCGGGCGTGACCATGCAGCCGCTCGAGACCGGCTTCATCGCCAGCGTCCGCAGCCCGGCGCCGTTCATCAGCGCCAGCAGCCCCAGCGCCACCTGCGTCTTGCCCACCCCGGTATCGGTCCCGGTCACGAAGAACCCGCGCATCCGCCACTCCTCTGCTCAGCCAGCCATACGAAGGAAAATTTCAATAGACAGGATTTGCAGGATTAGTGGTAAGGCAGGTTGGAGTCGGAATCTGCAGCACACGGATCGACGTGCGCCTTCCGACCAGCCGATCGGACCAAACCACGCCCCGGGGCCCTGTTTGAAAAAAATCCTGTCAATCCTGTCTATTCAGCTTGTCCGGTCACCGGCCGCTCAACCCCGGGTCCCCGGCCGGCGCCAGGCGGGGAACGGGACGTGGACCTCGCCGGCGGGGCCGCGCGGCTGCGGCCGCGCGTCCGCCTCGGGGGCCCAGGCGTGGCCGTAGACCACCTCGTAGGTGGCCGGCAGCAGCCCCCCGGGGGTCCGGAAGCGCTCGTAGGCCTGGCGCAGGGCCCGCACCCGGCCGGGGCCGGTGAGACCGCGGCTGCGGCCGCGGTTGACGTTGTGGGCGCCGAGCACCTTGAGATCCCGCATCAGCCCGTCCACCTGCGGGTAGGTGAGGGTGAAATACTCCATGTCCAGCACCGTGCCGGCAAGGCGCGCGCGCACCATGGCGTCGCCCACGTCGTGCATGTCGGCGAAGGTGTTGACGTGCACGCCCCCGTCCACCGCCCGCCAGCTCGCCCGCAGCTCCTTCAGGGTGTCGGGCCCGAGGGTGGAGAACATCAGCAGCCCGCCGGGGCGCAGCACGCGCCGGAACTCGGCGAAGGTGCGGTCCAGATCGGTGCACCACTGCAGGGTCAGGTTGGAGAAGAGCAGCTCGACCGAGGCATCCGCCAGCGGCAGGCACTCGGCGTCGGCGCAGAGAAAGCTCCGGCGGGCGAACCACCCCGTGCGCGAGCGGGCCACCGCCAGCATGCCCGGCGCGATGTCCAGGCTCACCACCCGGGCCCTGCGGTAGCGCCGGCCCAGCCGCTCGCTGTAGCGCCCGGTGCCCGCGCCCACGTCCAGGATCCGGCGCGGGTCGATGCGCACCAGCTCCAGCCGTTCCAGCAGCCGGTCGCCCACCTCCCGCTGCAGCTGTGCTGCCTCGTCGTAGCGGGCCGCGGCGGCGCTGAAGGCCCCGGCCACCAGGCGCTTGTCGATGGGAGCAACCGGCCCCTTATCCATTCACGAACGTCCTCACCCTGTCCAGCAGCGGCTCCGGGTGGGAGAGGAACGGTGCGTGCGCGGCGCCCGGCACCACCCAGGTCTCCACCCCCTCGTTCAGCTCCAGCAGCCCCTCGGTGACGCGCCGCGGCACCAGGGTGTCGCGCCGGCCGCCCACCCACAGCAGCGGCTGCCGCAGCGCCGCCAGCTCCGGGCGCAGGTCCGCCGTGCGCAGGATCTCCAGGCCGCCCTGCAGTCCCGCCAGGGCCGGCTCCCCGCGCGCGAAGAGGATCTCCCGCAGCCCGCGCAGCTCCTCCCGGGCCCGCTCGCTGCCCTGGGCCTGCAGCGCCAGGAAGCGTCCGAGGGTGGCGCGGTAGTCCCGGGCCAGTTCGTCGCAGAAGCGTTCCAGCAGCTCGGCGCTGACGGCGTGGGGCCAGTCCACGCCCTGGACGAAGCGCGGGCTGGCCGCCACCAGCAGCAGCCGCGTGACCCGCTCCGGGGCCAGGGCCGCGGCCTGCAGGGCCACCATGCCGCCCAGCGACCAGCCCAGCCAGGCCGCTCGCGGCGGCGCGGCGGCCAGCACCGCCCCGGCCAGGGCGCGGGCATCGTAGCCGCCCGCCAGCGGGGCGCTGGCGCCGAAGCCGGGCAGGTCGATGCAGGTCACCCGGAACCGCCGGCTCAGCGCCGGCAGCAGCGGCGCCCAGATGCCGCTGTGCAGACCCCAGCCGTGGAGCAGGACCAGGTCGGGCCCCGTGCCGATGGTCTGCGACCAGGGCGCGGCGCCGGCCGCGGCGGGAGCCGGGATCGGGCGTGCAGCGTCGTTCATCACCGGCTCACCGCTGCGGGTGGGGCACCGCCATCCACCGCGGGCGGGGTGTCGGACAGCACCGTCTCCAGCGCCGCCAGCAGGCGATCCACCTGGGCCTCGCCGTGGGCGGCGCTGAGGGTGATGCGCAGCCGCGCGCCGCCCGCCGGCACGGTGGGCGGCCGGATGGCGGTGATGAGGATGCCCCGCTCGCGCAGCGCCGCGGACAGCGCCAGGGCCCGGCCCGCATCCCCCACCTGCAGCGGCTGGATGGGACTCCCGGAGGGCATCAGAGCGAGCCCCAGCTGCTCCGCACCACGGCGGAAGCGCGCCACCAGGGCGCGCAGGTGGTCCCGCCGCCAGCCCTCGGACTGCACCAGCCGCAGGCTGGCGCGGGTCGCTTCCGCGACGGCCGGCGGGAGGGCGGTGGTGTAGACGTAGGTGCGGGCGAACTGCACCAGGTACTCCACCAGGGTCTCGTCGCCGGCGACGAAGGCCCCGGCGGTGCCGAAGCCCTTGCCGAGGGTGCCCATCAGCACCGGCACCTCCGCGGCGCCGAGGCCGAAATGCTCCAGGGTTCCGCGCCCGTTCGCCCCCAGCACCCCCAGGCCGTGGGCATCGTCCACCAGCAGCCACGCCCCGTGCTCGCGGCAGGCGGCCGCCAGCCCGGGCAGGGGCGCCAGGTCGCCGTCCATGCTGAACACCCCGTCGGTGACCGCCAGCCGCCGCCGCGCGCCGGAGCCGGCCAGCTGCCGGGCCAGCGCCGCGGCATCGGCGTGGGGAAAGCGGCGGAAGCGGGCCCCGGAACTCAATCCGGCATCCAGCAGGGAGGCGTGGTTGAGCCGGTCCTGGAACACCGCGTCCCGGCGCCCGAGGAGCGCCGTGATCGCGCCCAGGTTGGCCATGTAGCCGGTGGAGAAGAGCAGCGCCCGCTCCCGTCCGGTGAAGGCGGCGAGCTCCTCCTCCAGCGCATGGTGGGCGGCGCTGTGGCCGGTCACCAGGTGCGAGGCGCCGCTGCCGGCGCCCCAGCGATCGACCCCGCGCCGGAACGCCGCCGCCACCTCCGGGTGGGCGGCCAGCCCCAGGTAGTCGTTGCTGCAGAAGGAGAGGAACCGCCGCCCCCCCACCACCAGCTCGGGGCCCTGGGGGCTCTCCACCACCAGCCGCTCGCGGTAGAGCCGCGCCGCGCGCCGCTCCGCCAGCTCCGCCGCCAGCGCCTCCCGCATCGGATTGTCAGCGCTCATCGGCGACATTCCCCCGGTTTTCACCACGAAGGCACGAAGGACACGAAGCCTGACAGGGCACCGGAGTCATTGGCGTCGTGACGGGAAGCCCGAGGCAACGACACATATAGGCGCACGCAAGGATCATCGACGCTATAGACCTCGCCCCACGCGCTTCTTCACGCCCTTCTTCGTGTCCTTCGTGCCTTCGTGGTGAATCATGCCTCAGTGACTGTGGTCCTCGTCGCCGTAGTGGGCGTGGCAGTCGTTGGCCTCCAGGCGCAGGCCGAGGCGCTCGAACAGCTGGGCGTCGGTGTCCGCCTCGCGGTTGGGACAGGTGAGCAGCTTCTCGCCGTAGAAGATGGAGTTGGCCCCGGCCAGGAAGCACAGCGCCTGCATCTCCTCGCTCATGGTCTCGCGGCCCGCGGAGAGGCGCACGTAGGAGCGGGGCATGAGGATGCGGGCCACGGCGACGGTGCGGACGAACTCGAAGGCGTCCAGCGGCGCGGTTTCCGCCAGCGGCGTGCCGGGCACCGGCACCAGGCGGTTGATGGGCACGCTCTCGGGCGGCTGGGGCAGGTTGGCCAGTTCCACCAGCAGCCCGGCGCGGTCGGCGCGGGACTCGCCCATGCCGATGATGCCGCCGCAGCAGACCTTCATGCCGGCATCGCGCACGTGCCCCAGGGTGTCCAGCCGATCCTGGTAGGTGCGGGTGGTGATCACCTGGCCGTAGAACTCGGGCGAGGTATCGAGGTTGTGGTTGTAGTAGTCCAGGCCCGCCTCGCGCAGCACCCGGGCCTGTTCCCCGTCGAGCATGCCCAGCGTCATGCAGGTCTCCAGCCCCAGGGACTTCACGCCGCTCACCATCTCCAGGATCACCGGCATGTCGCGCTCCCGGGGGCTGCGCCAGGCGGCGCCCATGCAGAACCGGGTGGCGCCGTTCTCCTTCGCGGCCCGGGCCGCCTGCAGCACCTCCTCGGCGCTCATCAGCTTCTCCCGCTGCAGGCCGGTGTCGTAGCGGGCGCTCTGGGAGCAGTAGCCGCAGTCCTCGGAGCAGGCGCCGGTCTTGATGTTCATCAGGGTGCTGGCCTGGATGGTGTTCGGCTCGAAGTGGCGGCGGTGCGCGCTCGCGGCCTCGAACACCAGGTCCATGAAGGGACGCCCGAACAGGGCGATCACCTCCGCCCGGGTCCAGGCGCGGCGCCCGGTGCGCTCATCGGTCACGGCGGCTGCGGCAGTGGCGGTAGTCATGCTACGTTTCCTTGTGGGTCCGGAAGGGCCTGCTGCGGCCCATTAAGGGATATTTGGGCGCCCATAAACCCAGGGCATGGCGACCGATCTTAACGCCCGCCCGCCGACTGTCAATCTGCACGGATGCAATATCTTTACGACTGTATAAATCTTATACAGAAAATCCTCTATCCGCCCACCTGCCTGTTGTGCGGGGCGCCCGGCAGCGCCGGCCTCGATCTCTGTGCCGGCTGCGCCGCCGAGATCCCGCGGCCGGGACCGGCCTGCCGTCTCTGCGCCCGCCCGCTGCCGCAACCGGGAATCTGCGGCGCGTGCCTGCGGCACCCCCCGCCCCAGGAGCGGACCGTGGCCCCCTTTCCCTACGCGGGCGCCATGCGCGAGCTGATAACGGGGCTCAAGTTCCACCGGCAGCTGGCCCATGCCCGGCTCCTGGGCGCACTGCTGGCGCGGGAACTCGAGGGGAGCACGGAGCGCCCGGCGCTGATCCTGCCCGTCCCCCTGCACCCGGCGCGCCTGCGGGAACGGGGCTTCAACCAGGCGCTGGAGATCGGGCGCCCCATCGGCCGGCTGCTGCAGCTGCCCGTCGACTCCGGGTCCTGCCGGCGCACCCGCGACACCCCGCACCAGATGGGACTCCACGAACGTCAGCGCCGGCGCAACGTCCGCGGCGCCTTCAGCGTCACGGGCGCCCTGTCCGGACGTCATGTGGCGATCCTGGACGACGTGGTCACCACCGGCAGCACCGCGGCCGAGCTGGCCCGGGCGCTGCGCCGGGCGGGCGCGGCGCGCATCGAGGTCTGGGCCGTGGCGCGTACCGTGGAACGCTGAGCGGCGCGCCGTTCAGCACAGCAGGGGCCGGGGCGGCTGGCGGACGAGGCGACACCGCTGCTGGGCATCTGGCCCGGCGTGGCCGGGAGATGTCTGCGACCTTCCAGTCGAAGCGCCGCTGCAACCCCTGGACGACCGCCGCATCAGCGCCCGGGCCGCGGCCCCGGGCCAGCGGCTCGCCGTAGGCGATGAGGCCGGTATCGGGGAAACCGGGGCGGGTGACGGAGACGGCGAAGCCGCTCAGGGACACCGCCGGGAAGCCGGCCTGCCCGGCCAGTCGGGCGCGGGTACCGTCGTCAGTGCCCGCCCCCGCACACCGGGCAGGCGGGATCGCGGCGCAGGCGCAGGGTGCGCCACTCCATGGCCAGGGCGTCGAACAGCAGCAGGCGCCCGTCGAGGGTCTCGCCGATGCCGAGCAGCACCTTCACCGCCTCCAGCGCCTGGAGACTGCCGATGATCCCCACCAGCGGGGCGATGACGCCGTTCTCCGAGCAGGTCTCCGGCAGCTCCGCGCCCTCGCCGTAGAGGCAGCGGTAGCAGGGGCTGCCCTCGCGCTCGGCGTGGAACACGCACACCTGGCCCTCGAAGCGGATCGCCGCCCCCGAGACCAGGGGCGTGCGCCGGCGCACGCACGCGGCGTTGATGGCGAAGCGGGTGGGGAAGTTGTCGCTGGCGTCCACCACCACGTCGGCGCGCGCCACCGCCGCCTCCAGGGCCTCGCCCTCCAGCCGCGTCTCCAGCATCTCCACCGCCACGCCGGGGTTCAGCGCCCGCAGGGTATCGCGGGCCGAGGCCACCTTGGGGCGGCCGATGTCGGCATTGCGGTGGATCACCTGGCGCTGGAGGTTGGAGAGGTCCACCGTGTCGGCATCGGCGATGAGCAGCCGGCCGACGCCCGCGGCGGCGAGATAGAGGGCCGCCGGCGAGCCAAGCCCGCCCATGCCCACGATGAGCGCGGTGGCGCCGAGCAGCCGCTCCTGCCCGGCGGCGTCCACCTGGGGCAGCATGATCTGGCGGCTGTAGCGCAGCAGGGTGTTGTCGTCCATGGGGGAAGATTACAGGGGACGGGGGACGGGGAACAGGGAACGGGAGACGAGGAACGGGCTCCCGTTCCCCTTTATCCGTTTCCCGTTATCCGCTCAGAGATACTTGCGCCAGTGTTCCGGGCGGTCGTCGCGGCAGCCGTGGGGCCGCCGGGCGTAGTGGTTGATGAAGATCTTCTCCACGCAGTTGTTCTGGCCACGGTCGCAGCCGATCGCGGTGCGCAGGTTCTCCTCGGTGTAGTAGTAGAGCGACCGCTTGAGCTTGGACATCAGGGAGTTGTCGAGGTGGAATCCCGCCGCCACCATGGCGTCCTCGATCAGCTTGAGGCTGACCTTGTGGAGGTCATACTCCAGCTCCAGGCAGCGCTCCGCCCGCTGCTTCACGGTATGCACGCCGTCCACCTGCCGCAGCATGGGCAGGGCCGAACGCGCCTGGTGGGGGTCCGGGTGATACTGGCAGAAGCAGAGGGTGCGCCCCCTGATGGTGTCCTTCGCGCTCATGTGGCCTTTATCCGCGACATCAACAGCGCTTGCAAGATGCACTGCAGCATAGCCAGTCGGGCCGCTTTTCAGGGCTGGCGGCCGCATACGACCCGGGGGTTCCCGGCGGCGTCCCGCAGGTCTTCAACGGCAGTGTAGCCGGCCGCCTCGAGGACCGCCACGGCGGACTCGCCCTGGTCGTAGCCGTGCTCGATGAGCAGCCAGCCGCCGGGGCGCAGGTGGGCGCGGGACTCCCGGGCGATGCGCTCGATGGCCTCCAGTCCGCCCGGCCCCGGGGTCAGGGCCGCGCGCGGTTCGTGGACCAGGTCGCCCTGGTCGAGGTGGGGATCGGCGGCGGGAATGTAGGGCGGATTGCTGAGAATGGCATCGAACGGCTCCCCGCCCAGCGCCGCGCACCAGTCCCCGGCCCGGAACGCCACGTTCGCCAGGCCGAGGCGCCCGGCGTTGCGCCGCGCCACCGCCAGGGCGGCAGCCGAGCGGTCGGTGGCCAGCAGCCGCCAGCCGGGACGCTCCGCCGCCAGCGCCAGCGCCACCGCCCCGCTGCCGGTGCCGAGATCCGCCAGCCGCAGGCCGGGGGTGTCCGGCAGCCGCGCCAGGGCAGCCTCCACCAGCAGCTCGGTGTCGGGGCGGGGTATCAGGGTGGCCGGCGTCACCTCCAGCTCCAGCGACCAGAACTCCCGGCGGCCGGTGAGATGGGCCACCGGCTCCCCCGCGGCGCGGCGCGCCACCAGCGCTTCGAACCGGGCCGCCTCGGCCGCCCCGAGCTCCCGTTCGCCGAAGGCGCGCAGCCAGGCCCGGCTCCGCCCGAGCACATGGGCCAGCAGCACCTCGGCGTCCAGCGCCGGGCTCTCGCCCCGGCCCGCCAGGCGCGCCCGGGCCCGGTCGAGGGCCGCCTCGACGCTGATCGGCGCCGCACCGCTCACGGCCCGTCACCGCCGTCCCGGGGCCGGACCAGCCCCGGTGTGCACTCCGGCCAGCCGTAACCCCAGCGCCAGGGGAAGGGGGTGCAGGGGCCACCGCCGAGACGAACGGCCGCGTACATCACCTCGGCGGCCAGCTCGAAGGCCACCCTCACCTGCTCCGGCGGCACGTCGAGCCGCCGGGCCAGCTCCGCCGCCCGGGCGCGGCCGGTGTCCGCAACACAGGCCTGCAGCCCGCGATCGGCCTCCAGCCGGCGGGCCACCCCGTCGCGGGCCGGCCCGCGCCAGTAGGCCAGGTCATGGACCACGCAGCAGGCCTCCCAGGGCGGCCGCCCGCCCAGGGTGCGCCCAAACGCCGGCAGCCGCCCGGCCAGAACCGCCCAGCCGGCGGAGAGCCCGCCGCTGCAGCCGTCGGTGGCGAAGGGGGCAAGCCGGGCGTCCGCGCGCGCCTGCACCGCGGCCAGGGCGGCCATGGCGCGCGCCTCGAGAGCGTTGACGGAGTCGGCGGCCGCGGCCTCCGTGGCCACCGCCATGAACAGCGCCGCGGTGAGGATGCGGAGGGGCACGGGCACAGGGCGGGCGCGGATCACGCCTCGCCGGCGAGGGCGGCCAGCTGGTCGGCCTGGTACTCGCTGATCAGCGGATCGATTACCGGGTCGAGCGCGCCGGCCATAATCTCCTCCAGCTTGTACAGCGTCAGGTTGATGCGGTGGTCGGTGAGCCGGCCCTGGGGGAAATTGTAGGTGCGGATGCGCTCGGAGCGATCGCCGCTGCCCACCAGGCTCTTGCGGGTGGCCTGCTGCTCGCTGCGCTGGCGTTCGCGCTCGGCCTCCAGCAGCCGCGACGCCAGCAGCGACATGGCCCGGGCCCGGTTCTTGTGCTGCGAGCGCTCGTCCTGGCACTCCACCACCATGCCCGTGGGCAGGTGGGTGATGCGGATGGCCGAGTCGGTCTTGTTCACGTGCTGGCCGCCGGCCCCGGAGGCGCGGTAGGTGTCGATACGCAGATCCGCCGGGTTGATGGGGCTGGCCTCCACCTCGTCCACCTCGGGCAGCACGGCCACGGTGCAGGCGGAGGTGTGGATGCGCCCCTGGCTCTCGGTCTCCGGAACCCGCTGCACGCGGTGGGCGCCGGACTCGAACTTCAGCCGCGAGTAGGCGCCCTGGCCGACCACCCGGGCGATCACCTCCTTGTAGCCCCCGTGCTCGCCCTCGCTCTCGCTCAGCACCTCCACGTCCCAGCCGCGGATCTCGGCGTAACGGCTGTACATGCGCAACAGGTCGCCGGCGAACAGCGCGGCCTCGTCACCGCCGGTGCCGGCGCGGATTTCGAGAAAGATGTTGCTGCTGTCGTGGGGATCGCGGGGCAGCAGCAACCGGCGCAGCTCCAGCTCCAGCGCCTCGGCGCGGTCCGCCGCCGCGCGCAGCTCCTCGGCGGCCAGCTCCCGCAGCTCGGGATCGGCGAGCAGCTCGCGGGCGGAATCCCGGGCCGCGCAGGCCTCGCGCCAGTCGCGGAAGCAGCCCATCACCGGCTCCAGCTGGGCGTACTCCATGGACAGGCTGCGGAAGCGCCCCTGGTTGCCGATGACCTCCGGGTCGGAGAGCAGGGCCGAGACCTCCTGGAATCGCTCGGAGAGTGACTCCAGCTTGTGCAGAACGGAGGGCTGCATGTCAGTCTACGTCGGTCTTGACGCCGAGCAGTTCGGAGGCGAACTCGATCAGTTCCGCGCGTTCGTCGTAGCCGGCCTGGCGCAGGGTCACCGAGGGCCTGTGCACCAGCTTGTTGGTGAGCCCGCGGGCCAGCAGGTAGAGCACCTGCTCCGGATCGTCGCCGCGGGCCAGCAGGCGCCGGGCCTTGTCCAGCTCCTGGTCGCGCAGCCGTTCCGCCTCGCTGCGGTAGGCGCGGACCAGGTCCACGGCCCTGAGCGAGCGCAGCCAACCCATGAAGTGGGCGCTCTGGAGGTTGACGATCTCCTCGGCCTGGGCGGCGGCCTCGCGCCGCGACTCCTGGTTCTCGCGGATGACCTCCTGGAGATCGTCCACGGTGTAGAGATAGACATCGTCCAGCTCCGCCACCTCGGGCTCGATGTCCCGCGGCACGGCGATGTCCACCATGAACATGGGCCGGTGCTTGCGCGCCTTGAGCGCCCGCTCCACCGCCCCCTTGCCCAGGATCGGCAGCGGGGCCGCGGTGGAGGCCACCACGATGTCCGCCTCCTCCAGGTGGGCCGGCAGCTCGTCCAGGGGGATGGCGTAGGCCCCGAACTCGCCGGCCAGGAGATGGGCCCGCTCCAGGGTGCGGTTGGCGATGATCATGCGCGCCACGCCGTGCTCGTGCAGGTGGCGGGCGGCCAGCTCGATGGTCTCGCCGGCACCGATGCACAGCGCCGTGGTCTCGGACAGGTCGGTGAAGATCTGCCGTGCCAGGCTGACCGCCGCGAACGCCACGGACACCGGGCTCTCGCCGATGGCGGTATCGGTGCGCACCTGCTTGGCCACGGCGAAGCAGTGCTGGAACAGCCGCCCCAACAGGGTGCCGACGGTTCCGGCCTCGTTGGCCGTGTTGTAGGCATCCTTCATCTGCCCCAGGATCTGGGGCTCGCCCAGCACCAGGGAATCGAGCCCGCTGGCCACGCGCATGATGTGGCGCACCGCCTCGAGCTGGGGGTGGATATAGATGTAGGGCTCGATCTCCTCGGCGCGCAGCTCGTGATAGCGCCGGAACCACTCCACCACCGGGGCGATGTCGTCGTCCTCGGTGTTGCAGTAGAGCTCGGTGCGGTTGCAGGTGGAGAGGATCGCCGCCTCCTGCACCCGCGGCTGGCTCACCAGCTCGCGCAGGGCATCCGCCAGCCGGTCAGGGGCGAAGCTGACCCGCTCCCGGATGGCCACGGGTGCCGTCTTGTGATTGATGCCGAACGCCAGCAATGACATTTACCGCCTATACGTGTCCTGCGTCACACTTGGATATCCGTTCAGGGCCTCTCGACAGCGCCGGAACGAGGCGCGCTGCCCGGGCAGCGGCCCCTCCGGGTGCCCGGCCAGGCGCTGCAACACGGTCATGGCCTTGCCGGCGAGGCTCCATTCGGGCACGCCGCACGCACGGCCGGCGGTGCACGGAACGGGGATCCGGGAGTGATTCGGCACACCGCCGGGGAACCTTCCGCGAACCCGCCGCTCCGATGAATAGCAGCACGCGGAGGGAGAGTTTAATCGACTTGGCACTCCACTTACTAATGGCATCATGTCAACGCAGCACGCCGCCTCCGGACCCGTTTCGCACCCTTCGGCGTTTCCGGTATAGTGACGGCTCGCCCGGCCCGCGGCCGGCGATGGCTGCCAGCCGGAGCAGATCTCAATGAAGTGTCTTCTTCCCATCCTCGCCTTCATCTTGGCCGGCGCCCTCGGCGGCTGCGCCACCCAGGGTGCCGTCACCACCGGGCCGGCCACGGAAACCGCTGCCGCCCCCGCGGCGGCCGGGGAGGAGACGACCCCGCCGAGCGGAGATTTCAGTCCCGAGGTGCTCTACAGCCTGCTGGTGGCCGAGATCGCGGGTCAGCGCGGCGACCTCGCCACCGCCCTGGCATTGTATCTTGAGGCCGCGCGCGAGACACGGGATGCCGGCATCGCCGAGCGCACCGCCCGCATCGCCATGGCGGTGCGGGATACCGAACGAAGCATCGAGGCGACCCGGATCTGGCTCGAGGCCGCGCCCGAGAGCCAGGAAGCCCGGCAGCTGCTGGCCATCAACCTCATCAAGGCCGGTCGCGCCGAGGAGGCGCTGCAGCAGCTCGACCGGCTGATGAACGCCGACCAGACCGATCCGGCCCGGCGCTTCCTCATCATCGCCGCCCTGCTCGGCCGCGAGCACACCGGGCCCACCGCCCTGGAGGTGATGCGCGGGCTGGTGGAGAAGCACAGCGACCAGCCCGAGGCCCACTACGCCCTCGGCGAGCTGGCGGTGAGCGAAAACGACTCCGGGCTGGCGCTGCAGGCCGTCGACGAGGCCCTGCGCCTGAAACCGGACTGGACCGAGGCGATGGTGCTCAGGGCCCGGGCCCTGACCCTGGCCGGGGAGACCGACGCCGCCCTGGCCTACCTGGACGCCGCGGGACGCGAGCATCCGCAGGACAACGAGCTGGCGATGGCCCGCGCCCGGCTCCTGATCCAGGCCGACCGCATGGACGAGGCCCACGCAGCCTTCCAGGCGCTGGTGCGGCGCAATCCGGACAATGGCGACGCCCTCTTCGCCCTGGGCCTGCTGAGCCTCCAGGCCGGTCTCGACAAGGAGGCCGAACGGGCGTTCCGGCGGCTGCTGGAGGTTGACGGCAAGACCTCGGCCCGCGCCCCCTTCTACCTCGGCCAGGTGGCGGAGAAGCGCAAGGACTACGAGGCGGCGCTCGACTGGTACTCCGAGGTCCGCAGCGGCCCCAACTTCAACGAGGCCCAGCTCCGGATCGCCGTGGTCCTGGCCCGGCTGGAGCGGATCGACGAGGCCCTGGCCCAGCTCGAGGACATCGCCTCCCGCAACCCGGCCCAGCGCCCGCGCCTGTACCTGGTGGAGGGCGAAATCCTCACCAACGCCGGACGCCTCGAGCAGGCCATGGACATCTACAACCAGGCCCTGCTGGAGCTGCCGGGCAACACCGATATCCGTTACGCCCGGGCATTGCTGGCCGAAAAGATGGACAACCTGGACCTGCTCGAGTCCGACCTGAAACTGCTCATCGAGCGCGACCCGGACAACGCCCTGGCCCTCAATGCCCTGGGCTACACCCTGGCCGATCGCACCGACCGCCACGCCGAGGCCCTGCAGTACATCAGCCAGGCCCTCGAGCTCTCCCCGGACGACGCCGCCATCATCGACAGCATGGGCTGGGTCCAGTACCGGCTCGGCGACCTGGAGGCGGCGGAGCGGCATCTGCGCCGGGCCCTCGAGCTGCGCAAGGGCGACCCCGAAATCGCCGCCCACCTGGGCGAGGTGCTGTGGGCCCGGGGTCGTCGTGACGCGGCGCGGGAAGTGTGGCAGTCGGCCCTGGCGGATCATCCGGACGACGCCATCCTGCGCGAGACCATCACCCGCCTGACGGGGCAGGAACCGCCCCGCCCCTGACCCGGACAACCCTACCCGTCGTGGCCGGAAACCCACCCGCACACCGCCGCCGCCTGCTCTGCGCCGGCCTCCTCGCCCTGGCCCTCGGCGGCTGCGCCGCCGTGCCCCCGACCACGCCCCTGGAGGGTGATTCCGGCTGGCGGCGGCACGCCGAGGCGGTGGGCCGGATCACGGCCTGGGACCTGCAGGGGCGGGTGGCCCTCACCCTGGAGGGCGAGGCCTGGCACGCCTCGCTGCTCTGGCAGCAGCTGCCCGACAGCTACCGCCTGCGGCTCTCCTCCCCCCTCGGGCAGGGGGTGGCCATGGTGGAGGGCCGCGCCGGAGAGGTGCGCATCGCGCTGCCCGACGGCACCCGGGATCGTGCCGCGGACGCCGAGACGCTGCTGCGGCGCCACCTGGGCTGGCGGCTGCCGGTGGACGGACTGGCGTGGTGGGTCCGCGGCCTGCCCCGCCCCGGCCCGGAGGCCCGGCCCCGGTTCGACGACGCCGGCCGCCTGGTCCGGCTGGAACAGTCCGGCTGGCGCATCGACTATCTCGACTATGTGCGCGTGGGCGGGCAGGACCTGCCGCGGCGGGTCTTTCTCGCCAGCGATCACCTGGAGGTGCGGCTGGTGGTCAGCCACTGGACCCTGCCCCCCGATGGGGGCTGAGCGGTGGCACCGTGACCTCCAGCGACTGGCCGGCGCCGGCCAAGCTCAACCTGTTCCTGCACGTGGTGGGCCGGCGCTCCGACGGCTACCACCTGCTGCAGACGGTGTTCCAGTTCCTGGACCACGGCGATCGCCTCGACTTCTCCCCCACCACCGACGGGCGGGTGACCCTGGAGCCGGCCCTGCCCGGGGTACGGGAGGCCGACAACCTGGTGCTGCGCGCCGCGCGGCGGCTCCAGGCCGTGACCGGCACCGGCCTCGGGGCGCATATCCGCCTGCACAAGCGCCTGCCCATGGGCGGCGGCCTGGGCGGCGGCAGCTCCGATGCCGCCACCACCCTGGTGGCGCTGAACCGGCTCTGGTCGCTGGGACTGCCCCCCGTGGAGCTCGAGCGCCTGGGCCTGGAACTGGGCGCCGACGTGCCGGTGTTCGTCCGCGGGCTGGCGTCCTGGGCCGAGGGGGTGGGCGAGCGGCTCACGCCGGTGGAGCTTCCCGAGCCCTGGTACGTGGTCCTCGCGCCGGCGTGCCACGTGGACACCGGCGCGGTATTCGCCGACCCGGAATTGACACGGGATTCCAAGCCCCTCAAAATATCCGACTTTCTCTCAGGCAGGGGCGGCAACGACTGCGAGGCCGTGGTGGCCAGGCGCTACCCGGCGGTGGCGGCGGCCCTGGACTGGCTGCGGCGCCACGGCGATGGCCGCATGACCGGCACCGGGGCCTGTGTATTCGCGCCCTGCGGTGACGAGGCCGCGGCCCGGGCCCTGTTGGCCGCCGCGCCGCTCCCGGGATTCGCCGCCCGCGGCTGCAACCGCTCACCCCTGCTCGCCAGGCTGGCGGAGGAAGACCGGGACGCGTGACGGCGGGCCGCTGCTCTGAAAATCGGTTCATCTGGGGCGTAGCCAAGTGGTAAGGCACGGGGTTTTGGTCTCCGCATTCCTAGGTTCGAATCCTAGCGCCCCAGCCAGATCTCCAGCGAGTGAGCGACATGCGCTTCAGCACCACAACCCGGGAGCCCGGCCAGCGCGCAGGCCGCCCCGCCCGTGAAACCACCCCGACCTGAACCCGAGACGGAGTACGACGGCGTGTCAGACAGCAGGCTGATGGTCTTCAGCGGGAACGCCAACCCGGCGCTCGCCCAGAAGGTATGCAACCACCTCAACATCCCCTTCGGCAAGGCGGTGACGGGGCGCTTCAGCGACGGCGAGGTGATGGTGGAGATCATGGAGCACGTCCGCGGCCGCGACGTGTTCATCATCCAGCCCACCTGCGCGCCCACCAACGACAACCTCATGGAGCTGATGGTGATGGTGGACGCCCTGCGCCGCTCCTCGGCCTGGCGCATCACCGCGGTGGTCCCCTACTTCGGCTACGCCCGCCAGGACCGCCGGCCGCGCTCCGCCCGCGTGCCCATCACCGCCAAGGTGGTGGCCAACATGCTGGAAAGCGTGGGGGTGACGCGCATGCTCACCGTGGACCTGCACGCCGACCAGATACAGGGCTTCTTCAACATTCCCGTGGACAACGTCTACGCCTCGCCCATCCTGCTCGGCGACATCTGGCGCCAGAAGTACCCGCGGCTCATCGTGGTGTCGCCGGACGTGGGCGGCGTGGTGCGCGCCCGCGCCGTGGCCAAGCGGCTGGACGACGCGGATCTGGCCATCATCGACAAGCGCCGGCCGCGCCCCAACGTGGCCGAGGTGATGCACATCATCGGCGACGTGAAGGGCCGCACCTGCGTGGTGGTGGACGACCTGGTGGACACCGCCGGCACCCTCTGCCACGCCGCCGGCGCGCTGAAGAAACACGGCGCCGAGCGGGTGGTGGCCTACTGCACCCACCCGGTGCTCTCCGGCCGCGCGCTGCAGAACATCGAGGCCTCGGAGCTGGACGAGCTGGTGGTGACCGACACCATTCCGCTGCGCCCCGAGCTGGAGGCCTGCAGCCGCATCCGCCAGCTCAGCATCGCCGAGATGCTGGCCGAAACCATCCGCCGGGTGAACCAGGAGGAGTCGGTCAGCTCGCTGTTCATGGATTGACGGGGACGGGCCGGTAAGCGACCGGCCGCCCACCGGCACGAAACAGTCTTTCAACCGCCGTTCCTGGTCGCGGGGACGGCACAAGCGCCCGCGAGGGCATTACTCAACCGGAGCAACAAACCAATGAGCATCAAGTTCAATATCGATGCCGAGCCGCGTCAGGACGTGGGGAAGGGTGCGAGCCGCCGCCTGCGTCGCGCCGGCAAGATCCCGGCCATCGTCTACGGCGGTCACCAGGACCCGGAGATGATCACCCTGGTGCAGTCGGAGTTCGTGAAGAGCCTGGCCAACGAGGCCGTCTACTCCTCCATCCTGGACCTGAACGTGGGCGGCAGGAAGCAGCAGGTGATCCTCAAGGCCCTGCAGCGCCACCCCATCAAGCCCATCATCGAGCATGCCGACTTCCAGCGTGTCTCCGCCAGCGAGAAGCTGACCATCCACGTGCCCCTGCACTTCCTCAACGAGGAGACCTGCGTCGGCGTCAAGCAGGGCGGCGGCCGCATCTCCCACCAGCTCATCGAGGTGGAGGTCAGCTGCCTGCCGGCCGACATGCCGGAGTTCATCGAGGTGGATCTGGCCGCCCTCAACCTGGGCGAGGCCCTGCACCTCTCCGACCTCAAGCTCCCCCAGGGGGTCGAGATCCTGGCCCTGAGCCATGGCAACGACATGTCCGTGGTGAGCGTCCAGGGCAAGGGCGGCGGCGCCGAGGAGGAAGAGGAAGGCGAGGCCGAGGGCGAAGCCGAGGCCGAAGCCTGATTCTGACCAGGCCGATTCGACCGGAAGCCGGCGCGGGTGTCGAAGGTGCAGCTCATCGTGGGACTGGGGAACCCCGGTCCCGAGTACGAGGGCACCCGGCACAACGCCGGCTTCTGGTTCGTCGACCGGCTTCCCGGCGCGACCGGCGCCTGGAAGGCCGAAAGCCGTTTCCACGGCCAGCTCTGCCGGCTGCAGCTCTGGGGCCATGACTGCCGGGTCCTGAAACCCGCCACCTTCATGAACCGCAGCGGCCAGTCCATCGCCGCGGTCTGCCGCTTTTTCCGCATTCCCCCCGAGGCAATCCTGGTGGTCCACGACGACCTGGACCTGCCGCCGGGAACGGCGCGGCTCAAGCGCGGCGGCGGCGCCGGCGGCCACAACGGCCTGAAGGACACCATCGCCCACCTGGGGCCGGACTTCCTGCGCCTGCGCCTGGGCGTGGGGCACCCCGGCAACCGGGACAAGGTGGTGGGCTGGGTGCTCAAGCCGCCCACCCGGGACGAGGAGGCGGGCATCCTCGCCGCCATCGACGCGGCCCTCGACGCCCTGCCCCTGGTGCTCGACGGCGAGCTGGCGCGGGCCATGAACCGGCTCCACAGCCGCTGAACATCAACCCACAGAGCTCACCACGAAGACACGAAGAATACGAAGAAGCGCGGTAAGCGGTATCTGCGGCCTAAAAAACGCCATCCATGATGGACAGTGGAGGACCGCTTAACAGGAATTCCGGCACTTCGTGATCTTCATCATCTTCGTGACTTCGTGGTGATCTTTTCCTACACAACGGGTCGCAGCCATGGGATTCAAGTGCGGTATCGTGGGCCTGCCCAACGTGGGCAAGTCCACCCTCTTCAACGCTCTCACCAAGGCCGGCATCCAGGCCGAGAACTATCCCTTCTGCACCATCGACCCGAACGTGGGCGTGGTGCCCATGCCCGATCCGCGCCTCGACGAGCTGGCGCGCATCGTCAAGCCCCAGCGCACGGTCCCCACCACCATGGAGTTCGTGGACATCGCCGGCCTGGTGGCCGGGGCCTCCAAGGGTGAGGGGCTGGGCAACCAGTTCCTGGCCAACATCCGCGAGACCGACGCCATCGCCCACGTGGTGCGCTGCTTCGAGAACGATGACGTGGTGCACGTCTCCGGCAAGGTGAACCCCATCTCCGACATCGAGGTGATCAACACCGAACTGGCGCTGGCGGATCTCGCCTCCGTGGAGAAGGCGGTGCAGCGGGCGGGCAAGCGCGCCAAGGCCGGCGCCGACAAGGAGACCAAGGCCCTGGTGGCGCTGCTGGCGCGGGTGGAGGCGACCCTCAACGAGGGGCGCATGGTGCGCACCCTGGGCCTGAGCGACGAGGAGCTCGATCTGCTCTACGATCTGCACCTGCTCACGGTGAAGCCCACCCTCTACATCGCCAACGTCTCCGAGGACGGCTTCCAGGACAACCCCTACCTCGACCAGGTGCGCGAGTACGCCGCCGCCGAGGGCTCGGAGGTGGTCCCCGTGTGCGCCGCCATCGAGGCGGAGATCGCCGAGCTGGCCGACGAGGAGAAGGCCGAGTTCCTCGAGGAGATGGGCCTCCACGAGCCGGGCCTCGACCGGGTCATCCGCGCCGGCTACAGGCTGCTGGGGCTGGAGACCTACTTCACCGCCGGGGTGAAGGAGGTGCGCGCCTGGACCATCCCCGTGGGCGCCACCGCCCCCAAGGCCGCCGCGGTCATCCACACCGACTTCGAGAAGGGCTTCATCCGCGCCGAGGTCATCGCCTACGACGATTTCGTCAGGTTCGGCGGCGAACAGGGCGCCAAGGAAGCGGGCAAGTGGCGGCTGGAGGGCAAGGAGTACGTGGTGCAGGACGGCGACGTGGTCCACTTCCGCTTCAACGTCTGACCACCCTTGACAGCGGCAACCCGGGCGTAGACAATTGCCGCCTCCAATTTTGGCTACGTAGCTCAGTTGGTTAGAGCGCGGCACTCATAATGCTGAGGTCGGTGGTTCAAGTCCACCCGTAGCCACCAGCTGCAATGCCCTCTGAAGGCCGTGCGAATGCGCGGCCTTTTTTGTGGACCCGTCCCGCCCTGAAGCGGGCATTCCCGGCTCAGGCCAGCGGCTCGAGGCAGCCCGGATCGTCGTTGGCCGGCGAGTTGACCCGGCGCCCCACCCGCCAGGCCCGCATCCCCTCCGCCGGACAGGGGCGCAGGAGCGTCGCCAGCCGGGCCGGGTCCTGCGCCCGGGGATCGAGCCAGGCGGCGTAGTCCTCCGGCGCGAGTATCACCGGCATGCGGTCGTGGATGGGCCGCACCGCGGCGTTGGCCTCCGTCACCAGCAGGGTGCAGGACTCCACCACCCGCCCCTCCCCCTCCCAGCGCTCCCACAGCCCGGCGATGGCGAACACCGGCCCCGGGCCGGCGCTGATGGCCCAGGGCTGCCTGCCGTCGGGCCGCGCCTGCCATTCGTAGAAGCCGGAGGCCGGCACCAGGCAGCGCCGGCGGCGGAAGGCGTCGCGGAAGGCGGGCCTGTCCGCCACGGTCTCCGCCCGTGCATTGATGAGACGGTAGGGGCTGCGCCCCCCTTTGGCCCAGGCCGGGACCAGGCCCCAGCGCAGCCGCACCAGCTCCCGGCCGCCGGACCCGGCGCGCACCGCCGCCACCGCCTGGGTGGGGGCGATGTTGTAGCGCGGCGCCAGCTCCGGCGCCGCCGCCAGCCCGAAGTGCTCCATCAGCACCTCGCCCGGCACATCGAGATAGAAACGTCCGCACATGGTTCAGGTCCCGTCCGGGCCCGCGCGGGGCGGCAGGCGCCCGGCCCCGGAGCGGGCCCGTGGATGAACGCCCCGGTGGCCCGGCCATGGTGTCGGCAGGGCGCCGGCGCGGTCAAGCCGGGCGCCTGCCCCGCCGCGCGCCGGCTGTCACACGGGCGGGCATGACACGCCGGAGCGGTTATGGCTAAATTCAACCCGTCGGCGGCCCGGGCGCCGCGCCCCGCCGCCGGACTCACCGTGATTGAGAGACCAGAGGAACTTCCAATGCAGAACGGGACGGTCAAGTGGTTCAACAACACCAAGGGTTTCGGCTTCATCGCCCCCGCGGAGGGCGGTGACGATGTCTTCGTCCACTACACGGCCATCAAGGCGGACGGCTACCGCACGCTGAACGAGGGCCAGGCGGTGCAGTTCGAGGTGGAACGGGGACCGAAGGGACTGCAGGCGACGAACGTCAGCGTGCTGTCCTGAAACCCGCCCCGCAGCCCACTGGGCCCCGTCCCCGCGGGGCCCGGTGGTTTCCGCCCGGACCGGGGAATCGTCCCGCCCGTCAACGCCGGAGCACCGCAGCGTGCTGAGCTACCGCCACGCCTTCCATGCCGGCAATCATGCCGATGTGCTCAAGCACGCCGTCCTCGCGCTGCTGCTGGAGGCCCTGCGTTCCAAGCAGGCCCCGTTCCGCTACCTGGAGACCCACGCCGGGGCGGGTGTCTACGACCTGGATTCGCCCGAGGCGCGCCGCAATGCCGAACACGAACAGGGCATCGGCCGCATCCGCGCGCAGGCCGGTTCCCCGCCTGCCCTGGCCGGCTACCTGGCCGCGCTGGACGCCGTGAGCGGACCCGGCGGCCGGGCCCGCTATCCCGGCTCGCCCCGGGTGGCGCGCCACCTCCTCCGGCCCGATGACCGGATGGTGCTGTGCGAGCTGCACCCCGCCGATCACGCCCTGCTCCGGGCGGAGTTCGCCGGCGATCGCCAGGTTGCGGTGCACCGCACCGACGGCTACCAGGGGCTGAAGGCCTTCCTGCCGCCGCCGGAGCGGCGCGGCCTGGTGCTCATCGACCCGCCCTACGAGGTGAAGGACGAGTACCGGCAGGTGGTCGCCGCCCTCGGGGCCGCCCACCGGCGCTGGCCCACCGGCATCTACGCCCTCTGGTACCCGGTGCTCGACACCACGACCCATGCCCGCCTGCTGCAGGACCTGGTACAGAGCGGCCTGCGCCGGGTGCTGCTCGCCGAGCTCCGGGTACGGCCGGAGGACGGTCCGCGCGGCATGAAGGGCTCCGGGATGGTGATTATCAATCCGCCCTGGCGTCTCGACCGGACCCTGGAGGCGCTGCTGCCCTGGCTGTGGGACGTCCTGGATCCGGAGCACCGGGGCGGCTGGCGGATGGAGTGGCTGGTGCCCGAATAGGCCCGCGCCCGCCTCCGGCCCGGCGGGCTCCGCGGCGCTCGCGGGCGCACGCCGCCGGATCGCGGTAGACTCCCGGCAGAGCGCGGCGGGATGGAGGAGAAGGCCCATGGCAGAAGGATCCGGAACCCGGCGACACCGGGCCCTGCTCTCGGTGGTGGAGCTGGGCGGCTACCCCAATTTCGAATCCCTCTACCGCCAGTACGGCTTCGAGCCGCTGGTGGTGAACTCGGTGCGCAAGGCCCAGAGCACGCTCCGGCGCGAACAGCCGGCGGTGGTGGTGGCGGAGTTCAACGTGGATCCCAACTTCCGCGATCGGACCGGCAACCTGGAGTCGCTGCTCGCCGGCATCCAGCACCTGCCCGACACCCGGGTCATCGTCTTCTACGAGCGCGAGCACCTCCCCCACCTGGAGCGGCTGCGGCAGCGCTTTCCCATCGCCGAGGCCCTGCCCTACCCGGTCCAGGCCGCGGCCCTGGAGGCGGCGCTGCAACGGCTCACCGGCAAGAGGAGCTGAGGCGCGCGGCGGACGGACCGCTCGCCCCGGGGCTGGCCGAATCCGGCCCGGAGGGAACCCGCGACGGCAAGCCGGGGGAACCGGACCGGGGCGCCGGAGACGAAGACAGATGGAACGCTGCACTGGCGCCGGCGCGCCCGCGCCCCGGCGCGGGATCCGGGAACGCCGGGCTGCCCGTCGGGAGCCTTCCGCGCCCGCTTCCGGTGAAAGATTCCGGGCCGCCGGGCGGTCCCCTCGGCAATCGACCCACGCCCCGAACGCCCCGGAGCCCCCACGCTCCGGCACGGCCCTGGAGAACCACCATGCTCATCAAGCGCCCCCCAGACGTCCTCCCCTCCGAGATCACGCCGGAGTCCGTCTACCGGCGCCGGCGGGACTTTCTCCGGACCGCGGCGGTGGCCGGGGCCGGACTGCTGCTGCCCGGCCTGCTGTCCGCACCGGCCCGGGCGGCGAAAATCGAAGGTGTCGCGCCGGGCCCCTTCGGCACCGACGAGGAGCCCACCCCCTACGACGCGGTCACCGGCTACAACAACTTCTACGAGTTCGGCACCGGCAAGAGCGATCCGGCCGCCAACGCCCATTCTCTCAGGACCCGCCCCTGGTCGGTGGCGGTGGAGGGCGAGGTGGCGAAACCCGGGGTCTACGACATCGAGGACATCCTCAAGTGGTTCCCCCTGGAGGAGCGGATCTACCGCCTGCGCTGCGTGGAGGCCTGGTCCATGGTCATCCCCTGGGTCGGCTTTCCCCTGGCCTTCCTGGTGAAGCGGGTGGAACCCACCTCGCGGGCGAAGTTCATCCAGTTCGTCACCCTCCACGACCCGGAGCAGATGCCGGGCCAGAAGCGGCCTGTGCTCCAGTGGCCCTACGTGGAGGGGCTGCGCATGGACGAGGCCCTGCATCCCCTGGCGCTGCTGGCGGTGGGGCTCTACGGCGAGACCCTGCCCAACCAGAACGGGGCGCCCATCCGCCTGGTGGTGCCGTGGAAATACGGCTTCAAGAGCATCAAGTCCATCGTCGGGCTGCGGTTCGTGGAGGGACAGCCGGAGACCAGCTGGAACCGTGCCGCCGCCGGCGAGTACGGCTTCTACGCCAACGTCAACCCGGCGGTGGATCATCCGCGCTGGAGCCAGGCCCGGGAGCGGCGCATCGGCGAGTTCCTCAAGCGCGACACCCTGCCCTTCAACGGCTACGCCGAGCAGGTGGCGGGGCTCTATGGGGGAATGGACCTGGGGAAAAACTTCTGAGGCCGACAACCGGCATCACGCATTCACGCATTCACGCATTCACGCATTCACGCATTTTCCCTTGAAGCCGAACCCGACACCCACCCGCCGCGTCCCGCCCCGCTGGCTCAAGCCCGCGGTGTTCGCCCTCTGCCTGCTGCCCCTGGCGCTGCTGGCGTGGCGGGCGGTGAGCGGAGGGCTGGGGGCCAATCCCATCGAGGCGTTCATCCGCCACAACGGCGACTGGGCCCTGCGCCTGCTGCTCCTCACCCTGGCCGTCACCCCCCTGCGCCGGCTCACCGGCTGGACCTGGCCGCTGCGGGTACGGCGCATGATCGGGCTGTTCGCCTTCTTCTACGCCACCCTGCACCTGCTCGGCTACGTGGGCCTGGACCAGTTCTTCGACTGGCCGGCCATCGGCGCCGATATCCTGAAGCGGCCCTACATCACCATCGGCATGTCCGCCTTCGCCCTGCTCGTCCCCCTGGCCGCCACCTCCACCGACGCCATGCTGCGACGGCTCGGAGGCAGGCGCTGGCAACGCCTGCACCGCCTGGCCTACCTGGCGGCAGGCGCGGGCGTGCTGCACTTCCTGTGGCTGGTGAAGGCGGATCTGCGCGAACCGCTGCTCTACGCGGCGATCCTCCTCCTGCTGCTGGGGTTCCGCCTGGTCCGCTTCCTGCGCCGCGTGCACGGCGCGAGACATCCCGCCTGATTGACGCCCCATCATGGTGCGCATGAGGGAGGATGCGCCCCGGAGTTGTGCACGCAATCCCTGCCTGCGCCAGAAAATACACATAACCCCTTGAATAACCATAATCTCTATAAAGGCAAGCGATTTGCATGCAGTTGTGGGGGATGTGTGCGCACCAAGCCGGTGCGCAGCTATTAAAAAAACCATCAGGGGAATCAGAGCCATGACCAACTTGCTCAAGCCGGGCGCCGTTCTGCTCGCCGCCCTCGCGCCCGCGACGGCGCTGGCCGCCGAAGGTCCGGATGCGGGCCATACCGCCTGGATACTCACCGCCACCGCGCTGGTGCTGTTCATGACCCTGCCGGGCCTGTCGCTGTTCTACGGCGGCCTGGTGCGGTCGAAGAACGTGCTCTCGGTGCTCATGCAGTGTTTCGCCATCACCTGCATGGCCTCGGTCATGTGGCTCGTGTTCGGCTACAGCTTCGCCTTCGGCGAGGGCAACGGCTTCATCGGCGGCCTGGGCAAGGCCTTCATGGCCGGCGTGGGCGAGGCGAGCCTGAGCGGCGAGATCCCGGAGACGGTCTTCTCCATGTTCCAGCTCACCTTCGCCATCATCACCCCGGCGCTCATCGTGGGCGGATTCGCCGAGCGGATGAAGTTCACCGCCATGCTCATCTTCAGCGCCGTGTGGCTGGTGCTGGTCTACTTCCCCGTCACCCACTGGGTCTGGGGCGGCGGCTGGCTCGGGCAGCTGGGCCTGCTGGACTTCGCCGGCGGCACCGTGGTGCACATCACCGCCGCCACCGCGGCGCTGGTGGCGGCCCTCTACATGGGGCCGCGCGACGGCTTCGGCCACGCCGCGATGATGCCTCACAACCTCACCATGGCGGTGACCGGCGCGGGCATGCTCTGGGTGGGCTGGTTCGGCTTCAATGCCGGCAGCGCCCTGGCCGCCAACGGCGATGCGGGCATGGCGCTGATGGCCACCCACATGTCCGCCGCCGCCGGTTCGCTGGCGTGGATGGTCGCGGAGTGGATCCGCTACGGCAAGCCGAGCGTGCTCGGCATCGTCACCGGCATGGTGGCGGGGCTCGGCACCATCACCCCCGCCTCCGGCTACGTGGGCCCGGCCGGCGCACTGGTGATCGGCACCGTGGCCGGCGTGGTCTGCTTCGCCGCCACCAACTTCCTCAAGCGGGTCCTGAAGGTGGACGACTCCCTGGACGTCTTCCCGGTGCATGGCGTCGGCGGCATCCTCGGCACCCTGGCCGCCGGGGTCTTCGCCTCCGCCGAGCTGGGCGTGTTCAGCGGCCAGGGCTATGCCGAGGGCATCAGCGGCATGGGCCAGCAGCTGGGCATCCAGTTCGTGGGCGTGATCGCCACCCTGGCCTACACCGCCGTGGTGAGCTGGGTCATCCTGAAGGGTGTGGATCTGGCCGTGGGCCTGCGCGTGAGCCGCGAGCAGGAGACCGAGGGACTCGACATCGCGCTGCACGAGGAGCGCGGCTACGTCATCTGAGGCAAAGCCCTGCCTTTGACCCGCAAATCGGCCCTCGGCGGGTCGCCGGGCGGTCAGGGGCGGGGCAAGCCGGGCGGGGGCCGGTTCAGCGGCTCCCGCCCCATCCTCCCGCCACGATCAGGCCGGTTCCGGCCACGCCCAGCCCGAGCGCCGCCAGCCAGGCCGGCGACCCGGCGCCCAGCGCGCCCGCGCCCGCCGCCCCGATCCCGGCCCAGCACAGGCCGGCGCCGCGGCGGATCGCCCGCCCCCGGAGCCGCTCCCGCGCCGGTGCCCAGCGCACCGCCTCCCCGAGATAGCCCAGCAGCGGCAGGCCGCCCGCCAGCACCAGCCCGATGCCCGCCGCGAGCGTGAAGGGGCCGAGGAAGACCCCGGTCCAGGCGAGGAACAGTCCCCCGCTGACCAGGAAGAAGGCGCCGCCGTAGCGCAGGTAGTCCGGCTCACCCACCTCGAGGCGGCGCGGCAGCACCTCCAGGAGATGCCCCAGCAGCAGAAAGGGGATCACCCCGTAGAGGCCGGCCAGAACCCAGCCCAGTCCGGCCGGCAGGCCCTGGGGCAGGCGCACGGGCAGTCCAGCGACCGCCAGGCCGGCCAGCGCCAGCAGCAGCCCCGACTGCAGGGCCGCCCCGGTGAAATAGAGGCGCCGCGGCGGCGCGACGGGGCGGCGCGCACCCGTACCCGGCGGTGGAATGGCGATGCACATGGCGGGCAGGAGAACACACCCGCAGGAATCTGCCAATGCGATCGGTCAAGCATCCGGTTGCCGGTGCCGGTTGCCGGTCATCAGCCATCGGTGGCGCTACAATAGGTCCCATCCCGACACTGCAGGACACGCCCGCCATGCCCCAGACCACACCCCATCGCATCGTCATCGTCGGCGGCGGCGCCGGCGGCCTGGAACTGGCCACCCGGCTCGGCGACCGGCTCGGGCGGCGCGGCAAGGCGGAGGTGACCCTCATCGACAAGGCCCGCACCCACCTGTGGAAGCCGCTGCTGCACGAGGTGGCCGCCGGCAGCATGGATATCGACGACCACGAGCTGGAGTACATGGCCCAGGCCCGCTGGCACCACTTCCACTTCCGGCTCGGCGCCATGGAGGGACTGGACCGGGCCCGGCGGGAGGTCCGGGTGGCCCCCACCTTCGACGAGGAGGGCCGGGAGGTGGTCCCGCGGCGCACCTTCCCCTACGACACCCTCGTGATCGCCGTGGGCAGCGTGGCCAACGATTTCGGCACCCCGGGGGTCAGGGAGCACGCCATCGCGCTGGACACCGAGGAGGACGCGGCGCGCTTCAACCGCCGCCTCATCAACGCCTGCATCCGCGCCAACACCCAGCCCGGCCCGGTGCGCCCGGGCCAGCTCCACGTGGCCATCATCGGCGCCGGCGCCACCGGCGTGGAGCTGGCCGCGGAGCTGCACCGCACCACCCGGCTGCTGGCCGCCTACGGGCTGGAGAAGATCGACCCCGACAAGCACATCCGCATCACGGTGATCGATGCCGCCCCGCGCATCCTGCCGGCGCTGCCCAAGCGTCTCTCCGAGGCCACGGCGAAACTGCTGCGGAAGCTGGAGGTGGACCTGTTCACCGGGGAGCGGGTCAGCCGCGTCACCCCCGAGGGGGTCCACACCGAAAGCGGGCTGTGCGTGCCGGCCGAGCTGGTGGTGTGGGCGGCGGGCATCAAGGCGCCCGACTTCCTCGCCGGACTCGACGGACTGGAGACCAACCGCGGCAACCAGCTGCTGGTGAAGACCACCCTGCAGACCACCCTGGATCCGGATGTCTTCGCCTTCGGCGACTGCGCGGCCTGCCCCTGGCCGGGACACGATCAGACCGTCCCGCCCCGCGCCCAGGCGGCCCACCAGCAGGCCTCGCTGCTGGTGAAGTCCCTGGGCCGGCGCCTCCGGGGCCAGCCCCTGCCGGGGTACGTCTACCGCGACTTCGGCTCGCTGGTATCCCTGGGGGAATACAGCACCGTGGGCAGCCTGATGGGCGGCATCACCCGCGGCAGCCTGATGATCGAGGGCTACTTCGCGCGCCTGATGTACATCTCGCTGTACAAGATGCACCTGCTGGCCCTGCACGGCTTCGCCAAGGTGGCCCTGGACACCCTGGCGCGGCTCATCACCCGCCGCACCGAGCCCCACGTCAAGCTGCACTAGTGTGCTGCGCCGCTCCTGGAGGCACATTCAGCGAGTCGCCGGCGGACAACGTGACCGGCGCACGGCATCCCGGCGCCCCATTGGCTATACTGGCAATCCGCGCCAACTCCGGATCAGGGCGCAGCGGCGGACGGCGGCGGGATGCCGCCTCCACGGCCATGATCCCGGGGCTGGGGATGCCGGCCCGGGAGCCCGGACCGTCCCGCCCGGAGGCTCGCGGAACGAAGCCTTGCGGGGATCCGGGTCGGCGCCTTCCGTCAGCCAGACTCGAGCGTGTAAGGACACACCCAGGGATGAACATGCGCACTGAACCCCCGGCCATCGCGACCCCGCTGCTGGTGGTGGACCTGGAAGCCACCTGCTGGGACCCCAACGACCGGAGTCGTCCCGCGCCGCGCCCCGGCTGGCGCTACGCCGGTGAAATCATCGAGATCGGCGCCATGCGGGTGGACCCGCGGGATTGGCGCATTCTGCAGCGGTTCCAGACCTTCGTGCGCCCCAGCTACCACCCGCAGCTCTCGGACTACTGCCGTCGGCTGACCCATATCCGGCAGGAGGACGTGGATTCCGCCCCCACCTTCCCCCAGGCGCTGGCGGCCTTCGTGCAGGCCTTCGCCATCGCCCCCGACCAACCGCCGGCATGGGGCTCATGGGGCGCCTATGATCTGCTGCAGCTGGAGGACGAGTGCCGCAAGCACGGCCTCCCGTTCCCGCTGGCCGGCGCCCGCCACACCAATCTCAAGGACCGGGCGGCCCGGCAGCTGGGCACCCCGCGGCGCGGCATCGCCGCCACCCTGCGCCACCTGGGGCTGAAGTTCGAGGGGGTACCGCACCGGGCGCTGGAAGATGTGCGCAACATCGTCCGGGTGCTCGAGGCCGCGGACCTGCAGACGCCACCGCCGACCGGACCCTGACATGGCCCGGCGCAACCCCACCCTGCCCTGTTTCCTCGATTTCGAGGCCAGCAGCCTCCGCCCCCGCTCCTATCCCATCGAGGTGGCCTGGAGCCTGGGCGACGGCAGCGTGGAGAGCCACCTCATCGATCCCCGCCCGGTGCCCGAATGGAACGACTGGGATCCGGTGGCCGAAACGGAAATCCACCACATCACGCCCGGGCAGCTCCACAGCGAGGGCCGCACGCCCACCTGGGTGGCGGGACGCATGAACAGCGTTCTGCAGGGGCTGCGGCTGTATACCGACGCCCCCGACTGGGACGGCTTCTGGCTCCAGGTGCTGTTCCAGGCCGCGGGGATGGAGCCGGCCTTCACTCTCGCCGCGGCCCAGGCGCTGTGGTTCACGGAGCTCGCCGGCGGACCCGACTGCAACCGGCGCCTCCACGAGCTCGACCAGCAGGCACGGGCGCGCTCGGCGGGGCCGCGCCACCGCGCGGCGAACGACGTGCGCCATTTCATCGAGCTCTACCGCCTGTGCCGGAAGGAGTGACCCGCGGCCGCGACCGGGCGCGGCGCTGCCAGCGCCTCAACGGTGGTACTCCCCCAGGGATTCGGGCTGCCGGACCACCGCCAGCACCCTGAGCCGGGTGCTGCGGCCGCCGGCCAGGGGCCAGTCGATGCGCTGTCCCGCCGACAACCCGAGCAGCGCGCTGCCCACCGGGGCCAGCACCGAGACCTGTCCCGGCGTGCCGTCCGCCTCGTGCGGATAGACCAGGGTCAGCTCATGTTCGGCGCCCGTCACCTCGTCGACGAAACGGGTGGTGGAGTGCATGGTGATCACCTCCGGCGGCACCGCGCGGGGTTCCACCACTCGGGCCCGGTTGAGCTCCTCCTGCAGCTCCTGCGCCACCGCGTTGTCCTCATGCACGGGACTCTCCAGCAGCCGCTCCAGGCGTTCCAGGTCGAGGCTGGTGACGGTGATGGGCGGACGTTCCTGGATGTTGGCATCGGACATGACTGGTTCCTCCTTCTGCAACCGGCAGATTCTCGGTTCCCCACGCCATCGCGCCGGAACCGTCCGCACGCGACCACGCTCGCGATCGCGACGGCTTCGAACGGCGCCGGCCTGGGATTCAGGTGAAAGACGGGACGGGCGGTCGCGCCGACCGGCCCATGGACCGGGTCGACGCACATCGCCCCCTGCTGTGCGGAGGTCCCCATCGTGCCCAAAATGAACAGCAAATGCCAGCCGTCGCGCGTTGACGGCCCCCCGGCCATCAGGGACAATTCCCCTTCACTGCATGGGGCTACCGCCGGCGACGCGGCAAGCCCGACGGCCACCGAGGCAGGATGCCGCCGGACCGGGCGCAGTGAAGGAGATCGACGATGCACGCGCAAAGGAGTGCCTTCCTCCCCGGGGCCGCCACAGCCCTGTTGCTCATCCTCCCGGCGGTCCCCGTCCAGGCCGGGGCGGAGCGCCGGGCGCTGCCGACCGAGCAGAGCTTCTTCGACACCCTGCCGACGGTGCTCTCGGCCAGCCGCCTGGTCCAGCCCCTGCCGGAGACGCCGGCCACGGTCACCGTCATCGACCGGGAGCTGATCGAGGCCTCGGGCGCCCGCTCCGTCCCCGAGCTCGTCCGGCTGGCGCCCGGCTTCCAGCTGAGCTACGTCAACGGCCACACGCCGGTGGTGAACTACCACGGCCTGTCCGGACAGTACTCGCGCCGCATGCTGGTGCTGGTGGATGACCGCGCCGTCTACACGCCCGCCTTCGGCGGCGTACCCTGGTCGGACCTGCCGCTGGCCATCGAGGAGATCGAGCGCATCGAGATCATCCACGGCCCGAACGCGGTCAGTTACGGCGCCAATGCCTTCCTCGGCGTCATCAGCATCACCACCCGGACGGCGGCCGAGGAAGCCGGCACCCACGCCACCCTCGGCAGCGGTTCGAACGGCTATCGCCGCGCCCTCCTGCGCCATGCCGGCAGCCGGGGGGACCTGGACTACCGCTTCAGCGCCGGGTACACGCGGGACAACGGGCTCGACAGCCTCGAGGACGGCAGCCGGATCCACCTCCTGACCGGGCGCGCCGATCTCCGCCTCGGCCCGGACGACCGCCTCCGGTTGCAGCTGGGCTACAACGGCGGCGACCGCGAGATCCCCCCGGCCACGGCGCTGCAGCGCACCTCGGCACGGGCCGTGACCAGCACCTTCCAGCAACTGCGCTGGGAACGGGTGCTGGGCCGCGAGGATGAGCTCTACCTGCAGCTCTACCACAACCACCACCGCGCCGAGGAGACCGCCCGCTTCGATTTCGACGGCCAGAGCCTGCCGTTCAGCCTCGACATCAGCGACGAGCGCTACGACTTCGAGTTCCAGCGCAGCCAGCATCCCCTGCCCGGCCTGCGGGTCGCCTGGGGCGCCGGGCTGCGCCACGACCGGGTGCGCTCCCCCGCCTACTTCGGTACCGGGAAGTGGCTCGACAGCGACCTGCAGCGCCTGTTCGGCTCGGCCGAATGGAGCCTGGGCCCGGGCATCCTGCTGCAGGGCGGCCTGATGGTGGAGAACGACGATCTCACCGGCACCCACCTCTCCCCCCGCATCGCCCTGAACGCCCGCGTGGCCGCGGGGCATACCCTGCGCGCCGCCGTCTCCGGCGCGGTGCGCACACCGGTGCTGTTCGAGGAGGCGCTGGACTACCGCATCCACATCCCCCCCGACCTCGAGCTGCCGCTGGGCGTGAGCTCGGGGGGACTGGCGCCCGAGCGCATCCTCAGCCGCGAGGTCGGTTACGTGGGCGAGTTCCGGTCACTGCCGCTGACGGTCAACCTAAAGCTCTATCACGACCGGCTCGAGGAACTGGTGAGCTACACCTCCACGCTGCCGCTGGACTACCGCAACCAGGACACGGCCACCGTCACCGGGACCGAGGCCCAGATCACCTGGCGTCCGGACGGCGACACCCGGATCCTGCTCAGCTACGCCTATACCGATCTCGACCGCAGCAATGTCAGCGGCGTTCCGAGCTACTACCGCAGCGCACCGCTGCACACGGCGAGCCTGCTGGCGCTGCGGCGCCTGACCCCGCGCCTGAGCGGCAGCCTGGCCTGGTACTGGCACAGCCCGGTGCCCGGCGACCGGTTCGACGCCCCCTACGACGACGCCCGCCAGCTCGACCTGCGGCTGGCCTACGGCTTCGGCGGTCGCCGCCGTCCCGGCAGCCTCTCGCTGCTGGCCCGCAACCTGCTCGACGACAGTGCGGAAACGGGGGGCCACAAGGTGTTCGACACGGGCTGGTTCCTGGAGCTCAACGCGGCCTTCTGAGGCTTTCCGGCGCGGGCGGACAGCTGGCGCTTCAGGGATAGATCGCGAAGCGGATGGCGTCCTTCCGATCCTTCTTGACGCTGTACATGAGCCCGTCGACAAAGTGCAGGAGCGCATCGGCGCTTTCCGGGGCGGCGGTGCAGGTCACCACGCCGATGCTGAAGGTCACCGGCCAGTCGTTGCCGCGCACCACCGCCAGGAGCTCCTCGCGCACCTGCCGCAGCAATGGCGCGCCCACCTGCGCGCTCGTCTCCGGCAGCAGCAGGGCAAACTCGTCCCCACCCATGCGCGCCACCACGTCGGTACGCCGCAACCGGTTGCACAGCGTCTCCACGACCGTTTTCAGCAGCCTGTCCCCGCTGCTGTGCCCGAGGCTGTCGTTCACCTGCTTGAAGTTGTCGAGATCCATGTAGGCGAGGGTAAAGGGGTGCCGGTAGCGGGCCAGGCGCCCGATTTCGGCGTTGACCAATTCGATGAAGCGGCGCGAGTTCACCGCGTCGGTCAGGGCATCGGTACGCGCCAGCCGCCGGGCCTCATCCAGGGCATGGCGCAGGGAGGAGAGCAGCAGGGCCACGATCACCAGGAACAGCAGCCGCGCCAGCACCACCCAGACGATGCCGGCGTTGCTGAGCGAGCTGACGTTCAGCCACAGATCCACGGCGAGCCACGGCAGGGCGATTGCGACCAGCGCCAGCGCCGCGCCACGACCCACGTACCAGGCCACCGCCCCCACCGGGAGCATATAGACCGGCGCCAGGGTGAATTCGTAGCCGGTCACCAGGTCCACCAGGCCGACGGCCATCGTGCCCAGCAGCCCGGCGACCAGCCAGGCGCCCCTGCCCAGGCGCTCCAGCCACGCCCAGATATCCTTGCCGTTGATCAGCAACGCCGGGCACCCCCCCGAGCCGCCCGGGTCCGCTTCCGGCGGCAGACCGCCCGCCCTCGTCCCGGTCGCCGCCGCACAACCGCGGTCGGGCTCATGGCGCCGCGATCCCGCGCTCCCCGGACTCCAGCAACTCGGGCTCCGCGCGGGCCTCCACCACCCACTCCTGCAGCGCCGGGTGGGCCAGCAGCGCCCCCACGTAGGCCTCGGCCGCGGCCGGGATGTCCACGCCATAGGTGGCGAAGCGCAGGGCCACGGGCGCGTACATGGCATCGGCGATGCTGAATTCGCCGAACAGCCAGGGGCCCGCCCCGCCCCAGCGGCTGCGGCAGTCGTGCCACAGCGCGGTGATCCGGTCGATATCCGCCCGCGCCGCCGGGGTGGGCACCACGCCGGTGCGGCGGTCCCGGCAGTTCATGGGCAACTCCGAGCGCAGGGCCGCGAAGCCGGCGTGCATCTCGCAGGAGACGGCCCGCGCCACCGCCCGCGCCTCGCGATCGCCGGGCCAGGCCTCGCCCATCACGTAGCGTTCCGCCACGTACTCGCAGATGGCCAGCGACTCCCACACGCGCAGCCCGCCATCCAGCAGCACGGGGACCCGTCCGGAGGGCGAATAGCGCCCGATGTTCAGTTCGAACTCCCGGGTGTCCAGCGGCAGGCGCACCTCCTCGAACGGCACCCCGAAGTGGCGCAGCACCAGCCACGGCCGCAGGGACCAGGACGAGTAGTTCTTGTTGCCGATGACGAGCGTGAGTTCGGGCATGGCGCGCCTCCCCTGGTGATGGTGTACCCACAGTGTAGATCGCCGCCCCCCAGGGTCGCGGGAAAGACCCGGAGGGTCGCCACAGAGGCCACAGGGAGCACAAGGCGGCAGGGCGGCGGACTCCGGGGCGGGAAATGCTGCAGCCGTGCCCGGTGTCGTGGGCGCGCAGGGGGCACTCCCGTGCGCGCTTTCACACTCTGTGGCCTCTTGTGCCCTCTGTGGCCCAATCCTCCATGGCCGGAATCCCGGGCTCAGCGCTCCACCAGCGCCAGGCGCAGCGCCAGCGCCGTGAACACCCCCGCCACCCCCCAGGCGAACCAGCGGTTGGTGCCGGCGCCGGAACCGCGCCGAATCCAGCCCGCCAGGCTGCCGGCGGTCAGCCCGATGACGCCGAACACCCCCACCACCAGGAGCGTGAACAGGAGGCCGAGGACGAGCATCTGGAGCCAGACCGGACCCGCCGCCGGGTCGGCGAACTGGGGCAGGAAGGCGAGAAAGAACAGCGCCACCTTGGGGTTGAGGATGTTCATCAGCAGGCCGCGCCGGAACAGGACCCGGCCCGGTCCGGCCAGGGCCTCGCCCGCGAGGGTGAGCGACTCGCCGCGGTGGCGCAGCGCCTTGACGGCCAGGTAGAGGAGGTAGGCCACGCCCACCACCTTCAGCGTCTCGAAGGCCAGCGCCGAGGTGCGGAACACCACCGAGATGCCGAGTGCCGCGGCCAGGGTGTGGACCAGGTTGCCGGCCGCCAGCCCCAGCGCCGTGGCCAGTCCCGCCGCGCGGCCGCGGGTCACGCCCTGGGTGACGAGGAAGAGGATGTCCGGGCCCGGCGCCACGATGAGCAGCAGCGAGGCGGTGATGAACAGGAGCAATTGGGTCGGTTCCGGCATGGGGCCTCCGGGGCGGATCTTTTCGATGGTGGCAGCCGTGTCGCTCTAGCCCCGCGCCTGGCGGCGCCGGTGCAGGTAGCGGTCCAGCTCCGCGGCGAAGGCCTTGCGGTCGGCCTGGTTCAGCGCCGGCGGGCCGCCGCTGGCCAGGCCGGCGCTGCGCAGCTCTTCCATCATGTTGCGCATGTCCAGGGACTGGCGCACGTTGTCCTCGGTGTAGAGCCGGCCGCGGGGATTGAGGGCCAGCGCGCCGCGGTCGATGACCGCCGCCGCCAGCGGGATGTCGGCGGTGACCACGAGATCCCCCGCCTGCACCTGCTCGACGATATGGGTGTCGGCCACGTCGAACCCGGACGCGACCTGGATGGCGCGGATGTAGCGCGACGGCGGGGTGCGCACGAACTGGTTGGCCACCAGCACCAGCGGCAGCCGGACCCGCTCCGCCGCCCGGAACAGGATCTCCTTGATGACGTTCGGGCAGGCGTCCGCGTCCACCCAGATGGTCATGCCGCCCCCCCATCGCCCGCCGGGGCGAGCGGAGCGTGGTCGCTGGCGGCCTGGGCCGCATTGACGTCGAACTGCACGAACGTGGACATGTCAGGCTCCGGGGGCTGGACGGGGATGGCGCGACCGGCTATGCGCCGCGGCCGCGGCGGGCGCTCACCGTCTCCCCGCCGATGCCCCAGTTGTCGGTCTCCACCTCGTCAATGATCACGACGGTGGTGGCGGGATTCTTGCCGAGCACATCCCGCAGCAGCTCGGTGACGCCGCGGATCAGCTCGGCCTTCTTCTCCGCGGTGGCGCCGTCGGGGGTGATACGGATGTTCACGAAGGGCATCGGGGTTCTCCTCGGGCAGGCACGGCCGGTAATGGGCCATTAGCATGCCATGGCCGCGGCCTCGCGTGTGAGGCCCCTGGCGGCGACATCCTCAGCCCGCGTCCTGCTGCAGGGTCCGCAGCGCTCGCCGGCCGGCGAGCGCCAGCCGCCACTCGAGCAGGATGACCAGGGCGAACAGCAGCAGCAATCCGGGAATGACCGCGGCGGGAAGGGTCAGGAACAGGAACACCATGGGCCCGCGGCTACCTCAGGATGGCGTGCAGCAATCCCGTGAACAGGCTGCCCAGTACCAGCAGGATCAGGACCGCCGGGACGGACGCGATGGCCCACTTCACCATGAACACCACCATCGACCCGAACGACATCCGGATGTCGGTGATGATCACCCGCTGCACCGCCTCGCGCTCCGTGGACATGATCCCTCCTTCCCGGCTGGTCCGGCCGCTACCCGGCCCGGTGATGACGGGCGCGCGATCATGAGCCGGCCGCACGCCCGGCGAGGTGGAGATTGTAGCCGATCCAGGCCAGCAGGGCGCCGAGGATCAGCAGCGTGAGCAGCCAGACCAGCCAGGCCGGCGGCCGTCGCCGTGTGCGTTCCTCCCCGGCCGCCGCAACCACTTCCGGCGCCACCGGCAGCTGCAGCACCGCGCCGATCGCCTCCGCCCAGCCGCGCGCCAGCCCGGGATCTGCGGTGGCATCCACCTCCAGGTCCCCGCCGTTGACCAGCACCACGCTGTAGCGCGTCTCCACCCCGCTCTCCCAGGTGCGCCCGGAGAGGCGGGAAAAGCGCCGGGCAAGGACGTTCCGGCGCCGCACCTCGATACCGGTGAAGTGATCCCAGCCGAAGCGCGTGCGCCTGAAGTCGACGAAAAAGCCGCACCGCCGCTCCACCTGGCGGGTGGCCCGGCTGATGCTCACCTGGTCGCGGTAGCCGAGCAGGCCCAGCCCCACCCCCGTGCCGATGATCCCGGCGAAGAGCCAGAAGCCGTCGGCGCCGTAGCCGTGGGCGGTCAGCAGCAGGGCGCCGATGAGCAGGTAGACGGCGCCGGCGATGCGCACCCGCCGCTGCCGCTCCGGGGTCGGGAAGCGCAGCAGGTCGGGAGTTTCACCGGCCGGGTGGGGATTGAGCGGACCGCTCACGGCATCCTCACTCCCGCCCCGGCGCCGTCCCGGCGCCCGCGCACAGCGACCGCCACCGGGCCAGGGTCATCCGGCCGAAGCCCACCGCCTCCCCGCCCGCCGTGACCTCCCGTCCCAGGGCGGCGTCCACGAACCCCCGCGGGGCGGTGAAGGGGCCGCCGCGGCGGGCGATGCCGGCGACCACCGTGGGCAGCCCGGCCAGGATGGCCAGGTCCCCCGGGTAGAAGCGCCGCCCGCCGTTGCCCTCGGTGAGGTGATCGAGGGGGTGGCCGTGCGCCACCAGCAGCAGGGCGGTTTCCGGCATCCGGCGGGCGATGGCCGCGCTGAGCACGTCCTCGAAGCTGCTCGTGACCGGAGCCCCGGCGGCCAGCAGCCGCTCCAGTGCCGGGAGGTCCCCGGCGCGCGCGGCGTAGTAGACCAGGTTGCGCCCCACCTTGTCCTCCACCCGCGGATCGAACCCGCCCTCCAGGAGCAGGCGGGCCACCTCCGGGTGATCATGGTAGTAGGCGGACATGATGGGCGTCTCGCCGGTGGTGCGGTCGTGATGGTTCACGTCCGCGCCCGCCTCGAGCAGCTGCCGCACC
Organism: Thioalbus denitrificans; assembly: GCF_003337735.1. Taxonomy (NCBI): domain Bacteria; kingdom Pseudomonadati; phylum Pseudomonadota; class Gammaproteobacteria; order Chromatiales; family Ectothiorhodospiraceae; genus Thioalbus; species Thioalbus denitrificans. The sequence continues at coordinate 505,323 of NZ_QPJY01000001.1, read as the reverse complement.
GCGGGCAGATCGCCCCGGCGCGCGGCCTCCACCAGCGCCCCGCCCTGGCCGGCGGGCAGCAGCTGCAGCAGGTGCTCCTTCGAGGCCATGAGCGCGGCGAAGGCGAACAGGCCGAACAGCACCCAGAGCAGGTGCCGGGCGGTGAACGGCAGGTTGGGCGGCAGCGGCCGGTCCAGCAGCGCGGCCTGGCCCGCGGCGGACGGCAGGCCCACCCACAGCGGCAGGATGATGAAGGGCAGCCCCGCCACCAGCACCGCGCTCCAGAACAGGTAGCGGCTGAAGAAATCGTCGATGACGACCCCCGGCCTTGTCAGCAGGGCCGTCAGGGTGTCCCGCCCGATGGGGGCATCCGCCGGCAGCCAGGCCAGAGCCACCCCGTCGCCGGGGCGGTAGCGCTCGAAGAGGTGGAAACCGGGGTCCACGACCCTGTGTTCACGGCCCTGCGGATCGGTGAAGCGGAACACCGGCTGCGGAAACCAGGCGCCGGTCCGATCCCGGCCGGCACTGTCGCGGTAGCGGCTGAGAATCCGGTGATAGCCGGTGATCTCGCCCTCCAGCGCCTGCACCCCGGGCGCATGGGTCAGGGCGTAGGAACGGGCCAGCTGCCACCCGGCGCAGCCGGTCAGCGCCAGTCCGGTCAGGATGAACAGGGCAACGAGCAGTCTCGGCACCGGGCCGCCTCCCTGGCATCGATACGCACGATCGGGCGAGGTGCCCGCACCGTCCCGGGTGACGATGGAGGGCGGGCCAGCCCCTGCGCCCCCTTGCCTCCCGCCGTTGCCCGGCAGGTCCGCCGACGGCAACCGGGGATTCCTTCAATCTGTAGACCATATCCCGGCCGCGGACAACGCGGCTCCGACCCGGCGTGCCGGGACCGGCTGCCGGAAGTCTGGCCAGCCCCCAACCAAAACAGTATGATATGCGGTCCACCGCAACGACCCCGGGCGCCCCTACATGCCGCGCAAGCTGTACATCCGCACCTTCGGCTGCCAGATGAACGAGTACGACTCCGCCAAGATGACGGACGTGCTCAACGCCGCCCATGGCGTGGTCCCCACGGACCGGCCCGAGGAGGCGGACATCCTGCTGCTGAACACCTGCTCCATCCGCGAGAAGGCCCAGGAGAAGGTCTTCTCCCAGCTCGGCATCTGGCGGGAGTGGAAGGAGCGCCGGCCGGAGCTGGTGATCGGCGTGGGCGGCTGCGTGGCGAGCCAGGAGGGCGAGGCCATCCGCGAGCGGGCGCCGTTCGTCGACCTGGTGTTCGGCCCCCAGACCCTGCACCGGCTGCCGGAGATGCTCGAGCGCCTGGCGCGTGAGCGCGCCCCCCAGGTGGACGTCTCCTTCCCCGAGATCGAGAAGTTCGACCGCCTCCCCGAGCCGCGCGCCGAGGGCGCCACCGCCTTCGTCTCCATCATGGAGGGATGCAGCAAGTACTGCACCTACTGCGTGGTGCCCTTCACCCGCGGCACCGAGGTGAGCCGCCCCTTCGACGACGTGATCGCCGAGGTGGCGCAGCTGGCCGCCCAGGGCGTGCGCGAGGTGACCCTGCTGGGGCAGAACGTGAACGCCTACCGCGGCGGGATGCACGACGGCGGGACCGCCGACCTGGCGCTACTCATCACCTATGTGGCGGCCATCGACGGCATCGACCGTATCCGCTACACCACCTCCCACCCGGTGGAGTTCTCCGACAGCCTCATCGACGTCTACGGCGAGGTGCCGGAGCTGGTGAGCCACCTGCACCTGCCGATGCAGAGCGGCGCCGATCGCATCCTGGCGTTGATGAAGCGCGGCCACACCATCCTCGAGTACAAGGCGAAGATCCGCCGCCTGCGCCGGGTGCGCCCCGACATCAGCCTCTCCTCGGACTTCATCGTGGGCTTTCCGGGCGAGACCGAGGCGGACTTCGAAAAGACGCTGGAGCTGGTGGACGAAATCGGCTTCGACAGCTCCTTCAGCTTCATCTTCAGCCCCCGCCCGGGCACCCCGGCGGCGGATCTCCCGGACGATGTGCCCGCGGCGGTGAAGAAGGCGCGCCTGGCACTGCTGCAGCAGCGGCTGGCCACCCACGCCCAGCGCATCAGCCGGCAGATGGTGGGCACGGTGCAGCGCGTCCTGGTGGAGGGTCCCTCGCGCAAGGATCCCGCCCAGCTCGCCGGGCGCACCGGGAACAACCGGGTGGTGAACTTCAGCGGCAACCCCGCCCTGACGGGCGATTTCGTCGCGGTTCGCATCACCGAGGCCCTGCCCAACTCCCTGCGCGGCGAGCTGGTGACGGCCGCCCCCGACCGCCGCCGCGCCGCCGGCTGACCCCGACCCCATCCACCCTCGCCCTTGATCTTCGCCGGTACAGACCCGATGCTTTCCCTATCCGCGCCTTTCGCGGGGGCCCGTCCATGACCGGCTCCGCCTCCGCACCGCGCCCATCCGGAACCCCGATGCAGTCCCGCGAACTGATCCTCGAGCCCGCCGACAACCTTCGTCTCGCCAACCTCTGTGGCCAGTTCGACGAGCACCTGCGCCAGCTGGAGCGGCGCCTGGGGGTGGAGATCAACAACCGCGGCAACGCCTTCCACATCATCGGCGAGAGCGACTCGGTGGACGCCACCGGACGGGTGCTGGAGGACCTCTACCGGGAGGCCGGCCGCGAAACCCTGACGCCCGCGGGAGTCAACCTGTTCCTGCAGCAGTCGGGCATCGAGGAGCTGCTGGAGCGAGCCGAGGCCGAGGAGCAGGAGACGGTCATCCGCACCCGCCGCGGCTTCATCAAGCCGCGCGGCCCGAACCAGCGCCGCTACGTGCGCAACATCTTCACCCACGACATCAACTTCGGCGTGGGACCGGCGGGCACCGGCAAGACCTACCTGGCCGTGGCCTGCGCGGTGGAGGCGATGGAGCGGGAGAACATCCGCCGCATCCTGCTGGTGCGTCCGGCCGTGGAGGCCGGCGAACGGCTCGGCTTCCTGCCCGGCGACCTGGCCCAGAAGATCGACCCCTACCTGCGCCCCCTCTACGACGCCCTCTACGAGATGCTCGGCTTCGAGAAGGTGGCCAAGCTCATCGAGCGCAACGTCATCGAGGTGGCGCCGCTCGCCTACATGCGCGGGCGCACCCTCAACGACGCCTTCATCATCCTCGACGAGGCCCAGAACACCACTCCCGAGCAGATGAAGATGTTCCTCACCCGCATCGGCTTCGGCTCCACGGCGGTGATCACCGGCGACGTGACCCAGGTGGATCTGCCCCGCGGCAAGTCCTCGGGGCTGCGCCACGTGCTCGAGGTGCTCAGGGACGTGCAGGGAATCAGCTTCACCCTGTTCCAGAGCCGCGACGTGGTGCGCCATCCCCTGGTGCAGCGGATCGTGGAGGCCTACGAGGGCTACCGGGACGAGGACGGCGCCGGTGAGTGACGCCCGGCCGGCGATCGAGCTCGACCTCCAGGTGGCCTGCGCCGCGGCGGATCTGCCCGCGCGGGAGGCCTTCGAGGCCTGGGCGGCCGCCGCCCTGGCGGGAGAGGACCGGGACGCCGCCGAGCTCACCATCCGCATCGTGGACGCGGCCGAGAGCGCCGAGCTCAACCGGCGCTACCGCCACCGCAGCGGGCCCACCAACGTCCTCTCCTTCCCCTTCGAGGCGCCGCCCGGCATCGATCTGCCGCTGCTCGGGGACCTGGTCGTCTGCGCCCCGGTGGTGGCGCGCGAGGCCGCCGCGCAGGGCAAGCCCGCCGCGGCCCACTGGGCCCACATGGTGGTGCATGGCATTCTCCACCTGCTGGGTTACGATCACCTCGAGGAGGAGGAGGCCGCCGGCATGGAGGCGCTTGAAACGGCCATACTCGCCCGCATAGGCTATCCCGACCCCTACCGGGAGACGGCCGGCGAGTGAACGCCGCGCCGACTCCGCGACCGACGAACCAAGACCCTGAAGACCCGTCATGAGTGAAGATCGATCTAGTCCCGGTCCCGGGCAACGCACCTGGCTCGAACGCCTGAGCCTGGCGCTGCTTGGCGAACCCCGGGATCGCGAGGAAGTCATCGAACTGCTGCGCAATGCCGAGCAACGGGAAGTGCTCGACGCCGACGCCCTGGGCATGATCGAGGGCGTGCTGCAGGTGGCCGAGATGCAGGTGCGCGACATCATGGTGCCGCGCGGCCTGATGGTGGTGGTGGAGCGGGACATGAGCCTGGAGCAGATGATCCCGGTGATCACCGAATCGGCCCACTCCCGTTTTCCCGTCATCGGCGAGAACCGCGACGAGGTGCTCGGCATCCTGCTGGCCAAGGACCTGCTGGGCTACTGCTTCGGCCGGGATCCGGAGCGCTTCAACGTGCGCGACATCCTGCGCCCGGCGGTGTTCATCCCCGAGAGCAAGCGGCTCAACGTCCTGCTGCGGGAGTTCCGCTCCAGCCACAACCACATGGCCATCGTGGTGGACGAGTACGGCGGAGTCTCGGGGCTGGTGACCATCGAGGACGTGCTGGAGCAGATCGTCGGCGAAATCGAGGACGAGCACGACTTCGACGAGGAGAGCCTGATCCGGCGCTTCTCCGACACCCGCTTCACGGTCAAGGCGCTGACCCCCATCGAGGACTTCAACGACTACTTCGGCGCGGCCTTCAGCGACGAGGAGTTCGACACCATCGCCGGGCTGGTGATCCAGGGCTTCGGCCGCCTGCCCAAGCGCGGCGAGACGGTGCAGGTGGGCGAGTTCCGCTTCAAGGTGCTGCACGCGGACAACCGCCGCATCCACCTGCTGGAAGTCAACCCGCTGCCCGGCGCCCCGGCGCCCGACGCCGATGCCGGCGGCCGCCAGGGCTGATGCCGCCGCCATGAACCTGCGCCCCCGGTACGGCGACCTGCTGGCCCTGGCCGCCGGCCTGGCCCTGCCCCTGGCCTTCGCCCCCTTCGGGCTGTTCCCGCTGGCCATCGCCGCCCCGGCGCTGCTGCTGTGGCTGTGGCGCGGCGCCACGCCCCGCCGCGCCCTGTGGCGCGGCGCCCTGTTCGGCGCCGGCCTGTTCGGGGTCGGGGTCAACTGGGTGCACGTGAGCATCCACGTCTACGGCCACTCCAGCCTGGCCGTGGCCATCGGGCTGGCGGCCCTGCTGGCCGCGTACCTGGCCCTCTTTCCCGCGCTCACCGGCTGGCTCTACGCCCGGCTCTTCCCCCGCGGCGGACGGCTGGCGGAGCTGGCCGCCTTTCCCGCCCTGTGGGTGCTGGGGGAGTGGCTGCGGGGCTGGCTGTTCACCGGCTTCCCCTGGCTCTGGCTCGGCTACAGCCAGACCGACACCCCGCTCGGGCAGCTGGCGCCGCTGACCGGGGTGCTGGGCGTCTCCTGGGCCTGCGCCCTCAGCGCCGCCCTGCTGCTGACCCTGCTCCGCGGCCCCCACGCCACGCCGCGGCTGGCCGCGGCCATGGGCGTGACGCTGCTGTGGGCCGCCGCGGCGCTGATCGGCCGGGTGGAGTGGACCGAGCCGGCCGGCGCACCGGTGGAGGTGGCGCTGCTGCAGGGCAACGTGGACCAGGACCTGAAGTGGTCGGCGGAGGAGCGCCGCGGCATCATCGACCGCTACCTGGAGCTGACCCGGCAGAACTGGGACCGGCCGGTGATCATCTGGCCGGAAACCGCCCTGCCCGCCTTCCGCCACCAGGTGCCGAAGACCCTCGATGAGCTCGACGCCGAGGCGAAGGCCCACGGCGCCGGCGTCCTGGTGGGGCTGCCGGTGATGGATGCGGATCAACGCTACTACAACAGCCTGCTGGCCGTGGGCGACGGCGACGGGCTCTACCGCAAGCGCCACCTCGTCCCCTTCGGCGACTACCTGCCCCTGGCGGGCCTGCTGCGCGGGCTCATCAACTTCTTCGACCTGCCCATGTCGAGCTTCAGCGCCGGCGCCCCCGACCAGCCGCCGCTGCGGGTCAACGGCCTCACCCTGGCCCCCAGCGTCTGCTACGAGATCGCCTTCCCCGACGAGGTCCGCAGCCTGCTGCCCGCGGCCCAGGTGCTGGTCAACGTGAGCAACGACGCCTGGTTCGGCACCTCCATCGGCCCCCACCAGCACTTCCAGATCGCCCGCATGCGCGCCCTGGAGACGGGGCGCTGGCTGCTGCGCGCCACCAATACCGGCATCACCGCCATCGTCGACCACCGCGGCCGGGTCCAGCGCCGGGCCCCCCAGTTCCAGACCGGGGCGCTCACCGGCAGCGCCGAGCCGCGCGCCGGCGCCACCCCCTTCGTGCGCACGGGGACACTGCCGGTAGCAACCGCGGCGCTGCTGCTGCTCGTGGCCGCCTGGGCCGGCGCCCGCCGTCTCCGCAGCCGGCCGCCGCGCCCGCGCCCCGCACCGGCGCCGGAACGGCCCATGGAGATCCCGGACTAGGGAGCGTGCAACGGCAGGCGCGGCCGTCGCGCTGCATGCGAGGCATCAGGGCGCGGGGAGGGTCCCTTCCAGCAGGCTGGAGAACCAGAGGTAGCCGTCGTAGGTGTCGCCGTCGAAGTAGACGAACAGGAACTGGCGCCGGTCGTCCTCCAGGGTCCCCTGCTCGTAGTAGTAGTACCACTGCGTGCGCGGCCCGGGCATGCCGGGCAGCAGCAACGCACCGCCGCCGAGCGGCGCGCCCAGCACCCGCCGCACGTCCTCCCGGGTGGAGACGCCCACCGACAGCCGTGACTCCAGCAGCGCCGGATCGACCCAGTGGCCGCTGCGGATGCTGACCCCGCCCACACACCCCGCGAGCAGCACCGCCAGCAGCAGCCCGGTCAGGACAAAGCGCCACGACCGGCCATGCTCAATCCACCGCCCCGGCATCTTCACGGCGCACCCCCGCCGCCCGCGGCCGCCGGGCGCAGCAGCAGCTCGTCCGAGAACCAGAGGTGGCCGTCGTAACGGCCGGCCCGGATCAGAACCAGCAGCAGCTTCAGCCGCGCCTTGCCGGAGGCATCCGCCTCCACGTACTCGTAGAGGAAGACGTCCCGCACCGGTTCGGCCCGGGCCAGGCGCACCGCGCCGTGCCCGCGGGGCTCACCCAGGCGCAGGAGGACATCGGCCGTGGTCGACAGCCCCGGCTGGAGCTCGTCCAGCCGCTCCACCCGGGGCGGCACGCCGTAGCGCATGGTGCCGCAGCCGGACACCAGCGCCAGGAGCAGGAGCAGGAGCACCCGGCGGGCCGGCGACCGTCGCGATTCAACGCACATGACCCACCCCCCGCTGGGCATTGGAGAACCACAGGTAGCCGTCGAAGCGCGGGCCGTCGAACAGCACCAGCAGCACCTGCTGGCGCACCCTGAGCGGGATGACGGTCACCGACCCCTCCCGCCGCGCCTTGTCCGTGCCCGTGGCCTCGATATCCTCGTAGTACCACACGTCACGCCCGGCCCAGCCCCGGCCCTCCACGCCCCCGAGAGGGATCAGCACATGCCCGCGGCCATCCGGGAAACCCAGCAGCCGCTCCACGTCGGCGCGGGTGGACCGCCCCCGCTCAAGTACGGTATCCAGGCGAGCCAGCGCGGGAAACTCCCCGGTGGTCAGGACGGGAGCCGGCGCACAGCCCGCCAGCAGCGCTCCGGCCAGCCACAGGGCCGCGGCAGCCCGCACCCATCCGCCTCCCCTCGTCCCGTGCACGCTCACCTCCCCGGCCCCCACGGGCCGCCGCGCCAGCAGACCATCACCTACTCCGGCGGCAGCCGGGCCGCGTCCGCCGTGCGCCCGGCGGCGATGGCCGCCACCACGCCCCGGGCCAGGCTGTCACAGGCCCTGCCCTCCGGCGCCGCGGGCATTCCCAGCGGAATCAGCAGCGCCACGGCGAACCAGGACCGCCCGCTGGCATCCGCCGTCACCGGTGCGCCGCTCGCCCCCACCCCCAACTCGACGAGTTGCGCCCGCAGGCGCGTGGTCTTGTCCCAGGTCACCAGGCCCAGGCAGAAGCCGCCGCCGTAGCCGCTGAAACAGCCGATGCCGCCCTCTTCGGCCTGCTCTGCGCGGGCGCTCACCAGCACCACGTAGCGCAGGCCGATGGCGCCGGCCCGGGCGCGGAAGCCGGCGTCGGTTGCGAGCACCCGGAAGGAGGGCAGGGTACGGGGAGCATCCCGGGCGTCCAGCCCGGGCAGCACCTGGCGGCGGTATTCGTCGGCGTCAATGAGTCGCAGCGGCAGGGAGGCACGGCCAACCTCCCGCCCCAGACACGCCTGCAGGCGCCGCTCCAGCGGCAGCGGGTCGACGGCCCGGATCCATTCACGCCCCTCCGCCCGGTCGATGGTGACGTGCTCGCTCACCACCACCACCACCCCCGGCGCCGGGGACACGGCGCGCTCCCCCGCCGGACGCGGCGCCGGGGGCGCGCAGCCAGCCGCGGCGGCGAGCAGCACGGCGAAGAGGAGGGGGAAACGCCCGATCATCCCTGGCCACCCCCCCGGAGTGAACAGCACCGTTCCGGACATGGGCACCTCGGCTGGGGTACGAACCCGGTCCCGGCGAGCGCCTGGCGGGACGGTCAGGCGCGTGATCGGCGCTACTCGTCGCCGGCATCCACCGGCGGTTCGGACCCGCCCCCCGGCTTCACCCGCTCGAAGACGGAGGCCTGGCAGGCGGGACAGGGGGGAATCCTGCCGGTTTTGGTGAAGTGCACCTCCTCGCCGCAGGCCACGCAGCGCAGGGTGCCGATACCCGTTACCTCGCCGGTGCGGTACTGGGAGGCGCGCTTGAGCTGCTCGGCGAACTGCAACTGGGCCAGGCGGGTCTGGTCCGCCACCCGGGCGAACATGTCCAGCATCCGGTCCTCGATCAGCTGCATGTCGAAACGCAGCCAGTCGCGGAAGGCCTGGCCGCCCTCGGCGAGGAAGCGGCCCGCGTCCTCCATGTCGCGCTTGAGGTAGGCGGCGACCCGTTCGCCCTCCTCGCGGGTGACCTCCCCCAGCTCCACCGCCCGCTCCATGGCGTCGGTGATGTAGTCGTGGACCCGCTCGGCGCCGTCCCCGGCCCGGTCCAGGGCGGTTCGCACACGCTCCAGCATGCGGTCATAGGCACTGACCGTGGAGGATGATTCCTGCGGGCCCTGCCTGTCCTGTTCACTCATTGCACGCATCCCCTTCGCCATCGGCCGCCGCCGGTCGTTCGACGCCCATGACCGGCCCTGGCCCCTGCAGCAAAGTATAGAGCCTCGGACCCCGGGGCGCCGCAGCGGCCGCCGGCCCGGAGGTGCCCGGCTCAGAGTCCGGCGGGCTGGATACCGGTGACCGCCAGGGCGACCAGCGCCACCGGGGTCAGGAGCCGGCGCAGGACAAGGTAGTGGCGCGGCAGCCGGCGCCGCCGGCCCAGCCACTCGTCCGCCAGGTAGACTCCCAGCAGCCCCAGCCCCGCCACCAGCAGCCCCGTCGCGCCACCGGCCAGCAGCGCCGCCCAGGCCACCAGCGAGGGAATCACCGCCAGGGTCATCCGCAGCCACAGGCCGGTGCCCGCGGGCAGGGCCAGGCCCCACTGGACGCCCCCCAGGAAGGATAGAATGGCCGCGGCGTAGGCGAGGGAGAAGAAGACCGGCTCGATGCCCGCCGGCCACAGCGCCAGCCAGGGGCCCAGGGCCGCCGCCAGGAAGGGAACCAGCCCCGCCGCACCCAGCACCAGTGGCGCGGCGGGCACCTCATCCTCCACCGGCGGGATGACTTTCGCGCCATCGAGCGCCAGCGCCTCGAGCTCGCCCCCGATGCAGCGCCCGTCCATGAACACCTGCGGCAGCGTCTCCAGGCCGGTCAGCGCCCGCAGCTCGTGAAAGCGCCCACGGCGCTCCGCCGTCCCCATGCCCAGCCGTGCCACCCTGAAATCCAGGCCGCGGCTGCCCAGGTGCCGCTCCAGCAGCCGTGTGTCGGTCACCGCGGAAGCCAGCACCACGATTTCCGGCCCCTGTTCCAGTTCCCCTTCCAGCCAGGCCGGCAGCCGCGCCGGCCGTTCCGGCAACTCCATCACAGCGTTCATCCGGTCAGCCCTCCGTCCCCAGCAGCGACTCGATGAGTCCGACCAGTTCCGGGTCCCGGGGCGCCACCTGGCTCGCCAGGCTCGCCGCCACGCGACCCTGCCGATCGATCACGTACTTGTGGAAATTCCAGCCCGGGTGCACTCCGGTCGCGCCGGCCAGATGACGGTAAAGGGGGTGCTGTGCCGCGCCCCGGCCCGCATGGAGCTTTTCGAACATGGGGAAGCGCACCGAGTAGGCGAGACGGCAGAACTGCTGGATCTGCGCCTCGCCGCCCGGTTCCTGGCCACCGAAGTCGTCGGAGGGGAAGCCGAGCACCACCAATCCCCGCTTATTATAAGTATCGTACAAATATTCAAGCCCCTCGTACTGGGGCGTGAACGCACACTTGCTGGCCGTGTTCACCACCAGCAGCACCTTGCCGCGGTAGGCGTCGCAGAGCCGGACGGATTCCTTTCCATTCAGGTTTCTGACCTCATATGAAAGTACTTCTGGGCATGTTTCCGCCGCCTCGGCAGGAGCCGACAAGGCGGTGATAACGGTGATCAACAGGCTGGAAAGCATGGCGGTTCTCCATCTCGGGGTTGCAGGACTGCACCGATTATGTATTACTATTGTACAACATTACAACGCCCTGGTTCACGGAGCCGTCCATGCCCAGTCAACTCCTGCATCCCCCCCTCCCCACCGGCGCCCGCATCGCGGTGGTGGGCAGCGGCATCTCCGGCCTCGGCGCGGCCTGGCTGCTGGCGCGCCGCTACCGCGTGAGCCTGTTCGAGCGCAACGGCTACCACGGCGGCCACACCAACACGGTGTCGGTACCGACGCGGGAGGGGGCGCTGCCGGTGGATACCGGCTTCATCGTCTACAACGAGCGCAACTACCCGCACCTCACCGCCCTGTTCCGTCATCTCCGCATCGCCACCCGGCCCACGGACATGTCCTTCGCGGCCTCCATCGACGGTGGACGGGTGGAATACGCGGGCAGCAGCCTGGGAACCCTGTTCGCCCAGCGGCGCAACCTGGCCGACCCCCGCTTCCACCGCATGCTGCTGGACATCCTGCGCTTCAACCGCGCCGCCGGCCGCCTGGCGGCCGGCGGCGGGGACAGCGGCATGAGCCTCGGCGATTTCCTGCGGCGGGGCGGCTACGGCAGCGCCTTCCGCGATCACTATCTGCTGCCGATGGCGGCCGCCATCTGGTCCTGCCCGAGCCGGGCCATGCTCGAGTTCCCGGCCCTCAGCCTGGCCCGGTTCTTCGCCAACCACGGCCTGATCGACCTCGCCGGCCGGCCCCGCTGGCGGACGGTTGCTGGCGGCGGGAGACGCTACGTGGAGCGGCTGCTGGAGGCCATCGGCCCGGAGCGGCACCTCGATACCGCCGTGCACGCCCTGCGCCGCGGCGAACGGGGCGTCACCCTGCGCCTGGCCGACGGGCGTGAAGAGTCCTTCGACGCGGCGATCATCGCCACCCATGCCGACCAGGCGCTGGCCCTGCTGGAGCGGCCCGACCCGCGGGAGCGCCGGCTGCTGGGCGCCTTCGGCTACCAGGACAACCGCGCCCTGCTGCACACCGACCCCGCCCTGATGCCGCGCCTGCGGCGGGTCTGGTCCTCCTGGAACTACCTCGGCGACACGGCCGGCCCGGCGCCGGCCGTGTCGGTGACCTACTGGATGAACCCGCTCCAGGGCCTGCCCGGCGCGAGCGACTACTTCGTCTCCCTGAACCCCCTGCGGGAGCCCGACCCGGGCCGCCTGCTGCGCGAGATCCACTACCGCCACCCGGTCTTCGACGCCGCCGCCCTGGAGGCCCAGTCGGCGCTGGGCCAGATCCAGGGCGGTGGCCGGGTCTGGTTCTGCGGCAGCTATTGCGGCTACGGCTTCCACGAGGACGGCCTGCGGTCCGCCGTGGAGGTCGCCCGCGGCCTGGGGGTGGAGGCCCCGTGGAACGGAACCGCCACGGCCGCCGCCACGGCCCTGGCGCCACGCCCCGGACTGGCGGGGGAAGCGGCGTGATCCTCACCGGCACGGTGATGCACCGGCGCCTGTTCCCGGTGCGCTACCGGTTCGCCTACCGGGTCTTCAGCCTGCTGCTGGACCTGGAGGAGCTGCCGGCGCTCGACCGCCGCCTGCGGCTGTTCTCCCACAACCGCTTCAACCTGCTGAGCTTCCATGATCGCGACCACGGCCCCCGCCGGGACGCGCCGCTGCGCCCCTGGATCGAAACCCTTCTGCGCGGGCAGGGCATCGAACTCGCCGGCGGCCCGGTGCGGCTGCTCTGCTTCCCGCGGGTGCTGGGCTACGTCTTCAACCCCCTGACCCTGTGGTACTGCCACCACGCCGACGGCAGCCTGCGCGCCGTGCTGTGCGCGGTGAGCAACACCTTCGGCGAACGCCACGGCTACCTGCTGCACGAGGGCGGCGCACCACTGGCCGACCCGCTGCGGCAGAGCCGCGACAAGCGCTTCCATGTCTCGCCCTTCATCTCCATGGAGGCCCGCTACCGGTTCCGCATCAGCCGTCCCCGCGAGCGGCTGGCGGTGGTGATCCACGAGCACCAGCGGGGACGGCTGATGCTGGCCGCCAGCCTGAGCGGCCGGCTGGCGCCCCTCACCGACGGCCGCCTCCTCGCCGCCGCCCTGCGCATCCCTCTGCTAACCTTGAAGGTCATGGTCCTGATTCACTGGCAGGCGCTGAAGATCTGGCTGCGGGGCGCGCCCTTCCACCGCAAGCCGCCACCCCCGGAACAGGAGATCACCCCATGATCCGCGAACAGGCCGACACCCCGCCCCGTCCGCGCCCCGCCCCCCTGTGGCTGCGGCCGCTGGCGGGCGCCCTGGAGCGGCTGCGGGCCGGAGAGCTGTTGCTAACCACCCCCGACGGCCAGGAGTACCTGTTCCGCGGCCACCGCCCGGGCCCGGCCGCCGCTCTCCACATCCGCCATCCGCGGCTGCTGCCGCGACTGCTGCTCGGCGGCGATCTCGGCCTCGCCGAGGGCTACCTCCGGGGCGAGTGGGACAGCCCCGACCCGGCCGCGCTGCTGGAGCTCGGCGCGGTCAACGAGGCAGCACTGGCCCCGGCGCTGCGCCCCGGCGCGCCGGCCCGGCTGCTCGCCGCCCTGCGTCACCGCCTGCACCCCAACAGCCGGCGCGGCAGCCGGCGCAACATCATGGCCCACTACGACCTGGGCAACGGCTTCTACCGCCAGTGGCTGGACGGAACCATGACCTACTCCGCCGCCCGCTTCAGCCGCCCCGGCATGGGCCTGGCCGAAGCCCAGACGGAGAAGTACCGGCTGCTGCTGGAGCAGCTGGCGCCGGCGCCCGGCAGCCATCTGCTCGAGATCGGCTGCGGCTGGGGCGGCTTCGCCGAGCACGCCGCCCGCGCCGGCCACCGCGTCACCGGGATCACCCTCTCCCCCGCCCAGCTGGAGTTCGCCCGCGAACGCATCCGCCGGGCGGGGCTCGCCGAGCGGGTGGAACTGCGCCTGCAGGACTACCGCGACCTCACCGGCAGCTTCGACCACGCGGTGTCCATCGAGATGTTCGAGGCCGTGGGCGAGGCCCACTGGTCCACCTACTTCCGCCGCCTGCGCGCGGTGCTGCGCCCCGGCGGCAGGGCGGCCCTGCAGGTCATCACCATCGACGGCGCCGCCTACTCCAGCTACCGGCGCAATCCCGACTTCATCCAGCTGCACGTCTTCCCCGGCGGCATGCTCCCGAGCCCGGAGGCGTTCCGCGCCGGGGCGCAGGCGGCCGGGCTGCGGGTGGCGGCGGAGCGGTTCGACGGCAGCGACTACGCCGAGACCCTGGCCCGCTGGACCCGCCGCTTCCACCGCGCGGCCGACGCCGTGCGCGCCCAGGGCTTCGACCGGCGCTTCCTGCGCCTGTGGCGCTACTACCTCGCCTACTGCGAGGCGGGCTTCCGCAGCGGCCGCATCGACCTGCTGCGCACGGTGCTGGAGCGCCCGGCCTGGCCTCCGTACCGCGGCGGACCGACGCATTCAACGCCAAGGCGCCGAGACACGGGGATCGCCAGGAATCAAGCATAAGATTCATAGCAGACATCAACTTACAGACCCGCTGCCGGGTTGCGCGCAGCGGCGCCCGCGAGTCTCCTGCCGCGCAGGCATCCACCACCCGTTCCTCATCCCCTCCCTCCCTGCGGCGGTTGTCCGCCCCCGGCCGGGGCAGTATCCTTTCCTGCTTTGGCATCTCCCTTCTTCTTATCAAGGTATCCGCACAGGCGATGGACGAGCATTACCACCCGGAAAAGATCGAACCCGAGGTACAGCGGCACTGGGACGAGACCGGCACCTTCCAGGTCGGGGAGGCGGCGGAGCGCGACAAGTTCTACTGCCTGTCCATGTTCCCCTACCCCTCCGGGCGGCTGCACATGGGCCACGTGCGCAACTACACCATCGGGGACGTCATCGCCCGCTTCCAGCGCCTGCAGGGCCGCAACGTGCTCCAGCCCATGGGCTGGGACGCCTTCGGCCTGCCGGCGGAGAACGCCGCCATGGCCAACGGCGTGCCGCCGGCGGCCTGGACCTACGACAACATCGCCTACATGAAGCGCCAGCTGCAGAGCCTGGGCTTCGCCATCGACTGGAGCCGGGAGCTGGCCACCTGCCAGCCCGACTACTACCGCTGGAACCAGTGGCTGTTCCTGCGCATGCTCGAGCGGGGCATCGCCTACCAGAAGACCGGCGTGGTGAACTGGGACCCGGTGGACCAGACGGTGCTCGCCAACGAGCAGGTGATCGACGGCCGTGGCTGGCGCACCGGCGCGCTGGTGGAGAAGCGCGAGATCCCCATGTACTACCTCGCCATCACCCGCTACGCCGAGGAGCTGCTGGGCGATCTGGACCAGCTGCCCGGCTGGCCCGAGCGGGTGCGCACCATGCAGGCCAACTGGATCGGCAAGAGCCACGGGGTGCGCTTCGCCTTCCCCTACGAGCTGGACGGCGAGGCCGGCAAGCTCTGGGTCTACACCACCCGCGCCGACACCATCATGGGGGTGACCTTCTGCGCCGTGGCCGCCGAGCACCCGCTGGCCGAACGCGCCGCCCGGGAGAACCCGGAGCTGGCCGCCTTCGTGGACGAGTGCAAGCGCGGCTCCGTGGCCGAGGCGGACATCGCCACCATGGAGAAGAAGGGCATGCCGCTCGGGATCGAAGTCACCCATCCGCTCACCGGCGCGCCGATCCCGGTGTGGGTGGGCAACTACGTGCTGATGAGCTACGGCGAGGGCGCGGTGATGGCGGTACCGGCCCACGACGAGCGCGACTTCCACTTCGCCAGGAAGTACGGCCTGCCCATCGACCAGGTGATCGCCGTGGAAGGCGAGGAGTTCACCCTCGAGGAGTGGCGGGAGTGGTACGCCGACAAGGGGCGCGGGCGCTGCGTCAACTCGGGCCCCTACGACGGCCTCGACTACGAGGCGGCGGTGGACGCCATCGCCGCCGACCTGCAGGCGAAGGCGCTGGGCGACAAGCAGGTGCAGTGGCGCCTGCGCGACTGGGGCATCTCCCGCCAGCGCTACTGGGGCTGCCCCATTCCCGTCATCCACTGCGGGTCCTGCGGCACGGTGCCGGTGCCCGACGACCAGCTGCCGGTGGTGCTGCCCGAGGACTGCGTGCCCGACGGCGCCGGCAACCCGCTCAACCGGCGCGCCGACTTCGTCGAGACCACCTGCCCGAAGTGCGGCGGCCCGGCGCGGCGCGAGACCGACACCATGGACACCTTCGTGGACTCCTCCTGGTACTACGCCCGCTACTGCAGCCACGACGCCGACGCCATGGTGGACGGGCGCGCCGGCTACTGGATGCCGGTGGACCAGTACATCGGCGGCATCGAGCACGCCATCCTGCACCTGCTCTACTCCCGCTTCTGGACCAAGGTCATGCGCGACCTCGGGCTGGTGGACTACGACGAGCCGTTCACCAACCTGCTCACCCAGGGCATGGTGGTGGCGGAGACCTACTGCCGCGAGGACGCCGAGGGCCGGAAGAGCTGGTACAACCCCGCCGACGTGGCGGTGGAGCGCGACGACAAGGGCCGCGTGGTGAGCGCGACCCTGCGCGCCGACGGCGGGCCGGTGATCATCGGCGGCATCGAGAAGATGTCCAAGTCGAAGAACAACGGCATCGATCCCCAGGCCCTCATCGACCGCTACGGCGCCGACACGGTGCGCCTGTTCACCATGTTCGCCGCCCCGCCGGAGCAGTCCCTGGAGTGGTCGGACGCCGGCGTGGAGGGCGCCCACCGGTTCCTGAAGCGGCTGTGGGCCTTCGGCCGCGAGCAGCGCGGCGCCATCGCCGCCGGGCTGGCCGAACTCGCCCGGAAGGACCAGCGCATCGACCTGGGGCAGGCGGACAGTGACCAGAAGGCGGCCCGCCGGGAGATCCACGAGCAGCTGCAGCTGGCCCTGCAGGACTTCGGGCGCTACCAGTTCAACACCGTGGTGGCCGCGTGCATGAAGATCCTCAACGCCCTGTACGCGATACCATCCTACGGGAAACTCCCCGAGCCCTCGCAAAAGGTCTACGAGCTGACCGTGGCCGAGGGCTACGGCATCCTGCTGCGCCTGCTCTATCCCGTCACCCCCCACGTGGCCCACCGGCTGTGGTCCGGGCTGGGCTACGGCGGGGAGATCCTCGACGCCGGGCTGCCGACGGTGGACGAGGCCGCCCTGGCCCGCGACACCCTCGAGGTGGTGGTGCAGGTGAACGGCAAGCTGCGCGGCCAGGTCTCGGTGCCCGCCGGCGCCGACAAGGCGGCGGTGGAGGCCGCGGCCCTGGCCGACGGCAACGTGCAGCGTTTCATCGAGGGCAAGCCGGTACGCCGCGTCATCGTGGTCCCCGGCAAGCTGGTCAATATCGTCGTCTGACCTGGAGGAAGAGCCGGTGCGCCATTCCCTGCCTGAACTACCCGGAACCACCCGGCCCGGACGCGGACGCCCGGGGCGGTCCGCCGGATTGCTGGGCATCGCCCTCCTCGCCCTGCTGCTCTCCGCCTGCGGCTTCCAGCTGCGCGGCAGCCAGCCCCTCCCCGCGGCGCTGGTGGCGGTCGACCTGCAGGTGCCACCGGGCGAGCCGGACCTGCAGCGGGACCTGCGCCGCGCCCTGGAGGCCCGCGGCACCCGGGTGGCGGAGGAGGCCGGCGCCTCCACCCTGCGCATCCTGGGCGCCCGCTACGACCGCCGCATCCTCAGCATCGGCCCCGACGGCAAGGTGCGCGAGTACGAGCTCCGCTACGAGGTGCGCTTCGCCCTGCAGCCCGCCGGCGCGGAGGAGCGCGCGCCGGTGCGCAGCGTCACCGTGCTGCGCGACTACAGCTACAGCGAGCTGCGGGTGCTGGGCAAGGACGAGGAGCGCGATCTCCTGCGCACCGAGATGCGCCGCGAGGCGGTCAACCGCATCGTGAACCAGCTCAGCCACTGATGCGCCTGCGCCCCGACCAGCTGGACGGGCACCTGAAGCAAGGCCTGGCGCCCGTCTACCTGGTGAGCGGTGACGAGCCGCTCGCGGTCATGGAGTCCTGCGACGCCATCCGCGCCGCCGCCCGCGCCGCGGGCTTCGAGGAACGGGAGGTGTTCCACGTCGAGACCGGGTTCGACTGGAACCGCCTGCTGGAGTCGGCCAACAGCCTCTCCCTGTTCGCTACCCGCCGCATCATCGAGCTGCGCCTGGAGGGCGCCAAGCCCAAGGGCGCCGGCCCCGACGCCCTGAAGGAGTACGCGGCCCGCCCGCCCGCCGACACGGTGCTGCTGGTGATCACCGGCAAGCTGGACGCCGCGGCCCAGAAGAGCGCCTGGCACCAGGCCCTGGAGAAGACCGGGGTGACGGTGGCCGCCTGGCCGGTGGAGCCCGGCCGCCTGCCCGGGTGGGTAGCGCAGCGCATGCGGGCGCTGGGGCTGCAGCCCGACCCGGAGGCGGCCCGGCTGGTGGCCGAGCGGGTCGAGGGCAACCTGCTGGCGGCGGCGCAGGAGATCGAGAAGCTGCGCCTGCTCCACGGCCCCGGGCCCGTGGATGCCGCGGCGGTGGCCGCGGCGGTGGCGGAGAGCGCCCGCTACGACGTGTTCGCCCTCGCCGACGCGGCACTGGGCGGCGATCCCGGCCGCGCCGCCCGGGTGCTGGCCGGACTGCGGGGCGAGGGGGTGGACCCCACCCTGGTGCTCTGGGCGCTGTCCCGGGAGCTGCGCCTGCTGGCGGGCCTGGCGGGCGCCGTGGCCCTGGGCCGGCGCCTGGAGCAGGCGCTGCAGGCCCAGCGGGTGTGGGACCGGCGCAAGCCCCTCTACCAGCAGGCCCTGAGGCGGGGCGACGCCGGCCACTGGCAGGGGCTGCTGCAGCGCTGCCAGCGGGCTGACCGCATCAACAAGGGGCAGGCCCCCGGCAACGCCTGGGACGCCCTGCAGGACCTGGCGCTGGCCATGGCCGGAGCGGTGGTGCCGGTGGATAGTTTCCAGTGACCGGTATCCAGTCGCCGGGAACCAGAACCAGCCGCTGATATCCGGCCACTGGCAACCGGCGACTGGTAACGGGAGCCCCCCCTTTCCGCTCCCGCCACGGGGGGTTACCATATTCCTTTCGAACCAGACGACCGAATGGCCAAGATCATGACCGTACCCGCCGAAACCGCCCAGCTGGACGTGCGCGCCTACATGAGCGATGTGGGCCGCCAGGCCCGCGAGGCCTCCCGGGCCATGGCCCGCGCGGGGACCCGCGTCAAGGACGCCGCCCTGCTGGCCATCGCCGCGCAGTTGCTGGCGAACGAGGCGGCGCTGCTGGCGGCCAACGCCCGCGACCTGGAGCAGGGCCGCGCCGCCGGTCTCGATGCCGCGCTGCTCGACCGCCTCACCCTCAACACCGCCGGCATCACCGGCATGGCCGAGGGACTGCGCCAGATCGCCGCCCTCCCCGACCCGGTGGGCGAGATCACCGACATGAACTACCGCCCCTCGGGCATCCAGGTGGGGCGCATGCGGGTGCCGCTGGGGGTCATCGGCATCATCTACGAGTCCCGCCCCAACGTGACCGCGGACGCCGCCGCCCTGTGCCTCAAGTCCGGCAACGCGGCCATCCTGCGCGGCGGCTCGGAGGCGTTCCACTCCAACCGCGCCATCGCCGCCTGCATCCATGCCGGGCTGGAGGCCGCCGGCCTGCCGCGCCACGCCGTCCAGGTGATGGAAACCACCGACCGCGCCGCTGTGGGCCTGCTCATCACCATGCCCGAGTACGTGGACGTGATCGTCCCGCGGGGCGGCAAGGGGCTCATCGAGCGCATCAGCGCCGAGGCCCGGGTGCCGGTCATCAAGCACCTGAACGGCATCTGCCACGTCTACATCGACGACCGCGCCGATCGGGACAAGGCCGTGCGCATCGCCTTCAACGCCAAGACCCACCGCTACGGGGTCTGCAACGCCATGGAGACCCTGCTGGTGGCCGAGGGCGTGGCCGCGCAGGTGCTGCCCGAACTGGGACGACTGTACGGCGAAAAGGGCGTGGAGCTGCGCGGCTGTCCCGCCACCCGCGCCATCCTGGCGCAGGCCGTGGAGGCCACCGCGGAGGACTGGGACACGGAGTACCTGGCGCCGATCCTCTCCATCCGCGTCGTGCCGGGGCTGGAGGAGGCCATCGAGCACATCCACCGCCACAGCTCCGGGCACACCGAGTCCATCGTCACCGAGGACATCGGCCGGGCGCGGCGCTTTCTCACCGAGGTGGACTCCAGCTCGGTGATGGTCAACGCCTCCACCCGCTTCGCCGATGGTTTCGAGTACGGCCTGGGCGCGGAGATCGGCATCTCCACCGACAAGATCCACGCCCGTGGGCCGGTGGGGCTCGAGGGCCTCACCTCCCGGAAGTACATCGTCGTCGGCGACGGCCATATCCGGGAGTGACCGGAGCGGCGCCGGGACCTCCGCACCCTCCCGGCGCCGCCGACACGTGATGATCGGCATTCTCGGCGGCACCTTCGACCCCATCCACTACGGCCACCTGCGCACGGCGCTGGAACTCCGGCAGCTGCTGGGCCTGGAGGAGGTCCGGCTCATTCCCTGCCGGGTGCCCCCCCACCGGGAGGACCCCGCGGCCCCGGCGGAGCTGCGCCTGGCCATGGTGCAGGCGGCCTGCGCCGGAGAGCCGCGGCTGGTGGCCGATGACCGTGAGCTGCGGCGCGACGGGCCCTCCTACACGGTGGACACCCTTGCCGACCTGCAGCGGGAGCGGCCGCGCACGCCCCTCGGGCTGATCCTGGGGGTGGACGCCTTCCTGGGCCTGCCCGCCTGGCACCGCTGGGAGGAACTGCTGGAGCGGGCCCACCTGCTGGTGGTTGAACGACCCGGCTGGGAGCCGCCGCGGGCGGGTCCGCTGGCGGAACTGCTCCGCGAACGCCGGGTCGGGGAGATGGCGGACCTGGCCGGCCGCCAGGCCGGCGGCATCCTGCCGTGCACGGTCACCCGGCTGGACATCTCCGCCACGGCCATCCGGGCCCAGGTGGCCGCGGACCGGAGTCCGCGCTTCCTGCTCCCGGATTCAGTGCTGGCGCTGATCGAGGCGCACGGCTGTTATCGCTGAAACCGGCTCCGTAGAGGCGCCACGAGAGGAAACAGAAACGATCCCATGGAGACTGAAGCGCTGGAACAGCTGGTGGTCGAGGCCCTGGAAGAGCTCAAGGGCGAGGATATCCGCGTGCTCGACGTACGCAACATCACCAGCATCACCGACCTGATGATCATCGCCAGCGGCAACGTGGATCGCCACGTGAAGTCCCTGGCCGACAACGTGGTGGCGCGGGCCAAGGAACACGGCATCCAGCCCCTCGGCGCCGAGGGACTGGACTCGGGCGAGTGGGCGCTGGTGGATCTCGGCGACGTGGTGGTGCACGTGATGCTGCCGCGAATCCGCGACTTCTACCAGCTCGAGAAGCTCTGGGAGCAACCCGCCGCGCAGAGCCACGAGCCCCGCGGCCAGGGCGACTGATCCGCCGTGCGCATCCACCTCATCGCCGTGGGCAGACGGATGCCCGCCTGGGTGGAGGCCGGCTACACGGAGTACGCCCGGCGGCTGCCGGCGGAATGCGTCCTGAGCCTGACCGAGATAGGGGCCGGCCGACGCACCAAGGGCACCGACCTGCGGCGGCTGACGGAGAAGGAAGGCGAGCAGATGCTCGCCGCCGTCCCCAGGGGCGCCCGGGTCATCGCCCTGGACGTGGGCGGGCGCGGCTGGAGCACCGAACAGCTCGCGGAGCAGCTCCGCGGCTGGCTGGCCGGGGGCCGCGACCTGGCGCTGCTGGTGGGCGGCCCCGAGGGGCTGGCCCCGGCCTGCCTGGCAGCCGCCGGGGAGCGCTGGTCCCTCTCGCCGCTGACCCTGCCCCATCCGCTGGTGCGGGTGGTGCTGGCCGAGCAGATCTACCGGGCCTGGAGTCTGCTGGCCGGCCACCCCTATCATCGATGAAATCCCTGCGCGCCACGCCTCCCGGAGGCCCGGCGACAGACCTGAGAGTGGCGCGGTACACGACCGCCCCGTAGACCGACACCAGAGACCATGGCCCCCAAGTCCGCACTCCGGGACCACATCCGCGAGAACCGCCTGTTCCTGAACCGCACCGTGGCCGCGGGAATCGTGGTCGCCCTGCTGACGGTGGTGCTCATCGTGCGGCTGTTCTACCTGCAGGTGGTGGAGCACGAAACCTACACCACCCTCTCCCACAACAACCGGGTCAACATCGAGCCCATCGGCCCCACCCGCGGCCTCATCTACGATCGCAACGGCGTGCTGCTGGCGGAGAACCGGCCCACCTTCAGCCTGGAAATCGTCCCCGAGCGGATGGAGGACCTGGAGGGCACCCTCGAGCGGCTGGCGGAGCTGATCCCCATCGAGGAGTCCGACCTGGCCCGCTTCGAGCGCGGCCTCCACCAGAAGCGCCGGTTCGAGGGCGTGCCGCTGCGGGTGCGCCTGAGCGAGGAGGAGGTGGCGCGCTTCGCCGCCAACCGCCACCTCTTTCCCGGCGTGGAGATCGAGGCCCGCCTCACCCGCCACTATCCGCTGGGGGCACTCACCGCCCATGCGCTCGGGTTCGTGGGGCGCATCAACGAACGCGAGCTGCAGCGCATCGATCCCTCCAACTACGCCGCCACCCAGCACATCGGCAAGGTGGGCGTGGAGAAGCACTACGAGGCGCTGCTCCACGGCACCGTGGGCTATCAGCAGGTGGAGACCAATGCCCGCGGCCGGGTGCTGCGGGTGCTGGAGCGCACCCCGCCGGTCCCCGGCAGCAACCTCTACCTGAGCCTCGACAGCGGTCTGCAGCAGGTGGCCACCGAGGCCCTGGGCGGGAACCGCGGCGCCATCGTGGCCCTGGACGTGCGCACCGGGGCGGTCCTGGCGCTGGTGAGCACCCCCTCCTACGACACCAACCTGTTCGTCAACGGCATCGACCCGGAGACCTACAAGGCCCTGCAGGAATCCCCCGACCAGCCCCTGTTCAACCGCTCCGTGCGCGGCCAGTACCCCCCCGGCTCCACCATCAAGCCATTCATCGCCCTGACCGGCCTGGAGTACGGCGTGACCACTCCGGAGTTCTCCATCTTCGATCCCGGCTGGTACCAGCTCAAGGGCGACAGCCACAAGTACCGCGACTGGAAGCGCTGGGGCCACGGCCTGACCAACATGCGCAAGGCCATCGTGGAGTCCTGCGACACCTATTTCTACGATCTCGGCTTCAAGCTGGGCATCGACCGCATGCACGAATTCCTGAGCGGTTTCAGTCTCGGCCAGGAGACCGGCATCGACATGGACGAGGAGCTGCCGGGGCTGCTGCCCTCGCGCACCTGGAAACGGGGCGCCCGCGGCCAGCCCTGGTACCCGGGGGAGACGCTGATCACCGCCATCGGCCAGGGCTTCATGCTCACCACCCCCCTGCAGCTGGCCAACGCCACCGCCACCCTGGCCAGCCGCGGCCGCGGCATGACGCCGCGGCTGGTGCACGCCATCCAGGACCCGGACGGGGAGACCCATCTGCAGCCGCCCCGCCCCCATCCGCCGCTGGCCCTGCACAACCCCGCCAACTGGGAGATGGTCATCGCCGCCATGGAGGCGGTGGTCCACAGTGACCGCGGCACCGCCCGGCGCATCGGCGACGGCGCCCCCTACCCCATCGCCGGCAAGACCGGCACCGCCCAGGTATTCGGCATCAAGCAGGACGAGAAATACGTGGAGGAGGAGGTGGCCCTGCGCCTGCGCGACCACGCCCTGTTCGTGGGGTTCGCCCCGGTGGCGGACCCGCGCATCGCCGTGGCGGTCGTCGTGGAGAATGGCGGTCACGGCGGCTCCGTCGCCGCGCCCCTGGCCCGGGCGGTCATGGACTACTACATGGAGAGCCTGCCGCAATGATCGAGTCGCAGTCCGTACGCCATCTCGGCAGCGCCAGCAGCTCCATGCACCGGCGCACCCTCAGCGAGCGGCTGCACCTGGACCTGCCGCTGCTCGGGGGGCTCATCCTGCTGGCCGGCATCAGTCTCGTGGTGCTCTACAGCGCCGGCGGCCAGGACTCCGGCCTGCTGGTGCGCCAGGGCCTGCGCCTCGGGCTGGCCCTGGGGGTGATGTTCGCCCTGGCCCAGGTGCCGCCGCACCAGTACCGCCACTGGACACCATGGCTCTACGGGCTCGGGCTGCTGCTGCTGGTGCTGGTGGAGGTGGCGGGCGACGTGGGCAAGGGCGCCCAGCGCTGGCTCGATCTGGGCCTGTTCCGGTTCCAGCCCTCGGAGATAATGAAGATCGCCCTGCCGCTGATGGTGGCGCGCCTGCTCAGCAATCACACCCTGCCGCCGGACTGGCGCTCCCTGGTCCAGGCCGGCGTGGCCATCGCCCTGCCGGTGGCGCTCATCGCCCGCCAGCCGGATCTCGGCACCGCCCTCCTGGTGGCCAGCTCCGGGGTGTTCGTCGTGCTCCTGGCGGGCCTGCGCTGGCGCCTGGTGGGCGGCTTCGCCCTGCTGGCCGCGGCCCTGGCGCCGGTGCTGTGGATGTTCATGCACGACTACCAGCGCCAGCGGGTGCTGACCCTGCTGGACCCGGAGCGCGACCCGCTGGGTACCGGCTACCACATCATCCAGTCGAAGATCGCGGTGGGCTCCGGCGGCCTGTACGGCAAGGGCTGGCTCAACGGCACCCAGTCCCACCTGGATTTCCTGCCCGAGCGCTCCACCGACTTCATCTTCGCCGTCTACGGCGAGGAGTTCGGGATGCTGGGCGCGCTGCTCCTGCTGGCGGTGTTTCTCTACGTGGTCTACCGCGGGCTGTGGATAGCCCTCCAGGCCCAGGACAGCTTCGGGCGCCTGGTGGGCGGCAGCCTGGTCCTGACCTTCTTCGTCTATCTGTTCGTCAACATGGGCATGGTCATCGGGCTGCTGCCCGTGGTGGGTGTGCCGCTGCCGCTCATCAGCTACGGCGGCACGTCGCTGGTGACCCTGATGGCCGGATTCGGCATCCTCATGTCCATCCATACCCACCGCAAGCTCCTGGCCGGCTGAGGCGGCCCGGTGCGGCCATTGGGACAGCGCCGGGGGCGCCGGCCGCGGCATCAATCTCAAGCCATTCATCAGCGTTCACTGATAACTGATTGTCTTGGCTTCAGATTGGCGTTGATTTATCCTCCTGTAAACAGCCGGCAACCCGGATTCCGCCGGGACCGGCTCCGATTCAGCCTTCCAGGAGCCTGATACCATGCCGGGCGCCCATCGCCGACTCTCCCTGACCGCCGCCGTGCTGCTCTCCTCCCTCATCGGCGCCTGCGCCGGCACCGGCAGCGCGGAGAAGGCGCCCGCGGCCGCCGCCCCGGAGCGCCCCCCGGTGCCGGAGGTGCCCGCCGAGGAGGTCCGGGCCCAGATCGCCGTGTTCGTGGACGAGCTCGCCCGGGCCCACGGCTTCGACCGCGACGAAGTCGCCGCGCTCATCGACAGCGCCGACGTGCGCGAGGACATCCTCGCCGCCATGACCCGGCCCGCCGAGGCCAAGCCCTGGTACCGCTACCGGCCCATATTCCTCACCGCCGACCGCATCCGCGACGGGGTCGCGTTCTGGAGCGCGAACGCCGCGCTGCTCGAACGCGCCGAGGCGCAGTACGGGGTCCCGCCGGCGATCATCACCGCCATCATCGGCGTGGAGACCAGCTACGGCCGCATCACCGGCCGCCACCGGGTGCTCGACGCCCTGGTGACCCTCGGCTTCCACTACCCGCCCCGTGCCGCCTTCTTCCGCAGCGAGCTGGGCGAGTTCCTGCTGCTGGCGCGCGAGGAGGGGCTCGACCCCCAGAGCGTCACCGGTTCCTACGCCGGTGCCATGGGCAAGGGCCAGTTCATCTCCAGCAGCTACCGCCACTACGCCGTTGACTTCGACGGCGACGGCCGCCGCGACCTGCTCGGCAGCAACGCCGATGCCATCGGCAGCGTGGCCAACTACTTCCGCGAGCACGGCTGGCGCACCGGCGAGGCCGTGGCGGTACCGGCGCAGGTCAGCGGCGAGCCCGCGCCGGCGCTGGCGGGCGAGCGGCTGAAACCCACCCACACGGTGGCGGATCTGCGTGCCGCCGGGGTCGAGCCCGCCACCGCCCTCCCCGGCGCGGCGCCGGCCACCCTCATCACCCTGGAGCAGGAGAACGGCCCTGAGTACTGGGTGGGGCTCACCAATTTCTACGTCATCACCCGCTACAACCGCAGCCCGCTCTACGCCATGGCCGTCTACCAGCTGAGCGAGGCGCTGCGGGAAGCCCGCGCCAGGGGGGAGACCCCGCGATGAGACCCCGCCTCCAGCCGGCCCTGTACGCCCGCATCGCACTGTTGCTGCTGCCCGTTCTCCTCGGCGCCTGCGCCGGTCCCGGCGCCCCGCGGGGGCCGCTGTCCGACGGACCGCCCCGCAGCGACGTGGACATCAGCGCCATTCCCGACGCGGTGCCCCGCGCCGAGCCGCGCAGCCGCTACGGCAATCCCGACAGCTACGTGGTCGACGGCCGCCGCTACCGCGTCATGGACACCGATGCCGGCTACGTGGAGCGGGGCATCGCCTCCTGGTACGGCAGCAAGTTCCACGGCCGCCTCACCTCCACCCGCGAACCCTACGACATGTACACCATGACCGCGGCGCACAAGACCCTGCCGCTGCCCACCTATGCCCGGGTGACCAACCTGCGCAACGGCCGCTCGGTGGTGGTGCGCATCAACGACCGCGGGCCGTTCGTGGACAACCGCATCATCGACCTCTCCTACGTGGCGGCGAAGAAGCTGGACATCATCGCCGAGGGTACCGGCCTGGTGGAGGTGCGGGTGCTGAATCCGGACGGGGAGACGCCGGTCACGCGCGTGGCCCGCAACGATCCCGCCCCGCCGCCGCCAGCGGAGCCCCCGGGCGCCGGATTCATCCCGGCGGCCCGGGCCGCGCCCGCGGCGGCCGGCGATCCGCAGGTGTACCTGCAGGTGGGCGCCTTCGCCGATCGCGGCAACGCCAACAGCCTGGCCCGGCGGCTGGCCGACCGGCTCGGCACCGACATCCGCATCCACCCCGCCCAGAGCGGTGCGCGCACCCTCTACCGGGTCCGCATCGGGCCGCTCGGCTCGGTGGCGGACGTGGACCGGCTCAGCGCCCGGGTCGCGGCGCTGGGCCTCGAGTCGCCCCACGTGGTGGTGGAGTAGGCGGTTGGCACAACTCCGCCGTCAGGGAGTAGAATACCCGACCTGACCGATGGCCGTGGAAACGGCCTCCTGCGCGAAAACGCCCGTTTCCGGGCGCTTCCGCGCCTCTGGATGATTCCTGTCAACCCAACCACTGCTGAGAGGGTCGCGATGCACTGGATTGCCCACGCCCTGCTTTCCGCCCGGTACCGCTGGCTGGCCGCCACCCTGCTGGTGCTCCTGGCGCAGCCGTTGTGGGCCGCCACGCCCATCCCCTCGGCGCCGAGCATCGCCGCCAAGGCCTATATCCTGCAGGACTACGACAGCGGGCGGGTCATCGCCGAATCCAGCGCCGACGAGCGGGTGGAGCCGGCCAGCCTCACCAAGATGATGACCGCCTACGTGGTCTCCAACGAGCTGCGCAACAGCCACCTCAAGCTCACCGACATGGTGCGCATCAGCGAGAAGGCGTGGCGCGCCGAAGGCTCGCGCATGTTCGTGGAGGTGAACACCAGCGTCTCGGTGGAGGATCTGCTGCGCGGGGTGATCATCCAGTCGGGCAACGACGCCTGCATCGCGCTCGCCGAGCACATCGCCGGCAGCGAGGAGGCCTTCGCCGAGATGATGAATGCCCAGGCCCGGCGCCTCGGCATGAGCCACACCCACTTCGTCAACAGCACCGGCCTGCCCGATCCCGAGCACTACACCACCGCCCGGGACCTGGCCACCCTCAGCATCGCTCTCATCCGCGACTTCCCGGACCACTACAATTGGTACTCCGAGCGCGACTTCACCTACAACGACATCACCCAGCACAACCGCAACACCCTGCTGTGGTGGGACAAGACCGTGGACGGCATCAAGACCGGCCACACCTCCAGTGCCGGCTACTGCCTGGCCGCCTCGGCGCTCAAGGAGGGCATGCGCCTGGTGAGCGTGGTCCTGGGCACCGACAGCGAGAAGGCCCGCGCCCGCGAGAGCCAGAGCCTGCTCACCTACGGTTTCCGCTTCTTCGAGACCCACCGCCTCTACCAGGCGGGCCAGTCGCTGGCCGACCACCGCCTGTGGATGGGCGCCCAGGACACCCTGCCCGTCGGACTGGAGCGGGATCTGTTCGTCACCATTCCCCGCGGCCAGTACGACAGCCTCCAGGCCAGCCTCACCATCGACAACCATGTGGAGGCGCCCGTGACCCGCGGCACCCGCTACGGCACCGTGAACGTCTCCCTCAACGGCCAGCCCGTGGCCGAAGCGCCGCTGGTGGCCCTGGCGGATGTGGAGGAGGGTGGCATCTGGCGCCGGTTCGTGGACTGGGTGACCCTGCTTTTCTACCGCTTGTGGAGCTGAATGGCGGGGTTTCCCGCTGATTGGTGATTGAGGGCAGGCCCGGGCGGCACCCGCCCCGGAGCCCGCCGAACCGTCGGGCCGGTTCCATCCCGGCCCGTCACGTCATGACTTCAGGCAGCGCAGGTTAACCATCGATTCATGTCCATCGTTTATCTCAATGGCGAGTTCCTCCCCGCGGAGCAGGCCCACGTGCCGGTGCTCGATCGCGGGTTCCTGTTCGGCGACGGCGTCTACGAGGTGGTGCCCGCCTACGGTGGGCGTCTTCTGCGCCTGGAGCAGCACCTGGCGCGCCTGGAGCAGAGCCTGGCGGGCATCCGCATGAGCCCGCCCCTGGAACGGGAGGCCTGGGCGCGGATCCTGGAGGAGCTCATCCGCCGCAACGACGGTGATACCGACATCTCGGTCTACCTGCAGGTGACCCGCGGCGTGGCGCCCAAGCGCGACCACGCCTTCCCCGCCGAGGTCCGCCCCACCGTCTTCGCCATGACCAGCCCCATCCCGCCGGTACCGGCACGGGTCCTGGAAGAGGGCGTTGCGGCCATCACCCTGGACGACATCCGCTGGTCCTACTGCAACATCAAGGCCATCACCCTGCTGCCCAATGTGCTGCTGCGCCAGCAGGCGGTGGACAGCGGCGCGGCGGAGGCCATCCTGATTCGCGACGGGCACGCCATCGAGGGTTCCGCCAGCAACCTGTTCGTGGTGCTGGAGGGGGTCATCGTCACCCCGCCCCTGGGCCCGCAGCTGCTGCCGGGGATTACCCGGGACCTGGTGCTGGAGCTGTGCGCCCGCCACGGCCTGCCGCACCGGGAGGCCGCCATCACCGAGGCCGAGCTGCGCGGCGCCCGGGAGATCTGGGTCACCAGCTCCACCAAGGAGGTGGTTCCGGTCACCCGGCTGGACGGTCAGCCCGTGGGCGACGGCAGCCCCGGCCCCGTGTGGCGCAACGTCATCGGCCTCTACCAGGACCACAAGGCGGCCCTGCGCGAAGGGCGCGCCGCCTGACACCACGCGAGGCGGAGGACCATGGGCGACACCCCCGAGACCCTGCTGGAGTTTCCCTGCGACTTCCCCATCAAGGTGATGGGGGCGGCGGCCGAGGACTTCGACGCCCTGGTGGTGGAGCTCATCCGCCGCCACGTGGATGACCTGGCCGAGGGCGGCGTGCAGACCCGCCCCAGCAGCGGCGGCCGCTACCTCTCCGTCACCGTGACCATCCGCGCCACCAGCCGCGCCCAGCTCGACCGCGTCTACCAGGAGCTCAGCGGCCACGAGCGGGTGCTGATGGTGCTCTGAGAAACTTTTTTAATAGACAGGATTTACAGGACAAGTTTTATCCACAGATTACGCAGATTACGCGGATTTGTTTTCAACCATCGGCTGCTCCGGGGTGAACCGGTGCCAGTTTTCCCGACCTGTCACCCTGGCGGCACCCATCGACGCCATATCGAACCCGGCCTCAAGAACCGCGGACCCGGAAAACCCGGGAAATACATCTGTGTAATCTGCGTAATCTGCGGTTAAACAGATCTTTTTGCTTCCTGTGAATCCAGAAAATTCCCATTTCTCAGACAGTACGTGATAAATAGTCATCCATGAGCACGAAGAACGGGCTCCGCGTCCGGCGGCTGGGGCGGACCGGGTACCGGCCCACGTGGGAGGCGATGCGGGCCTTCACCGACGGGCGCGGGCCGGAGACGCCCGACGAGCTGTGGCTGACCGAGCACCCGCCGGTCTTCACCCTCGGCCAGGCGGGCAAGCCCGAGCATCTGCTGGATCCGGGCGCCATCCCGGTCATCCGGGTGGATCGCGGGGGACAGGTGACCTACCACGGGCCGGGGCAGGTGATGGCCTACCTGCTGCTGGACCTGAAGCGGCGCGGGCTCGGCGTGCGGGAGCTGGTGGAACGGCTGGAGCAGGCGGTCATCGGCCTGCTGGCGGCGCACGGCATCGAGGCCCATGGCCGCCGCGACGCCCCCGGCGTCTACGTGGGCCCGGCCAAGATCGCCGCCCTCGGCCTGCGGATCCGCCACGGCCGCAGCTACCACGGCCTCAGCCTCAACGTGGCCATGGATCTCGAGCCCTTCGGCCGCATCAACCCCTGCGGCTACCCGGGCCTGGAGGTGACCCAGCTCAGCGCTCTGGGCGGCCCCGCGGAGCCGGAGCGGGTGGCGGACGAGCTCGCCGCCCACCTGGCCCGGGTGCTGGAGGCGGACGAGGTGGCCATGGAGTGACTGGCAACTGGCACTGAACCCTGTGCCGCCCCGATGCTCAAAACATCCTGACCGACCGGAAATATCCCGTTGTCCCTGTCGCTGTCCCCGCTGCCGGGAGCACGGGCAGGGCTGCCGAGAAGCGAGACACGCATGGCCGATGACGACAAGACCCGCGAGCCCACCCGCGAGCGCGGTGCGGCGAAGACCGCCCGCATCCCGGTGAAGGTGGTGCCCACCGAGCAGCCGCCGCGCAAGCCCGCCTGGATCCGCGCCCGGCACCACGGCAGCCCCAAGGTCGTGCAGCTGAAGAAGATCCTGCGGGAGAACCAGCTCCATACCGTGTGCGAGGAGGCGGCCTGCCCCAACCTGGGCGAGTGCTTCGGTCACGGCACCGCCACGTTCATGATCATGGGCGACATCTGCACCCGCCGCTGCCCCTTCTGCGACGTGGCCCACGGCCGTCCCGAGGCCCTCGACCCCGAGGAGCCCCGCAACCTCGGCCGGACCGTGGCCGCCATGGGCCTCTCCTACGTGGTCATCACCTCCGTGGACCGGGACGACCTGGCGGACGGGGGCGCGGCCCACATCGCCGCCTGCGTGCAGGCGGTGCGGGACCGGAGCCCGGGCATCCGGGTGGAGACCCTCGTTCCGGATTTCCGCGGCCGCATGGAGGTGGCGCTGGAGGCGCTGGGCCGGTTCCCGCCCGATGTCTTCAACCACAACCTGGAAACCGTCCCGCGCCTCTACCGCGAGGCCCGGCCCGGCGCCGACTACCACTGGTCGCTGGAGTTGCTGCAGCGGTTCAAGGCCCGCTTCCCGGAGATCCCCACCAAGTCCGGGCTGATGCTCGGCCTGGGCGAGGAGCTGAACGAGGTGGAGGCGGTGCTGCGCGACCTGCGCGCCCACGGGGTGGAGATGCTGACCCTGGGCCAGTATCTCCAGCCCAGCCGCCACCACCTGCCGGTGCGCCGCTTCGTCACCCCCGACGAATTCCACGGGCTGGGCGAACTGGCACGCTCACTGGGCTTCAGCCGCGTGGCCAGCGGCCCGATGGTGCGCTCCTCCTACCACGCCGACCTGCAGGCGGCCGGGGAGACGGTGGAGTAGGGCCGTGCGGAACGACCGCAGGGATTACGGGGCCAGGCGCGGGGGATGTCGCCTCAGGAGCCGGTCCGCTCCGTGACGAGGCCGTTCTTCTGCAGCACACGGTAGACCTTCCGGCTGGTCTTCGCGAGACGGTCCAGGTCGCCGAGGGTGGGCTGCGCGCCCTCCTCCAGCCGGTACTCCCATTCGGTCAGCTCCAGGTCCAGGTACTCCAGCAGCTTCACCGAGCAGCCATGACAGATCCCCGTGCACAGGATGTCCGCGGGGGTGTCGAAGGGAATCGCCTCGCGAACCTGGCGGATCAGGTCGCCCATGGCGGTGCGGGTATCGGGTTTCACGCGGCTGATCGACGGCCTGTCTGCCCAGTGGGAGCCCAGTTTAACGCCGTGTCACCCGGGGAGGACAGCAACCGGCCGCCACCGCCCTCGTCATCGGGCCGACGGATCGACTCCCCCCGCCCGGTGGCTCCAGCCCGGGCGGGGAGCTTTCATCAAAGCCGATCCTTGAGCTTCCGCGCCAGCGCCTCCACCGCCTCGGTGCGGTTCGCCGCCCCGGGCACGTCGGGACCCACGCTGCTGTAGCTCAGGGAGACGGTCCGGCCCGTCTGGACCCACTCCACATCAACCCCCCCCAGGGGATGGACCTGGATGAAACCCCTGTCGACGAAACCGAGAGACCGGGCGTCGGCCGGCGCCCTGTAGTAGCGCGCGCCGCTCCAGACCCGGGCCTGCAGCAACTGGTTGGAACTCCCGCTGTCCCAGGTCCAGAGGCACTCGCCCAGCATGTTCTGATCCAGCACCGGCGTCCCCGCCTGGGGGCGCGCCGGGTTGCCGAACAGCGCGGAGGCATCCGCCTGGGTGACGATCGTGCACAGATCGATCCGATCGGGCGCGGAGCCGGCGGTGGCCCCTTTGCCCGAGTCGCTGTCGTCGACGCAACCGGCCAGGGCCAGCATCAACGCCCAGCACGCCACACCTCTGCGCGGATTCATGGACCGCCCCACTGCCCTGAGCATCAGCGGGCCCGACCCGCCGCCGTGGCCTCCGGCACCTCCACCAGCCTGCCGCTCTTCACGTCGTAGATGTAGCCGTAGATGGGGATGTCGGAGGGCACCAGGGGGTGGTTGCGGATCCGGGTGACGTCCTCCACCACGCTGGTGGGATTGTCCCTGATGGTGAGCCAGTCGATGTAGTTGCCCTCGGTGGAGCCGGGACCTGCACCGGAGTCGTGCCAGCCGCTGGCGTCCACGCTGGCGGTCTTCAGGCTGCTGGCGAGCAGCCCGCGCATGATGTCGTCGGTGAAGGTCTCCATGCCGCAGTCGGTGTGGTGGATGACGAACCACTCGCGGGTGCCGAGCAGCTTGTAGGAGATGACCAGGGAGCGGATGGCGTCATCGCTGGCGCGCCCGCCGGCGTTGCGGATCACGTGGGCGTCGCCCTCGGACAGGCCGGCGTACTTGGCCGGGTCGAGGCGGGCGTCCATGCAGGTGAGGATGGCGAAGTGCCGGCCCGGCGGCATGGGCAGATCGGCCTTGGCGCCGAAGTCGGAGACGTACTCGGCATTGGCGGTCATGACTTCATTGAGAATCTGGCTCATGGTTCATTCCTCCATCGTTAAAGTAGCGTGCGGTCCTGCCTGGGGACCGCCTCGGTTGTCTCCCGCCCGGCGGCTGGCCGGGATGTGGCTGCGAGATAGGTGGGCCTGGCGGATGTTGCCATTCCGGAATCCGGTCACGGGGAGCATGGCGGGCTTCCCTGGCGGCAGGCCGCCTCTATCCCTGCAGTGCTCCGGCTGTATCCCGGATACGGCCGTGCGCCACCCAGTGTAGTGGTTCACGCGTGGAGATGCTTGCAGAGCCTCCGAAAACGTCAGGGCAAGGCGCGGCGCACAGGCAATGGCCCCTGGCCCTTGTCCAGCGCTGCAACGCCGTCATGGCGTTTTCGGCAGGCTCCCTGCGGGCGGGCCGCTGGCCGGCCCTCCGCGGCGTTGCGCTTGGCCGAAAAGGGGCCTTCCTGCGCAACCGCGCCTTGCACCTGACCGGGCGGTGGTACGCAGAAAGTGCCTCCGGGCGTGAAACGCCACACTGGAATGTCTAGCCCAATAGTCGGAAATTGTGAAGCCGCCCCGCCCGGATTCGATCATCACAAAACCTCCGGAGTGTGCGATCCTTGGTCACCCGACACTCCTCAGTGCCCATGGATAGCGCCCTTCTCCAGCCTCTGCTCCACTGGCTCAGCGCCCACCCGACGCTCGCGGGGCTGGCGGTGTTCGCCATCGCCATGGGCGAGTCGCTGGCCATCGTCGGGCTGTTCGTTCCGGGCGTGGTGCTGATGTTCGGCATCGGCGCCCTGGTCTCCACCGGCGCGATGGATCTCGCCGCCACGCTCGCCTGGGCCTTCACCGGCGCGGTGGCCGGCGACGGCCTGAGCTACTGGCTGGGACGCCGCTACCACGGCCAGCTGCGGGAAAGATGGCCATTCCGCAGCCGGCCGGGACTGCTCGCCCGCGGCGAGGCGTTCTTCCGCCGCCATGGCGGCAAGAGCGTACTTCTGGGCCGGTTCGTGGGGCCCATCCGGCCGGTGATACCACTGGTGGCGGGAATGCTGGACATGCCCGCGTCGCGCTTCTTCCTGGTCAACATCCTCTCGGCGCTGGCCTGGGCGCCCGCCTACCTGCTGCCCGGCGTCATCTTCGGCGCCTCCCTGGATCTGGCCGCCGAGGTGGCCACGCGACTGGCGGTGCTGCTGGTGACGGCGGTGGCGGTGCTGTGGCTCTCCGGCTGGCTGGTGCGCCGCGTCTTCCTCTATCTCCAGCCCCGCACCGGGCGGATCATCGACCGGGCACTGGCCTGGAGCGACCGCCACCCGGTCCTGGGCCACCTCACCGCGGCACTGGTGGATCCGCGCCATCCCGAGAGCCGGGCCCTGCTGCTGTTCGCGGGGGTCCTGGTCGCGGCCGGCTGGGTCTTCGTCTGGGTGCTGGCGGAGGTGGCGGGCGGCGTGGAACTGGCCACCCTCAACGACCGTGTCTACCACCTCGCCCAGGGGCTGCGCACCCCCTGGGCCGACCAGGTGCTGGTGGTCATCACCGAACTGGGGGACGCCGAGGTGCTCACCGCCCTGCTCCTCGGGGTGGCGGCCTGGCTCGGACTGCAGCGGCGCTGGCTGGCCCTCGGCCACTGGCTCGGAGCGGGGCTCTTCGCCGCGGTGGTGCCAACGCTGATGAAGTGGGCGGTGCAGGAGCCGCGGCCGGCCGCGGCGGCGGTGGACGGCTTCTCCTTCCCTTCCGGGCACACCACGGCCAGCATGGTGATCCTCGGCTTTCTGGCCGTGCTGGTGGCCCGCGAGCTGCCACCCGCCCGGCGCTGGATCGCCTATGCGGCCGGCGGACTGTCGGCCCTCGCCATCGCCCTGAGCCGGCTCTACCTGGGGGTGCACTGGTTCTCCGACGTGCTCGGCGGGATGGCCCTGGGGCTGGCCTGGGTCGCACTGCTGGGCATCGCCTACCGCCGCCATCCGGCGCCGGCGGTCTCCCTGGCCGGGCTGGTGACGGTCTCGATCCTGGTCCTGGGGGTGGCGGGCCTCTGGCACGTGGAGCGCAGCCTGGCCGGGGATCTGCGGACCTACGCACCGCGGCATCCCGTGCGCACGGCCACGGCGGCCGACTGGTGGGCTGGCCGCCTGTCCGGGCTGCCCCGCTACCGCATCGACATCGAGGGGCGGCCGGAGCATCCCCTCACGCTCCAGTGGGCCGGCGGGTTGACGGCCATCCGCGGCCGCCTCGCGGCCCACGGCTGGCACGCCGCCCCGGACACCGGCATCGGCACCCCGCTGCGCTGGCTGATTCCCGATCCCGCCATCGAACAGCTGCCAGTGCTGCCCCAGGTGCACGACGACCGCCACGGGGAACTGGTGATGCTCCGGGACCTGGACCACGATCGGCGGCGCGTCCTGCGGCTGTGGCCGGCCGACGTGGTGCTGCAGCCGGGGGATGTTCCCCTGTGGGTGGGCAACGTGGCCACCCAGTACGCCGACCGTTCCCTGCCCCTGTTCACCGTCGCGCGCACCGAGGCCGACTTCACCATGCCGGTCGCCGCCCTGGCGCGCGAACTGGCGGACACCGAGCTGCTCTGGGCGCAACCGCCCGGCGGGGATGAACCGCCACTGCTGCGGCTGCGCGAGAGCGCATTGACCGCTCCGAGCGGCGCGGAGTAACTTAACTTTCGAAAAACAGACAGGTAACCACTGCAGGGAGGGACTGACATGGAAGCGGAACACGTCTCCGCCGAACGGGGTTGGGGCTGGTACGGCAATGGCTGGCGGTTCTTCATGCGCAATCCCGGCATCTGGATCCTGCTCGTCGTCATCTACATGGCCATCAGCGTGGTGCTCGGCCTGATCCCCCTCCTCGGCGGGCTGATCAACGCCCTGCTGGGCCCGGCGCTGTTCGGCGGGCTGCTCTACGGCTGTGCCCGCCTGGAAGCGGGCGAGCCCCTGGAGGTGGCCCACCTGTTCCAGGCATTCCGCGACTCCGGGCGCACCGGCCCGATGCTGGTGCTCGGCGCCATCACCCTGGCCGGCGCGCTGCTGGCGCTGTTGCTGGGCGGCGGACTGATGTTCGGCGGCATGTACGGCACCCACATGATGGGTGAGGGTGGTCCCGGCATGGCCGCGGGCGCCATGTCCGGTCTCGGCCTGCTGGGATTGCTGGTCATCCTGGCCATCAACCTGGTGGTGGCCATGGCGCTGTTCTACGCCACGCCGCTGGTGATGCTCGAGGGCATGGCGCCCGTGGACGCCATGAAGGCCAGCATCGGCGGCTGCCTGCGCAACATCGTGCCGCTGCTGCTGTTCGGCATCCTCTTCATCGTCCTGGCGTTCCTGGCCGCCATTCCCCTGGCGCTGGGCTTCTTGGTGCTGATCCCGGTGGGTGTGGGCGCGGTCTACCAGAGCTATCGCGAGGTGTTCCCGGGCCGGCCGGCGGCACCGGAGACGGCGCCCCGGGTCCCGCCGCCCCCGCCGCAGGGATAAGCCCCGGCACTGCATGGCCGCCCCCCCGGACATCGGAGAGGGACAGGCCGGCACCGCAAACGGAGGGCGTCCGGGCCCTTTTCAGGTCCTGGCGCCCTGGGGGTGAAGCGGGTGGCTATTCGCTGCCGTAGCCCCAGCGTGGCGCCAGGGCCTGCTCGATGCCGAGCTGGTCGAGGATCCGGGCCACGACGAAATCCACCAGGTCCTCCACCCGCTGCGGATGGTGGTAGAAGCCGGGACTGGCCGGAAGGATGGTCACGCCCAGGCGGGCGAGCTTGAGCATGTGCTCCAGGTGGATGGCCGACAGCGGAGTTTCGCGCGGGACGAGGATGAGTCGCCGGCCTTCCTTGAGCATCACGTCGGCGGCCCGCTCGATGAGGTTGTTGCTGGCGCCCGTGGCGATGGCGGAGAGCGTCCCGGTGGAGCAGGGACACACGACCATCGCCGGCACCCCGGCCGAACCGCTGGCCACCGGTGCGGTCCACTGCTCGCGGCCGAACACCCGCAGCTGCCCGGGCGCGGCGGCGTAGCGCTCCGCCAGGAACGCCTCCATCGCCTCGGGCCGCCCCGGGACCTGCAGATCGGTTTCCGTGGCCAGCACCACCTGCGCCGGGGCGGAAACCATCAGGTAGACCGGGCGCCCGGCCCGGATCAGGCACTCCAGCAGCCGCAATCCGTAGGGCGCGCCAGAGGCCCCGGTCATGGCCAGGGCCACCGCGTGGCGCGGCTCAGTGGGCCGGGTCATCGCCACCTCCCTCCGCCAGGGCCGCCAGCAGCCGCTCATGGATACCGCCGAAGGCGCCGTTGCTCATCACCAGCACGTGGTCTCCGCTGCGGGCCTCGGCCAGCACCGCGTCGACCAGGCCCTGCAGCTCGGCATAGACGGCCGCACGGCCTCCCAGCGCCCCGGCCACGGTCTCGATATCCCAGCCCAGCCCGGGCGGCTGGAACAGGTAGACCCGGTCGGCCGCGGCCAGCGCGGGCGCCAGCCGCTCCCGGTGCACGCCCATGCGCATGGTATTGGAGCGCGGCTCGAGCACCGCCAGGATACGGGCCCCGTCCACGCGCCGGCGCAGCCCCTCCAGGGTGGTGGCGATGGCCGTGGGGTGGTGGGCGAAATCGTCGTACACGGTCACGCCGCCCGCCTCGCCGCGCACCTGCATGCGCCGGGCCACGCCCCGGAACTCCCCGAGAGCCGCCACGGCATGGTGCGCCGGGACCCCCGCGTGGCGGGCCGCCGCGATGGCGGCGAGGGCGTTGCGGACGTTGTGCCGCCCCAGCATGCCCCACTCCACCCGGCCCACCCGCTCGGTGCCGCACATCACGTCGAAGGCGCTGCCGTCAGCCGCACCACCCTCCGCCCGCCACAAGGCGCCGGGGCCGCCGAGCAACTCCACCGGGCTCCAGCAGCCCTGCGCCAGCACCTCGTCCAGGGCCGGCTCGTCGTTGGGCGCGATGATGAGCCCGCTGCCGGGAACCGTCCGCACCAGGTGGTGGAACTGGCGTTGGATGGCAGCCAGGTCGGGAAAGATATCGGCGTGATCGAATTCCAGGTTGTTGAGCACCGCGGTACGCGGCCGGTAGTGGACGAACTTGGAGCGCTTGTCGAAAAAGGCGCTGTCGTACTCATCGGCCTCCACCACGAAGAACGGCGTCTCACCCAGGCGCGCGGTGACCCCGAAATTCGCGGGCACGCCGCCGATCAGGAACCCGGGCGCCATGCCCGCGTACTCCAGGATCCAGGCCAGCATGCTGGCGGTGGTGGTCTTGCCGTGAGTGCCCGCCACCGCCAGCACCCAGCGCCCGGCGAGCACCTGTTCGGCCAGCCACTGCGGCCCCGAGGTGTAGGGCAGGCCGCGATCGAGCACCGCCTCCACCTCCGGATTGCCGCGCGAAAGCGCGTTGCCCACCACCACGCAGTCGGGCGCCGGGTCGAGGTTGGCGGCCGCGTAGCCCTCGCGGATGGCGATGCCCGCTTCGCGCAGCTGGGTGCTCATGGGCGGGTAGACCCCGGCATCCGAGCCGGTCACGGTGTGGCCAAGCTCACGGGCCAGGCGCGCCAGGCCGCCCATGAAAGTACCGCAGATACCCAGGATGTGTACGTGCAAGAGAAGTCTCCGCCAATCAGGCAGTCGGCGGGAAGAGGACCGACATCACCACGAAACTCACCACGAAATAGGCCAGCGACAACCACATCGCCCGACCCGGCGTCACCTCGAGGGTTCGCCGCATGACATGCACCAGGACCGCCAGGTTCCAGAACATGAGCACGATCACGATGAGCGCCGGAATCGATGCGTCACCGCCGCTCTTCCCGATGGTGTCCAGTGAGGCCATGGCCGGCAGGGCGAATATCGTGAACAGGATGCCGGTCCCGGCCAGGGCGGTGAGCGTCTGCGGCAGTCGATTGATCAGCCCCCGCCAGCGCAGGACGATCTGCACGAAGGCCACCAGCAGCAGGAGATCCACCAACACCTGGAGCACCGCCGTGAAGGGCGGGAGGCTGATGGCCGACAGGGGATAGCCCACCGCGGCGTAGGCGGCCATCGTGGCAACGGTCCAGCGCAGGTCGCCGGGCATATCCTCGGGACCACGGCGGAACCACATGATCTCGAGACAGGTATAGAGCAGTCGCAGCATGAACAACCTCGGATAGAGAGGCGGGACCGGGCGGTGAGAACCGACCGAACCCTCCCCACGCACCCGTCCGGTTCGTCACGGAACGGGGTGCGCTTCGTGCGGGGACGACATCCGGCTACAGGCCCTCATCCGACTGTCCGTTTGGCAAGCGGGACGCTGCAGAGTTCCCGCCGCGGCAGGCATCGGCCGGGCCCATTGCCACCAGGAAGCGATCCATCAACGGCCGTCGGCGCGCTGGCGGGGCGAACCGCCCGCCGCAACGTCCATCGCGTTCGCTGGAATCATACCCCATGCATGGCGGGAATGAACGGCGCCGATATCCGGACCGTTGATTTCTGCACGAGGCCGTTGGCCTTGCTCCCACAGGAGCAAGGGCCGGCCTGGAATGGAGCGGCATCCCGCGTCGGGCACGGGATGCCAGGCGTGGCGGGGGTCAGCGCCGCTTCGGTGCCGCTCTCTTCGGCGCGGCCTTCTTCGGCGCGGCCTTCTTCGGCGCGGCCTTCTTCGGCGCGGCCTTCTTCGGTGCCGCCTTCTTCGGTGCGGCCTTCTTCGGCGCCGCCTTCTTCGGCGCCGCCTTCTTCGGGGCCGCCTTCTTCGGGGCCGCCTTCTTCGGGGCCGCCTTCTTCGGGGCCGCCTTCTTCGTGGCCGCCTTCTTCGTGGCCGCCTTCTTCGGCGCGGCCTTCTTCGGCGCGGCCTTCTTCGGCGCGGCCTTCTTCGGCGCGGCCTTCTTCGGCGCGGCCTTCTTCGGCGCCGCCTTCTTCGGCGCGGCCTTCTTCGGCGCCGCCTTCTTCGGGGCCGCCTTCTTCGGGGCGGCCTTCTTCGGGGCGGCCTTCTTCGGCGCGGCCTTCTTCGGCGCGGCCTTCTTCGGCGCGGCCTTCTTCGGCGCGGCCTTCTTCGGCGCGGCCTTCTTCGGTGCGGCCTTCTTCGGCGCCGCCTTCTTCGGGGCCGCCTTCTTCGGGGCCGCCTTCTTCGGCGCCGCCTTCTTCGGGGCCGCCTTCTTCGGGGCCGCCTTCTTCGGGGCCGCCTTCTTCGGGGCCGCCTTCTTCGGGGCGGCCTTCTTCGGCGCGGCCTTCTTCGGGGCCGCCTTCCTCTTCGGTGCCGCGGCTGTCGCTGCCGCCTCACCACCCACAGTCTTCGTAGTATCGTCCTCTCGTGCCATCTTCGCCGCCTCCGCCACCTTGTTGGCCAGATCGGTCAGGGTCACTTCGCTCTTGCTCTCCGCCGGCACCTCCTCCACCACCGGGGTCACCGGAATCTCGGGGAGATTCCGGATGACCTTGTCGATAGCCTTGGCGATGTCGCGGATTTCACCCATGCCCTGGACCACCCGTATGCGCCCCTGCTGCCGGTAGTACTCCACCAGGGGCTTGGTCTGCGCCTCGAAGGCGCGAATCCGGTTGGTGATGGTCTCCTCGTTGTCGTCCGCGCGATGCCGGAGATTGCCTCCGCACTTGTCGCAGATATCGCCCAGTCGGGACGGGGAGGTGTAGATGTTGAATGCCGCTCCGCAGGAGATGCAGGTGCGGCGGCCGGTCAGCCGCTCGATGAGCATCTCCGGATCGACCTGGATCAGCAGGGCTGCCTGCAGCGGCTGGCCCAGTTCGTTGAGAAGGTTGTCCAGGGATTCGGCCTGGGCCGCGGTGCGCGGAAAGCCGCTGAAGAGAAATCCGTTGTTGGTGTCGTCGCGGGAGAGCCGTTCCCGGATGATGGGGAACAGGATATCGTCCGGCAGGGTGCCGGTCTCGGTCGCCGCCTTGGCCTGCTGTCCAAGCGGTGTATCCGCGGCGATGACCTCGCGCACGAGTTCCGCGGTGACGATGACCGGGATACCGTGTTTCTGCGCCACCTGCTTCGCCTGGGTATCCTTGCCGGACCCAGGGGCCCCCAGCAATGCAATTCTCATTTGGTGACTCCGCAGCCGAACACCCTCTGACTGGCGTCTGGGCGGGAGAACTCCCCCCCATGCGTCGGCGTTAATGGACGGGCCGTTTCATGCTGTCGTTATAGGCCCATATATAATTTGCATTGCAGACGCATATTGTCGACGACTAAGCTACCGTTGGCCGCCTGGCAAGTCAACGAAGTTTATGAAATAGATTGGCTTTTGGGTTAGTGTACTGCGCCACGATTCAAGACACGTCCACACCCTGCCGGGAAAAGGCACTTTCGACCATGACATCGATCCCGAATTTCACCGACACCGAGCTGTGGATCATCCGTACCACGCTCAAGGAACGTTACGGCCGGGAGCCGGAGCTGCAGTTCGCCGATGCCGAGCTGCGCCTGGATCCCATCAAGCCCGTGCTCACCGAATGCCCCACCGTGGTCTGGCAGGGCCACGACGCCACATTCGCCATCTTCAAGACCGGCGAGGGCCGCTATCGCGCGCAGTTCTTCTACAATGTCCGCGAACAGTACGGCACCGGCGTCGATGAGTTCGGCGATATCTCCGAGTGCGTCACCACCCTGCTCCAGACCCAGGCCGATCAGTACAGCAACCGGCAGAGCTAGGGGAACCACCGACGGGTCGGCAAGATTCCGCGGCAACCAATAACACATTATCCGTTACCCATCCGAGGGGGAGTTTCTCAACATCATGGCCAAGAAGAACGCTTTCTATGCACAGTCCGGCGGCGT
Organism: Thioalbus denitrificans; assembly: GCF_003337735.1. Lineage (NCBI taxonomy): Bacteria > Pseudomonadati > Pseudomonadota > Gammaproteobacteria > Chromatiales > Ectothiorhodospiraceae > Thioalbus > Thioalbus denitrificans. Next base: position 463,725 of record NZ_QPJY01000001.1, on the reverse strand, counting down.
GACCGCCGTCATCAACGCTTCCGCCTGCGGCGTCATCGAGACGGCCCGGCAGCACAAGAAGGAGATCGGCAAGGTCTACGCCGGGCGCAACGGCATCATCGGTGCGCTGACCGAGGATCTCATCGACACCTCGAAGGAGTCGAAGAAAGCCATCGCCGCCCTGCGCCACACCCCCTCCGGCGCCTTCGGCTCCTGCCGCTACAAGCTCAAGAGCCTGGAGGAGAACCGGCGCGAGTACGAGCGACTCATCGAGGTGTTCGAGGCCCACAACATCGGCTACTTCTTCTACAACGGCGGCGGCGACTCCGCCGATACCTGCCTGAAGGTCTCCCAGCTGGCCGAGAAGATGGGCTACCCGATCCAGGCCATCCACGTGCCCAAGACCGTGGACAACGACCTGCCCATCACCGACACCTGCCCCGGCTTCGGCTCGGTGGCCAAGTACATCGCCACCTCCGTGCGCGAGGCGAGCTTCGACGTGGCCTCCATGGCCAAGACCTCCACCAAGGTCTTCGTCATCGAGGTGATGGGCCGTCACGCCGGCTGGATCGCAGCGGCCGGCGGCCTGGCCTCCGACGCCGACATCGACCTTCCCATCGTCATCCTCTTCCCCGAGGTCACCTTCGACCGCAAGAAGTTCATGGCGACGGTGGCGGCCAAGGTGAAGAAGTACGGCTACGTCTCGGTGGTGGTCTCCGAGGGCGTGAAGGGCGACGACGGCAAGTTCCTCGCCGACCAGGGCCTGAAGGACGCCTTCGGCCACTCCCAGCTGGGCGGCGTGGCGCCGGTGGTGGCCAACATGATCCGCGAGGATCTCGGCCTCAAGTACCACTGGGCGGTGGCCGACTACCTGCAGCGCGCCGCCCGCCACATCGCCTCCAAGACCGACGTGGACCAGGCCTACGCCCTGGGCAAGGCGGCGGTGGAGGCGGCGCTGGCCGGCAAGAACTCGGTGATGCCCGCCATCATCCGCACCAATGATTCGCCCTACCGCTGGAAGATCGAGGATGCGCCCCTGAAGAAGGTGGCCAACAAGGAGAAGATGATGCCGAAGAGCTTCATCAGCCGCGACGGCTTCGGCATCACGCCGAAGTGCCGCGCCTACCTGGAGCCCCTCATCCAGGGCGAGGACTTCCCTCCCTTCACCAAGGGCGGCCTGCCGAACTACGTGCAGCTGAAGAACGAGCCGGTGGCGAAGAAGCTCAACACCGCCTTCGAGCTGAAGTAGGCGCGGGCGACCCGCACCGTACCGAAGGGGGGCCGGCGGCCCCCCTTCTTTTTGCCCCGGCGCTCTGGGAAGATGGGGCAACCACTCGTTCCACAGGCCGGAGGAAGACGACCATGACGCTCGAACGCGCGCGCGAGCTGCTCGGTGTCCAGGTGGGTTTCGGCAGCGGCTACAACCGCAACGCCGCCCGCCTCATCCTCGCCGAGGTGCAGCGCGAGCACGGCCAGGCGGCCGTGGACGGCCTCATCCGCGAGCTGGGGCTGGAGGAGGCCTTCGGCTTCCGCCCCGGCACCGGGTTCAAGGCGCCCTGATTGGTTTCAAACCTGAACACGAAGACGCGAGGACGCAAAGGCGCCAAGAGGGAAAAGGGGTCGAGCCGTGCCGTGCTTCCGGCCGCAGCCCGGGGCGTGAGCGCAGGACAGGACGACACGCCCCGAACCCGAAATTCTTCGCGTCTTCGCGTCTTCGCGTTGCATCCGTTGAGCACACCCACCACCCGTCACACAAGCAGCGGGGCGATGACCAGGCTGACGATGGCCATCACGTTGATGAGGATGTTCATGGAGGGGCCGGAGGTGTCCTTGAAGGGGTCGCCCACGGTGTCGCCCACCACGGTGGCCTTGTGGGCGTCGGAGCCCTTGCCGCCGAAATTGCCCTTCTCCACATGTTTCTTGGCGTTGTCCCAGGCACCGCCGGCGTTGGCCATCATCAGGGCCAGCAGCACGCAGGCCAGCAGTGCACCGCCGAGCATGCCTCCCAGCGCTTCGGGACTGATGCCGAACCCCACCACTACCGGCGCGGCCACCGCCAGCACACCGGGCGGCACCATTTTCTTCAGCGCCGCGGTGGTTGCGATGTCGACGCAACGGGCGGTATCGGGATGGGCCTTGCCCTCCAGCAGACCGGGAATCTCGCGGAACTGGCGCCGGATCTCCCGGATCATGTCGAACGCCGCGTCACCCACCGCGGTCATGGTGATGGAGGCGATGAGGAAGGGGATCACACCGCCGATGAACATGCCCACCAGCACTTCCGGATTCCCCAGCCGCAGCTCGAAGTCCGGCACGTGGAAGGAGACCGTCTCCACGTAGGCGGTGATGATGGCCAGCGCCGCCAGGGCCGCGGCCCCGATGGCGAAGCCCTTGCCGATGGCGGCCGTGGTGTTGCCGAGCTCGTCGAGCGAGTCGGTGATCTTGCGCGTCTCGGGCCCCAGCCCCCCCATCTCGGCGATGCCGCCGGCATTGTCGGCCACCGGGCCGTAGGCGTCGATGGCCATGGTGATGCCCACCGTGGCCAGCATACCCACTGCGGCGATACCCACCCCGTAGAGACCCACCAGCTGGGTGGAGACGAAGATGATGACGCAGATGGTCAACAGCGGAACCGCCACCGACTGCATGCCTACCGCAAGGCCGGTGATCATCACCGTGGCCGGGCCGGTCTCGCCCGCCTGGGCGATGTGGCGGATGGGTTTCCCGGCGGTGTAGTACTCGGTCACCAGCCCGATGACGATGCCGCCCAGGGCGCCCACCAGCACGGCACCCCACACGGCCGCCGTCACTCCCACCAGCCGGATCACCAGGAACGCGGTGATGATGAACAGCACCGAGGCGCCGATGGTGCCGATGCGCAGCGCCACCTCGGGCGGCTTTCTGGAGGCGGCACGCACCAGGGCGATACCGGCGATGGAGCAGAGCAGGCCGGCGGAGGAGAGCGCCAGCGGCAGGAACATCAGCGCCGCCTGCTCACCCAGGGGGTCGAGCACATCGGCGGTCATGGTGGAGGCCATGGCGATGGTGGCGATCATGGCGCCGCAATAGGATTCGAAGATGTCGGAACCCATGCCGGCCACGTCACCCACGTTGTCGCCCACGTTGTCGGCGATGACTCCGGGATTGCGCGGATCGTCCTCGGGAATGCCCGCCTCCAGCTTCCCCACCAGGTCGGCGCCCACATCGGCGCTCTTGGTATAGATGCCGCCGCCCACGCGGGAGAAGAGCGCCACGCTCGAGGCGCCCATGCCGAAGCCGTGGATGGCATGGGCGGTCTCGGGATCGCCGCCGAAGAAGAGGTAGAGGGTGCCCAGGCCCAGCAGGCCCAGGGAGGCCACGGCCAGCCCCATGATGGAGCCGCCGAAGAAGGCGACGGAGAGCGCCTCGGCCGCACCGGCGGTATGGGCCGCGGTGGTGGTGCGGACATTGGCCCGGGTGGCGGTGGACATGCCGATGAAGCCCGCCGTGGCCGACGCGAGAGCACCGACCAGGAACGCCAGCGCCGTCTTCCAGCCGAGGAAGATGAGCAGCAACACCAGCAGCACGGCCGAGAACAGGGCCAGCATGGTGTATTCACGGCGCATGAAGACCATGGCGCCGAGGTGGATCTGTTCGGCGATCCGGGTGACCTTGTCATCGCCTTCGGGATACTTCTTGACCAACTGGAAGATGAAGTAGGCCACCCCCAGGCCCACCACACCCAGAAGCGGAGGCAGGAACAGACTCAGGCTCATGGACTCCTCCTGGTGAGAAAGTGATGTCGGCCCGTGCCCCATCTCCCTGTGGGGCGGGCCTCCCCTGACGTTATAAATAGATTATTGGCAGGCCATTAAATACACTTTTGGTCACGCCGGTGCAACCCTACCCGCACAACATAGTCCGCCACGCAGTGGCCTGCCTGCCGCATCACATCCTCCCCCGTGGGGGGGCGGAAATACCCATTGGCGTTGACGCGCCGCACAAATGTATAATCGTGCGTTTGATCAGAATCACAATTTCCAGGCCGAAGCCGGCACCTTTCCTGCCCCGGGCATACCGGGGCAGCGCCAGTACGCGCTACGCGGAGATCGCGGAATGCAGGGTGTGGAATCGGTCTGACCCGACGAACCATCGAGGCCAGCGGTTATGAATCTTGACAGGGTCGAAGCCGGGCGTGACGTGCCCAACGACATCAACGTAATCATCGAGATCCCGGCACACAGCGATCCGGTGAAATACGAGGTGGACAAGAAGACCGGCGCCATGTTCGTGGATCGCTTCATGAGCACCGCCATGCACTACCCGTGCAACTACGGCTACATTCCCCACACGCTGTCCAAGGACGGCGATCCCGCCGATGTGCTGGTGGTGACGCCCTATCCGCTCATCAGCGGCTCGGTGATCCGCTGCCGGCCGGTGGCCCTGCTGAAGATGACCGACGAGTCGGGCGACGACGCGAAGATTCTCGCCGTACCGGTGAGCAAGCTCTGCAACACCTACCGGAAGGTCCAGGGACTGGAGGACATGCCCCAGCTGCTGCTCGACCAGATCGCCCACTTCTTCGAACACTACAAGGACCTGGAGGAGGGCAAGTGGGTCCGCGTGGAGGGCTGGGCCGATGCCGAGGCGGCCAAGGAGGAGATCCTGGCCAGCGTCCAGCTCTACAAGGACGCTCCCGTGCAGCCGAAGTTCTGAGCCAGGAGAATCGGGCAGTCACCGGCCGCCCGCACCAGCCCATGCGCATCTGCATCGTTTCCGACAGCCACGACAACCGCACCCTGCTGGAGGCGGCGGTCGCGGACGCCGCCGCGCGCGGCGCCGAGGCCGTCATCCACTGCGGCGACGTGGTGGCGCCCAGCACCCTGAGCGTGGTGAAAAAATACGGGCTGCCGGTTCACGTGATCCACGGCAACAATACCGGGGATCTCTACACCATGGGGAAAGTCGCCGCGGAGGCCGGCAGCGTCGTGCACTACCACGGCCAGGATGCCGGGGTGGAGTTGGCGGGGCGGCGCATCTTCATGGTGCACTACCCCCACTACGCCCGCGGCATGGCCGCCACGGGTGACTGGGACATGGTCTGCTGCGGCCACGACCACCGGCCGGCCATCGAGCGGCTGCCCAACCTGGCCGGCACCTCGACCCTGCTGGTCAATCCGGGGACCGTCGGCGGGGTGGGCAACGCACCCACCTATGCGCTCGGCAGCCTGGACACCCTCGATTTCGAGATCCTGCCCGTTCCGCAGTCCGCCTGAACCCGGAGACGCGTCCCTACCAGGGCACGAACTTGTTCATGAAGTTCATGGGCCGGCCGACGCTGTAGTTCAGCGATGACATGTCGCGGCGCATCTGATCGATGGAGAGGTTCATCGTCTGCACCGACTGGGTCATGCTGGCGATGTTCTGGTTCATGGTGGCGATGTTCACCAGCATGGGCTCCAGCGTATCCAGCTGATCCACCATCTTGGAGATGCTGGCGTTCATGGTGTCCATCCGGTCACTGACGTTGGCCATGTTCCCGGAAACCGTGGCCATGTTCCCCGACATCGTGGCCATGTTCCCGCTGACCTCCACCATATTTTCGGTCACCGTGCTCATGTTGGCGGCGAGACGGTTCACGCTGTCGGCCACCTTCGACATGTCCGCCGTCAGGCTGTAGATCAGGAAGAAGCCGTAGGCCGCCAGAATGATGAAGGCGAACAGGGACGGGTAGACCACCAGCTCCCAACGCCGGGCACTGGTTTCAAACGACTGGGTGAACCGCTCCATGAACTGGTGCGCGAGTTCGGGGTCCGTCACCCCCGGCCCCGATCGCCCGGCGCCCCCCTGGTGCAGGCTTTCAATCTTGTTATCCGACATGCCGGCTTACCTCATAATGCCCACCCCGATCGGTCATGGCTCCGGGTGAGGCCTCTGGCAGTTCCTTGATCTCTTTTGATTAAATAAGAGTATCATAAATTGCTAATATATACAGTCCCGCCATCAATTCCTGTCTGGCTCACAGCATGACAGTTCATGGCGCTGACATACACAGAATTCCACCCCTGCGCTCAGAATGCGCCGCTTGCGCCACGCTGCATGATGTCGAGGATCACCTCCCTGACCTTCAGCGCTTCCTCCTTCAGCTCGGGCGGGAGGGGTTTCCCGCCATAGATCATCATGTCCAGGTTCAGCGAGATGAGCCACAGCTTGCCGGCGGCGTCCTCCGCCAGGATGATGCGGCAGGGCAGATAGGCGGAGGTGTCGATGCTGTAGCCCACCATCTTCGCTGCGGTGAGCGGATTGCAGAACATGAAGATCTTCAGGTAGGGAAACGGCTTCTCCGTCATGAGCTCCACCTGCCGGGACAAGGGCAGTTCCCCCACATTGGCGAAGTTGTGCTCGTTCGCCGCGAACTTCATGGTCTGCTCCACCTCTTCCGGCGTCAGCCCCTCCTCCACCGGCAACTTCCAGACCGTCGCCGCAGCCGCGTCTCCGGTCTCGAGCAGGGTGTTGGCCATCTCCAGGTAGACACCGCCGGCCTTCCGATCGAGGGACTGAACGGCCCGCACCTGGTCGGAATAGCGCACGGCAACGGTGACCGCCCCCACCACCACGACGAAGCCGATGAAGGCGAAGAGATTTCTGATGACTCGCATAGGGTTTTCTCCTGTCTGGCAGACGTTGCTGCTCGCCTGCATCGGTCATACAGCGCCTGAACCCGAACCCCCTCACCACCGGCGGGGTCGCCTGCGGTATCGGTCACGGCGCCGGCACGTCGGCGGCCGTTCGACCACCTGTGCCGCCAACGCCATCCATGGAAGTGGGCAGTCGAGCCCCGGGGAGGAGTTCCGGGGAAGCCATCCTCGGCCTTGATTGCGCACACCGCGGGACACAGGCTCGATTGCCCGTTTCCCGCCGTCGGGCTTCCCTGGGACTCAGACTGTGGTCTTGGTCAGGTTTTCCGGGCTGTAACTCTTGTTGTGTGTTGTTGCGGAGCAGGTCCCGTCCATGGGTTGCGCAGAGTTCCACACGCATCGCCACGCACCCGCTCCAATGGCTGCCAAACCAGCGCTGTACCAAACACTCCCGTCCACAGGTGCCGTGAGGCAAACCACGGGGCCTGTGCCGGGGCTCAGTCGCTCCCGGCGGCACTTTCTCCGGACTCGCCCTCGGCTGCGGTCTCGCCCAGGAGATCATGCTCCAGCCGGGTCCCGAGCTCAGGGTCGAGGCGCTTCACCGTCCACATGAGCCGCACGGCATCCACATCGTAGCCGTCCGCCGCCAGCCGCAGGGAGGTCATGAAATAACTCTGCGCCGCATCCGCGAGATGTCCCAGGGCGAACTGGACATTACCCAGTTCACCGGAAAGGTCGTAGTCATCCGGGCGCTCCTCATGCAGGGACTGGAACAGGGCTTCGGCTTCCTCCAGGCGCCCCTGCCAGGCGGCCATGCGGGCAGATTGCCAACGTGCCATGAAGTCCTGTTGCGGCTCCTGCGCGGAAGCGCTCTGCCCCGCCTCTCCGGCCGGCTGCCCCGACTCCATGCCGGAGGGTTCCGCCACGGACTCCGTCACCGAGGCCACTACGGTCTCCGCAGGCGCCGCCGGCGGCTCCTTCATGCCCCCGACCGACTGCCCATCGGCGCCGGCAACCGTCGCCGGCGCCCGTTCCACATTCCTGACCACCGCCCCGGGCGCACCCTCCGGGGGCTGGGCCATCTCCGGTGCTGCCGCCATCGCTGCCGCTGCCTCCGGTGCTGCCGCCTTCGCTGCCGCTGCCTCCGGTGCCGCCGTCTCCGGTGCCGCCGTCTCCGGTGCCGCCGTCTCCGGTGCCGCCGTCTCCGGCGCTGCCGTCTCCGCTGCCGCCGTCTCCGGTGCCGCCGTCTCCGGTGCCGCTGCCTCCGGTGCCGCCGTCTCCGGTGCTGCCGTCTCCGGTGCTGCCGTCTCCGGTGCCGCCGTCTCCGGTGCTGCCGTCTCCGGTGCCGCCGTCTCCGGTGCCGCCGTCTCCGGTGCCGCCGCCTCCGGTGCTGCCGTCTCCGGTGCCGCCGTCTCCGGTGCTGCCGCCTCCGGTGCCGCCGCCTCCGGTGCCGCCGTCTCCGGACCCACCCCGGCGCTCGCGGCGGGCGGTGTCACGACAGCCTCCTCCGCAGCCCCGCCGGGGGCCGACTCTTCGTCTTTGACGATTGGTTGCTGTGGCTGGACAGATTCTGCTGCGGTGGAGGTTTTCGCCTCGCCGGACAGCCCGGTCTGCGGCTCCGCCACCTGCACCGGGGCCTGGTGCGGCTTCGTGTCCAGGTAGACCACCCAGGCCACCGCCACGACCGCCGACAGCGCGGCCAGTCGCAGGAGCCAACTCAGAATTCTGTTCATGCCCTCGCCTCCGGCTAGATGGGTTTCTCTACCGAGCGCCCGGTCCCGGACCGGACACGCACGGCTTCAGACTCAGCGACGCTGCATGGGTTGCTGGGCGGGCGGTTCCACTTTCTGATAGCCGGCCGGCACCTGGAACAGCGTTTCGGGCTGCGCGCCCACCTGGATGTTGCGCAACTCCCGTACCGAACCGTCCGGCAGTTCTTCGCGGATGGCGATTTCGAGCTCCGGATCGAACCACTGGACTGAACGGATGGGCTGCCCCTGCCCCTCGGGCGGCGTCATCACCATCTCCCACCTCTCGACGCTGCGCCCCTGCAACTCCTCGGTGCCGGTCATCCGCAACTCCATCACTCCGCCACGAGGCGTCTCCTGCCTTACCGGAAACCCGCGCTCACTGTCGATCCACTGGGTCATGGTAACCACCTGTCCCTGCTGACTGGCGCTGACTTCCCACTTCTTCGTCGGGCGGCCGTTGACTGTCTCCTCTCCGAGGAGCCGACATTCGAGGCCGGGCTGTCCCGCACAGGGATCATTGTCCTTGCCGGCAGTGCCGCCGGCGGCCATGGTCGGCATACGCCGTTCCATGTAGCTGCCCTGGTCCGGAAATACCACCCACATCACGCCCTGGCTGGGCATGGCAATCTGAACCACGCGCTGGTTGTTCTGGCTGTACTCGGTACGGCGCATGCCGTTCCCGCCGACGAACATCTTCGCCACCGGTCCCTGTTCGCCCTGGGCGCTTGTCTGCACCGCCTCAGCCGAAAACTGGATGCCCGAACCGTTCGCAGCCTGCACCTGCGCGATTCCAAGACTCAGACTCAGACATGCCGCCAACACCATGAGGGCTCTGCGCATCGTCACTCATCTCCTGATTGTGAAATCCCGACGGGCGCCGTAACGCCCGTCGGGGTCTGGACTGTATCTCGACACGCTCCGGTGTCGCAGGGATGACTCCCTGTCGTCCAGGGGCTAGGCAAGCCCCTTACTTCGACTCGGCGGGAGCGGCGGGTGCCGGTGCCGCATAACCATACGGGGCATACGGAGCGCCATAGCCATAGCCGTAGGGGGCGTAGCCGTAAGGGCCGCCCCAGCCACCGTAGGGGTAGCCGCCATAGGGGTAGCCGTAGCCGTAGGGATAGCCATAGCCACGTCCATAGCCGGAACCGCTTCCGCGCATGGAGAAGTCCATGTCGCCCCAGCCGTCGCCCCAACCATTCCAGGGCCCGCCGCCCCATCCCGGACCCCACCAGGCATTGGCGGTCAGAGGAAGGGAGGCCGCTCCGACGATGGCGGCTGCAGCAAGCATCTTGCCGAACTTGTTCATTCTTGGATCCTCCTATCTCACACCAAAGTTTGCACGCCGATGACGCGTGCCTTCACCCCTTTCGGACAGACTGTACCCGCCCGGAAGAGACCTGTGCCGCCCGACCATGAACGAGGCGGGCTGTTGGCAATGACCCCATTGACGATCAGCGGCATCACCAGCCCCACGGCGAGAGCCCGTAGGGCAGACCGGAATCCCAGCCGGAACCGGGATACCCCCCCGCACCCGGCCAGACTCCCGGCCCGGGGGCGAGCGGATCATAAGGATAGTAATAGGGAGATGCCCCGGGATAGGACGGTGCCGGCTGGGACCAGTCACGCTCCTTCACCCGGTCACGCTTGTTCCCGCCCTCTGCCGCGTTGGGCTCGGGATAGACGTATCGCTGTGGAGGCGAGCCTCCCCCATTCGTCGGCAACTCCCCCCAGGGACGACGGGATCCACCCGGGTGGGTGCCGGCACGGCCACCCTGCTGCCAGCGGTTGTCCGGCAGCCAGGGATTTCCGCCCCCATCGCCACCCCGGCCGGCCTGGGGCTCCTCCGGATAGGGGCCCCCGCGATAGACGGGCGCTGCGCCACTGGGCGGAAATTCCGAGAAATTGGGCGCTTCCCGACCCTGGCCGTAATAGCCCTGGTCCTGACCCTGGCCGTAGTAGCCCTGGTCCGGGCCCCGGCCCTGGCCGTAGTAGCCCTGGTCCGGGCCCCGGCCCTGGCCGTAGTAGCCCTGGTCCGGGCCCTGCCCCTGGCCGTAGTAGCCCTGATCCTGGCCCTGACCCTGGCCGTAGAAGCCCTGGCCCTGACCCTGACCCTGGCCGTAGAAGCCCTGACCCTGGCCCTGACCCTGGCCGTAGTAGCCCTGGCTCTGCGGACCCTGGGCGACGGCGTAGGGAGCACCTTCCCAAGCCCCGGAAACGGGAATCGCACAGCCGAACGCAAGTCCGAGGGCAACTGACGCCCTCGTCAGCCGGCAACGGACGTGGATATTAGACGCCATCGTTACGATAGGCCCCGTGTCGCCCTCCGCGTTCAATATCCGTAACCGGGGCCACCGGGCGGCATGGGCATCCCATACCCCGGATAGCCGGGGTAGCCGCCCCCATAACCAGGCGCACTGTAGCCACCGGGCACCCGCGCGCCCCCATAACCGGTTGGAGGCTGGGGCATGCCATAAGGACCGGCTCCGGGAGTCGGACCGTAATCCGGTGCGCCATAGCCGCCGCCGGAATAGGGGGCGTCATAGGTATCCCCCGGCGGGGACTGGGGCGCAGATCCGAAGACGGGCATTTCTGTCGGGCCGCCAGGCGCCGCCGGGCCGGTTCCGGCTTCCTGGGGCTGGGGAGGCACCGGCTGGGCCGGCAGGCGGCCGGTCGCGTGAGACTCATCCGCCGATTCGCTTTCGGGCCGATAGACGGGTGCCGGGGGCATCTGGCCGTAGCCCTGGGGGGCCTGGCCGTAGCCCTGGGGGGCCTGGCCGTAGCCCTGGGGGGCCTGGCCGTAGCCCTGGGGTGCCTGGCCGTAGCCCTGGGGGGCCTGGCCGTAGCCCTGGGGGGCCTGGCCGTAGCCCTGGGGGACCTGGCCGTAGCCCTGGGACCCGGAGGTCTCGGGGCCATAGAAGGGCGGGCGGGTATCGGGTGGCGGCAGTTCGTCGTCCGGCCGGTAGACCGGTGTGGGCCCCTGCGGCCCGTAGGGCCTGCCGGAGAAACCAGGTGCGCCCCCGGGGCCGCTCATCGACTCCGACTGCTGCGGAAGCCAGACCCGCTGACCGGGCGTCTCCTCGGGGGCCGGCGTCCCTCCCCAGGGAGCGCCGGAGGGTGGCGCCGACGGCACCTGTGGCTGGTTGTAGACCTGGCCGGGGCCCTGCGGCCCACCATATCCCTGCTGACCGAAACTTTCGTTCGGGGATGTGTAGGGGCCCGGCACCGAAGGATAGGCGCCCCGATATCCCTGGCTGGAAGATGATCCATATTGCCCGGGCATGGCCGACTGGATGGGAGCGGGAAGCTGCCCTGTTTGAGCCAGTACGGGGAAACCCACGGCCAGGGCCACGGCACCGGCGAGAACCCGGTAGTTGGGCAATCTGTTCCTGTTCATAGCCATCCTCTCATCTCGACAGGGTATGCGGGACGCGGCTTGTTGACCGTCTGTTTTCCCGGCGTTATCCGGTAAGCGTAGTCATCGGCTCCCCTATTCTTCAATATCGGGTTTGAGCCGAATACCGCGCCGCTTGTGCCGCTTCGGCGGCGTGGGCGAAACATCCTCCCCGAACCCGCTGTCCAGAGACGGGGTAATGGGCGGCAGGGCGGTCTGTTCCGCCTGCCCGGCGGTCCCGGATCCCTCCGTCACGCCCGCAGCAGCGCTCCCGTCCGATTCAGCACCGGGCCCGGCAGGCGCTTTCGCCCTCGTGCCGGGAGATTTCTTGCGAACGGGTTTCTTCGCCGCCTGACGCTTGGGCGCGGCTTTCCGTGTGGCTGTCTCGACTGCTCCGGCTGCCTGCTCACTGCGCTCATTGGCAGGGGACTCCCGCGGTGTTGTCGCCGCCTGACCCGGAGCAGCGGGTCCATCCGCCTCCTGCGCCACCTTTGCCGCATGCGGTGCCGCCACCTGCGCGGCCTTCGTGACGGCAACGGGCGGGGCGTCAGCCGCCACGCGCTGGCGGGAGGCTTTTCCGGCCGGCTCCGGGACACCCCGCGCCGATGCCGGGGATGCTTCCGTCGCCGGCGCCTGACTCCCCGGCGCCGCGCCGCTGGCGGCCGGCGCGGCCGCCCCACCGCCGCCGGGTTCGCTACCGCCGCCGGAAGACGCGCCTCCACCACCTGCGGGCGGCGTGGCGGGGGGCGGCTGGTCCTTGGCGCGCGAACGCTGGGCCAGGTTCCAGAGGAAGCCGGCGAAGGACTTCAGCCCCATGGCCAGGAAGTAGAACAGTGCCCGCAGCACGTAGAACACCATGCCCAGGGCCGCCGCCAGGCCACCGGAGGATTTCTTGCCGGCCAGGGCGCGCTCCTGCTCCTCGGTATCGCACAGACGGCAGAGCAGCTCACCCTCGGCGCCTTCGGGAACGAAGGAACTGCGGGCGCTGATGCAGCCGAGCGGAATCACCACCAGTGTCAACAGGGTGGAGACGAGCACTCCGAACAGCAGGGAGATGGCCATACCCTGGAAGATGGGATCGAACAGGATGACGCTGGAACCGCCCACCAGGGCCAGTGCCGTGATGAGGATGGGCCGGGTCCTGGTCTTGCAGGCAAGGACCACCGCATCGCGCACCGGCGTCCCCGCGGCCACCTCATGGACGGTGAAGTCCACCAGCAGGATGGAGTTGCGCACGATGATACCCGCCAGGGCGATGAAGCCGATCATGGAGGTGGCGGTGAAGTGCGCATCGAGCAGCCAGTGCCCCGGAACGATGCCCACCAGGGTCAACGGAATGGGCGAGATGATGATGGCCGGATGGATGAAATTGCCGAACTCCCACACCACCAGCATGTAGATGAGGATGATGGCCGCCCCGAAGGCGAGCCCCATGTCGCGGAAGGTCTCGTAGGTGACCGTCCACTCGCCGCCCCACTCGAAGGCGGTCTTGCTGACGTCCCTGGGCGGGCCGAGATACTCGCCGGTGAGTCCGGTGACGCCGTCAGGGGTGGTGTACTCTGCCAGCAGGTCCTCCACCTGGAACATGCCGTAGATGGGCGCCTCCAGACGCCCGGTCACCTCGCCGGTCACGTACTCCAGCGCGCGCAGATCCTTGTGGTAGATGGGCTGGTCCTCGATGGTGCGGTAGAACCGGCCCAGTTCGGCCAGGGGGAGGGTTCCGCCCGTCTGGGTGGGTATGGGCAGGTCACCGAGCCGGGCGAACTGGGCACGCACGGACAGCGGCACCTGGATGGCGATATAGGTGGGTTCGAGCACGGTGCCCCGCTTGATGTCGCCGAGCTTGTAGCCGCCCATCGCCATGGCCAGGTTCTGGTTGATGGTTTCCACCGAAATGCCCCGCCGCACCGCCTTCTCGGTGTCCACCTCGAAGCGCCAGATCTCGAACGGCTCCTGCAGGTAGTTGTCCACGTCGGTGATGTTCTCCGCCTTGGCGAACATCGTCGTCATGTCCCGGGCCACCTGGCGCCGGGTCTCGGGGTCGGGTCCGTAGATTTCCGCCACCACCGACTGCAGCACGGGAGGACCGGGCGGCATCTCCACCACCTGGATACGGCCGCCCAGCGCGGTGGCGAGGGGGGTCACGAGGTCGCGCACGGCCATGGCGATTTCATGACTGGTGCGGGCGCGCTCGTTCTTGTCCAGCAGCTGCACCTGGAGGTCCGCCATCCACGGCTCCTGCCGCAGGTAGTAGTGACGCACCAGGCCGTTGAAGTTGAACGGCGAGGCAGTGCCCACGTAGCTCTGGATGGCGGTCACCTCGGGGACCTTCCGCACCGCCTCGGCCACCTGCCAGGTCAGGTTGGCGGTGACGGGAAGCGCCGTGCCCTCGGGCATGTTGACCACGATATTGAACTCGGGCTTGTTGTCCAGGGGCAGCATCTTCACCGACACGTCGGTGGTGTAGAGCAGCGCGCAGGAGCCGAAAAAGAGGGCGATGATGACCAGCAGGAACAGCCATCCCTTGGCCTTGCTGATGATGAGCGGCACCAGCAGCCAGCGGTAGAAGCTCTCCAGGCGCTGATTGGTCTTGTGCTCCCGCTCCTCGGCCCGGCGCAGGCTCTTCATGGTCGGCTTGATGCGCCAGGCGAGCCAGGGGGTGAAGGCGAAGGCGGCGAACAGGGAGAAGGCCATGGCCACGGAGCCCAGCACCGGGATCGGGCGCATGTAGGGACCCATCATGCCGCTCACGAATCCCATCGGCAGGAGCGCCGCGATGACGGTCAGGGTGGCGACGATGGTGGGATTGCCCACCTCGGCCACCGCGTCCACCGAGGTCTCCACATCCATCTGCCCCTTCAGCAGCCAGCGCCGGTAGATGTTCTCCACCACCACGATGGCGTCATCCACCAGGATGCCGATGGCGAAGATGAGGGCGAACAGGCTGACGCGGTCGATGGTGTAGTCGAGGATCAGCGCCGAGAAGACGGTCACCAGGATCACCACCGGGATGACGATCATCACCACCACCGCCGGACGCCAGCCGAGGCTGAGCCAGACCAGGAAGCAGACCGCGGTGGTGGCGATGAACAGCTTGAAGATGAGGTCGTTGACCTTGTCGTTGGCGGTCTTGCCGTAGTTGCGGGTCACCGCCACCTGCACGTTGTCGGGGATCAGCCGCCCCTTGAGTTCCTCCACCTTGGCCAGCACGTCGTTGGCCACGGTGACGCCGTTGCTGCCCTGCTTCTTGGCCACCGCCAGGGTGACCGCGGCGGCGCCGTTGGCGGGCAGATAGCCCTCCGGGTAGGCCGCGCCGCTGAAATAGTTCACCAGGGCCTTGGCATCCTCCGGCCCCTGGTAGACCTTGGCGACATCGCTCACGTACACCGGCACATTGTTGTGGGTGCCCACCACCAGGCGGGAGATGTCTTCGGCGCTGCGCAGGAAGGAACCGGAGTAGACGGTGAACGAGGTGTTGCCGGACTCCACCGAACCGGTGGTCTGCTCGGCATTGGCGGTCGTGATGGTGCCTGCCACCTGCTGCAGGCTGATGCCGTGGCCGGAAAGCCGCTCGGGCATAACCTCCACGCGGATCTGCTCGGCCCGACCGCCGACGATGAAGCCCTGGCTGGTATTGGGCACCTGCTTGAGGCGCTGCAGGAGATCCAGGGCCAGCAGCCGCAGGGAGTCGTCCTGGACATCCTGGGACCACAACGTCAGGGTCACCACCGGAACATCGTCCACCGCCTTGGGCTTCACCAGCGGCTGGGTGACCCCGGGGGGGATCTTGTCCATGTTCGACTGCAGCTTGTCGTAGAGCTTCACCAGCGAGGGCGTCATCTCCTCGCCCACGTCGAACTCCACCGTGACCATGGCGCGCCCGCGCTGGGACACCGAGTAGACATGCTTGACGCCGGTGATCTCGCTCATGATCCGCTCGAGCGGATCGGTCACCAGCGCCGAGACCTGCTCGGCGGAAGCCCCCGCGTACTCGACGAAGATGTCCACCATCGGCACCGAGATCTGCGGATCCTCCTGCCGTGGCGTCAGCAGCAGACCGAGGATGCCGACGGCCAGGCAGGCCACCAGCAGCAGCGGCGAGACCGGGGACATGATGAAGGAGCGGGACATGCGCCCGGCGATGCCCAGATGGATGTCGTCGTGGGCGCGTGCCTGGCCGCCGGAGTGATCGTTATGGGGCTGTTCTGCCATGGTGAGTAACGCAGCTCTCGTTCGGTTGCCTCAGCGCCCGGTTTTCAATTGCGGAAGCCCGGGCGGCTCATCCCTTGCGGCCGTGGCCGGCCGCGATGGCCCGCCTCAGCGGGATACCCCGGGCGGCTGCTGGGGACCCCCTCCGGCCGACCACCCGGAGGCCATCCCCGCGGGCGGGTTCATGAGCACCCGCTCGCCGGCCTGGACGCCGGAGAGCACGCTGACGGTATAGCTGTCGAGGTAGCTGCCGATGCGCACCATGCGCAACTCGGTGCGATTGTCGGCGTTGATCACGAACACCGCCGGAAGACTGCCGCGATAGACCAGCGCCGAGGTGGGAATGACCGGCGTCTCCCGCGCCTCGACGTTCACGTCCGGAATCATCACCTCCGCGTACATGCCCGGACCGCCGGGAGCGCCCACCGGCAGGTCGAATTTCACCGTGACGGTATGACGCTGCACATCGGCCATGGGGAAAATCTGGGCCACCCGGACGTCCAGCCGGGTGTCGCCCACGTCCAGCTTGGCCGGGACGATCATCCCCTTCTGCAGGCCCGGCATCAGGCGGGCGGGAACATCCACCTTGATCTGCAGGTACTTGGTATCGGCGAAGGAGAGCAGCGGCTGGCCGGGCTGCACGGTATCGCCCACCTCCACGTGCTTCTGGACGATGACCCCGCCGAAGGGAGCCACGGAGCGGGTGTCCTTGAGCTTGGCATCGAGCCCTTCGAGCATGGACCGGGCCTGCATCACCTGGGACTGGGCCTCGGTAATCCGGCTGCCGGAAGAGTAGAGGTCCGCCTGCCGCTCCAGCCCGGGCTTGTCGTAGCCCATCATGCTGCCGGCGCCGCGGGTGAACATCTGGTCGAACAGCGAGGGCACGCCCATGCCCGGCAGGCGGTTGGTGCTGCGCGACTGGGGCGACCACATCTCCCGGTTGTACTGGACCTGGGCATTGCGCAGGGCCGATTCGGCATTGGCTATCTCGGCCTGGATCTGGCGCCGCTTGGCCAGCAGCTCATCGTCGTTGATGGCCACCAGCACCGCCCCCTCATCGAACCAGTCACCCTCGCGCCCGGCGATATACTCGACCCGACCGGGTATCTGGGCGGTCATGGTCACCTCCTTGTAGGGGACCACGGCGCCGCCCAGGGAGACGCTGGCCCCCATCCGGGCGGTGCGCACCATGACGATGTTGTTGCCGAAGCTGCCGGCACCCGGCTGCTGGGGTGTCTGCGCCATTGCGGCCGTGGCGGTAAGCATTGCGAGGGCGAGGGCAGTATTGCGAGCGATAGACATGTGGGATTCCCAGACGCTGTGTTCCCTGAAAGACAGACCCCGGCGGCCTCTCGACGCCGCCGGGGCGGGGGAGCTCATACGCGCCCCATGACGGTGAAGCTCTTGATGAAGGGGCCGGCCATCCGCGGATCCTTGATCATGGCTCCATAGTCGCCGACGTTGAACTTGAGCTTGCGGGAGGTGTAGGCCATGCCGAGTCCCATCATGCCGAGGCCCTTGCTGATCCATTTCGACCAGTTGTCGGGGGAGGCGCGCAGATCCCAGTTGAGACTCTGGCCGGCGTAGGCACCCGCCTCCACCGCCTTGCCGTTCTGGACCACCAGCACGCCGCGGGGCTGATCCTCGCCGTCGAAGCCGTAGCCGATGTTGGAGTTGAAACCGATCTTCTCCAGCGCCCCGGCCAGGTCCGACTCCTTGTTCCACTCCTCCATGAACTTCGTCATCCACTCATCGGAAAACAGTTCAGCCATGTAATCCTCCATCCCACTCGGGCGTTGTGACTGCGGCCATCCAGCCGCCCGGGAACGCCGGGCGGCTTTATCGGACGATTCAGTGCGTACCGGTGTCAGCGCCCCACGCAGGGCTGCGAAACATCGTTTGCCACCGGGTGCACCATTGGATAGCTTGTCCCAATCCTGCCTAATTATTAGTCGTTTTTATAATCTTTGCGCGGTTCTTATGACCCCAAGGAACGGGGTGTTTTACTGTGACTTATACCTCAGGCGGCGGTGCGGGACAACGCTCCCCATGACTCGGGCATCATCCCGCGCGGCTGGGGAAGTCCGCCCCTGTGGATGAAATGACCAATGGCGCTATACTCGAAAATTCGGATCGACACACGGCGGCGCGAGCCCGGGCAATGAGCAAGCTGACACACTTCAATCAGGATGGCGAAGCCCACATGGTGGATGTGGGGGCAAAGGCCGGCACCCGGCGGCGGGCCGTGGCGGAAGGCCGCATTCTCATGCACCCGGAAACCCTGGCCCTGGTGCGCAGCGGCACTCACCGCAAGGGCGATGTGCTGGGCATTGCCCGGGTGGCTGGAATCATGGCGGCCAAGCGTACCAGCGACCTGATCCCGCTCTGCCACCCCCTGGCATTGACCCATGTCAGCGTGGAACTGGAAACGGAAGACAATCCGCCGGCGGTCCATTGCCGTGCCGCGGCGGAGACGACCGGCCCGACCGGCGTGGAGATGGAGGCGCTGACGGCGGTGCAGGTGACGCTGCTGACCGTCTATGACATGTGCAAGGCCGTGGATCGCGGCATGCGGATGGAGGGCATCCAGCTGCTGGAGAAGTCGGGCGGTAAAACCGGCACCTGGCGCCGGGAGGCGGCGGAATCCTGAGCCGCCGCCGGCACAATTATCCGCCGAAGTTCACCACGAAGGGCACGAAGGGCACGAAGAGAAGACCCGCAAGCGGCCTGCATCAACCCGCTTGATCCGCAGTCGCCACTCCCTGCGCCCTCCATCGCGACCCGCGTGCCTTCGTGGTCACCTGCCCCCCGGGAACCCGGGGCGCCTCAACCCCATCCGCCCTTCAGTGCTGCATTCCCTTCATGGGCTGCATCTGCATCTGCAGCTTGCGCACCGGGGCTTCCACCGTTTCGCTGCTGCCGTCCTCGTAGGTCAGGGTGATGGGAATCATCGCGCCGGGCTCGAGAGGGCCGGTCAGGTTGATGAGCATCACGTGATATCCGCCCGGCTGCAGGGGGGTCTCGCCGCCCGCCTGGACATCGATGCGCCCCACCTGGCGCATCTTCATCATCCCGCCCTCGTTGATGTGGGTATGCAGCTCGACCACCTGGGCCGCCGGACTGCTCGCCTGCACCAGCGCGTGATCGTCCTCGCCGCCATTCTTCAGCAGCATGAAGGCGCCGCTGGTGGGCTGCCCCGGCGGCACCGCGCGCACATAGGCATCGACCACATCCACGCTGTCGGCGGCGGTACCGGCCGCCATTACGGGGACCAGGCCCGAGACGGCAAACAGGGCGGCGGCCAACAGGGTTCGGGTTGTCTTCATGGCTTCTCCTCGCTCGGTTTCAGAAACACCCGTCTGCCGACGGCAGGGGCGTGCAGCATGATGCTCATTTTCAGCGTCGCTCATCAAGCAGGGCGCGGATGGCGGCGACCATCTCCGCCGGCGGCATGCCGTGCGGCAGCGACTGGCGCAGACGCCCCTCCTGATCCACCAGGTAGATGAACGCGGTGTGATCCACCAGGTAGCCGGACGCGGAGCCCACCTCCTGCCTCCGGTACGCCGCGCCGTAGCGCCCGGCCACATCGGCCAGGACCGCGGGCGAGCCGGTGACGCCGGTGATGGCGGGGTGGAAATAGGCCACGTATTCGGCCAGGTGGGCGGGGGTGTCCCGCTCCGGATCCACGCTCACGAACAGGACCCTCACCCGCTCCAGCTCCCCGGGCGTCAGCGCCGACAGGGCCTGGGCGGTCATGGCCAGCGACGTGGGACAGATATCGGGGCAATGAGTGTAGCCAAAAAAGATCAGCACGACCCGGCCGGCGTAGTCGTGCAGCGACACAGGACCCGAGGCGGACTGGAGGGTGAAGTCGCCACCCCGGGGCGGCACCGCCACCCCCTCGTCCGGCGCCGGATTCCAGACCAGCACCAGCCAGGCCAGGACACCGCCCAGCACCAGGGCGACCGCCATCAATACGCGTTGACCCATACTTTCCTCTCGTCGTCTCCACAACGCGGGGTTGCACACCCGCCCCATCCGCAGGGAACGCAGGATCGCCTGTCTGGCGCGATATTCACTTGCTCTGGATCAAATCTGCAAGCGATCCGTCTGTGCTATAAACATCGGGAGTCGACAGCTTCTGGCTTGTTTGCGTGCCATGCACCGGGGCGAACCGGGGCGTCCACGAACCGATGAATCCGTAACCAGACAGCAACGTGCCCTGCGCCACGGCGCGCACGGCCTATACACCGGACCGTGAACGTTACTCCACTGTTCGCCTTCGCCGTGGGGCTGATGAGCATCCTGCACTGCCTCGGCATGTGCGGCAGCATCATCAGCGCCCTGACGCTCAGCCTGCCCCAGTCGGTGCGCAGTCAGCGCCGGCTGTTGCTGACCTACCTGGCGGTCTACAACCTGGGCCGGGTCGGTAGCTACGCGCTGGCCGGAGCCTTGGCCGGTGGCCTGGGAAAAGCCCTGGCCGGAACGCTGGCGTTGCGGCATGGCCATCTGGTCCTGAGCCTGCTGGGTGCGTGCATCATGGCCGGCATCGGGCTTTACCTGGCCGGCTGGTTCCCGCGCTTCGCCGAGCTGGAGCGCATCGGGACGCCGCTGTGGAGCCGCCTCGAGCCGCTGGCCAGGCGGTTGACGCCGGTGAGCTCGCTGCCCCAGGCGTTCCTGTTCGGAGCGGTCTGGGGCTGGCTGCCCTGTGGACTGGTCTACTCGGCGCTCATCTGGTCCACCACTTCGGGGGGAGCGGTGGAGGGCGCGCTGCTGATGCTGGCCTTTGGCCTGGGCACCGTCCCCGCGGTCTACTCCGCGGGGGTACTGATGAACTGGCTGGCGCGCCTGGCACGCCGGCCCTACATGCGCCAGGCAGTCGGGATATCCCTGCTGATTATGGCGTTTTTCATGTTAGCATGGTCGCTGGGTGTCGAAACCGAAGGTATGCCTGAGGGGGTCAGGTCCTCGGTTTCGCATTTGAACGAGGTTGTTTTCGCATGAACAGACAACAACACACCCTGATTGGGCAAGCACCTGAGTTCCAGGCCGTCGTCAGGGCGACGCGCATCGTGGCGGCCACGGACGTGGCGCTGCTCATCCTCGGGGAGTCGGGCACCGGCAAGGAGCTTCTCGCCCATGCCGTGCACCAGCACAGTCGCCGGGCGGGCCGCGCGTTCGTTTCCGTCAACTGCGCCGCCCTGCCCGAAACCCTGGCCGAATCGGAACTCTTCGGACACCGCCGGGGGGCCTTCACCGGCGCCACCACCGACAGCCCGGGCCGTATCCGCTCCGCGGCCGGCGGCACCCTGCTCCTGGACGAGATCGGCGAGCTGCCCCTGTCCATGCAGGCCAAGCTGCTGCGCTTCCTGGAATCCGGAGAGTGCCAGGCCCTGGGGCAGTCGATGCCGGAGCGGGTGGATGTGCGCATCATCGCCGCCACCAACCGTGACCTGCTGGCGGAAGTCGAGGCGGGACGCTTCCGGGAAGACCTCTACTACCGGCTCAACGTGGTTCCGCTGGAACTGCCGCCCCTGCGCGAACGCGGCGGCGACGTCTCCCTGCTGGTGAATCACCTCACTGCCGAGATCGCCACGCAGCACGGCCTGGAGCCGCCGCGCTACACCCCGCAGGCACGTGCGCTGCTGGAGGGCTACGGCTGGCCCGGCAACGTACGCGAGTTGCGCAATGTCTGCGAGCGCATGGTGGTCTTCTGCAGCGGTCGCGAGGTGGGACCGGACAACCTGCCGCGCGAGATCCGCCGCGGCATCAGCGTCCACGCAACCACCCGTGGCGGAGCCTTTGCCCTGCCGGATTCCGGCGTCTGCCTGGACGACGTGGAAGCCGACCTGATCCGCCAGGCCCTGGACATGGCCCGCGGCAACCGCAGCAAGGCCGCACGCCTGCTCGGGCTTACCCGCGACACCCTGCTCTACCGGCTGAAGAAGTACGCCATCGAGGCCTGAAGCCCTGCGCCGCCCGCCCCGGTCCGTCCGGGGCGGAGCGCACCGTACGCACCGTACCCGTGACGGCCGAAGGCCCGCGCCAATGCGCACCCGCCTCCCCCATGCCACTGCGCTTTGCACCCAGTTCATCCCAGGCCGCATCCCGGTCCACATTCCACCACCCGTGGAAGCAAGCTCGGTGCCAGGAGCACGGCATCCAGTAATCAGTCACTTACCCGACCCAACCCGTTGCTTCTGAGCCATTCACCACTGCGCCATACGCCATATGGCGTACCGGGACATGACAACCCGCCGCACCGCTACCGATTGACGGATAATGAAAAAGGGGCCGAAGCCCCTTTTTCATTTCCCACTTGCAGCGGGCTGCCGTCCCAACAGCCCCGGCGCAACCCTCTTATCTTCGCCTGCCTTCGCGTCCTGGCGCCCCGGCGTTTAACGAACATCCCGGGCGGCTTGCGTAGTCGCGGCGGAAAACTCCCCCGTCACAGCGTCTTGGACAGGGTGAAGGCGCCACGGATGTCGCCCTCCTGGTAACCCGTGGCCTGGTCCGTCGGGTAGAGTTCGTCGAGCTTCGCCTTGACCTCCGGCTTCAGCTCGGCGCCGTGGCAGTTCAGGCACAGCGCCGCGGTGGGAATGGCCTTCATGTAGCGGAAGGTTTCCTGGCCGTTCACGCTCACCACCTCCGCCTTCTCCATCTTGGTGATGTCCTCGCCGGCCGCCTTGCGCTGGTCGAATTCCTCCAGGGCCTGGCGCTCCCAGTCGTCGGCGCGGTTCTGGAAGTTGCGCAGCTGCAGGCTGGTACGACCCACGCTCCAGCCCGTCTGCTCGGACGTGGACCGGGCGATTCCGGGCGCCTCGTTCCGGCATACGCCGATGGCATTGGTGGGGCCGCCCTCTTTCATGGCCGCCTGGAGCTTACCCTTCAGGTCGCCGAAGAACTGCTTGACGATCTCGCGCGCCTCGGCCGTGTTGTCGGCCACGGGGTCGGCGACCGCCGGTCCCGTGCAGAGGGCGCCGAGGATGGCCGTAATCAGGATCTTGCGCATCTGTTTCTCCTCTCTCCGTTACGGGTGTCGCGCCGCACGCGACGCACCCGGGGCAGACGTCGTATTCACCACAGGCACAATCAACCGGGCCCGGCGGATGCCGGGCCCGGTTGATTATAGGGTAACGCCGTTCCGGAACCAGCCTGCCGCTGCGCCGCTGCCGGCGCGGCGGCAGGCCGGGAAGGGGTCAGGCCGCCGCCACGCCCAGCTTCTCGCGCCAGCCCGGGAACAGCTTGTCGGCATCCCAGTGGAAGGACTCGAAGGCGCCCTTCAGCTCCGGATGCTCCATGGCGTAGTCCACCAGGTTGACGCCAGCCTGCCAGGCGTCCTGGGCCTGGCGCAGGGACTTGGCGCCCGCGGTGCCGCCGTCCTTGTGGCCGAAGGCGCCGCCGCCGGAGGTCTGGATCACGTTGGAGTGGCCCAGGTTGTCGAAGAAGCCCGGCAGGCGCAGGGCGTTCATGCCGCCTGAGATGATGGGCGTGGTGGCCTTCATGCCCAGCCACTCCTGGTGGAAGTAGGGGCCGTCGGCGGCATCGCGCTCCAGCATGTAGGCGATGGCCTTGTCGGCGGCGTCACCCTCCATCTTGCCGAAGCCCATGGTGCCGGTGTGAATGCCGGAGGCGCCCTGCAGGCGGGACATCTTGCAGTGCACGAAGGCGGTGTAGCCGCGCTTGGCCGAGGGGCTGGTCACCGCGCCATGGCCCGCACGGTGATAGTGCAGGAACTGGTTCGGGAAGTAGCGGCGGGCGGTGGTGATGGCGGTGGGGCCGGCCACGTAGCCGTCCACCAGGAACGCCACGTGATCGGCGTTCTCGGCGAAGGTCTCGAGAATGTACTCGCCGCGGGCGATGATCTCGAAGGGGTCGTCGGCGGTGATGTTGGCGGAGAACAGCTTCGCCTCGCCGGTCTCGTCCTGGGCGCGGCGCATGGCGTCGGCCACCAGGCGCATGGTCTCCTTCAGGGGCGCGAACACCTGGTTGCCCTGGGGCTCGTCGTTCTTGATGAAGTCGCCGCCCAGCCAGAACTGGTGGCAGGCGTCGGCGAAGGGCTGCGGACGCAGGCCCAGCTTCGGCTTGATGATGGTGCCCACCACCATGCCGCCGTTGGTCATGTCGCGGCCGAGCACGCGCCACATGTCCTGGATGTTCATGGAGGGACCGTCGAACAGGCGCAGGTAGGCCGGCGGCACGTAGAAGTCGTGCATCTTGGCGTATTCCACGTCGCCCATGCCCTGGTTGTTGCCGATGGTCAGGGTCAGGAAGGAGGCCAGCATGGCGCGGCCGTCCTTGATGTTGCGGTCGAACAGCTCCACCGGGTAGGCGATCTTCATCAGCTCGCGGGCCGGGTCGATCTCGTAGACCAGCGCGTCCACACCCTTGGTGAAGTCGTCGGTGGTGCACACCTCCACGTTGGTGCCCGTGGAGCTCTCGGCGGCGAAGTGGGCCGCGGTCGAAAGATATTCGTAGCCGGCCTTCGGCTTCATGATGTAGGCGCAAAGGACATGCCGTCCGCCGGCAATCAGATCCTCTTCCCTGAGCGACAGGTCCGCGTAACGACTGGACTGATCCATATTCTCTACTCCCCTCGTGAAAGCTGGTTGCATCCCGGGCGCACCAACCGTCGGCGCCGGGTATTTCCGCATGGAAACTGGGGTATAGGATATGGGCCCAAGAAAGATAAGGGAATTAATATATTTTTATTGTAAACATAGACGTTTACTTATACTTCATTATTTTCATCGGGTTAGCACGGGGTGGAGCAACACGCGGGCGGGTACGGCGGCCGGCACGGGAAGCATCGATGTGAGCGCCCGCTCCAGATCGGCGAGAACCGTGTACTCGATCACGCGGGCATAGCTGTGACAGCGCTGCAGCAGACAGTGCACCGGATGGTCCAGCCCGCCGGTACGCCGGAACCCGCGCCACAGCAGCAGAACCTCGCCACCGAGGCGCTCATCGAGGCAGCGCCACTCCTGCCCCGCGATCCGCATCCGGAACCCCCGCCCGCCCGGCAGGCGCAGATTCAGTTCGGGGCCATGCAGGCGCAGGGCCAGGCGCACCCGATTGTAGCAGGAGGCCTCGATCAACGCGGTCCGGGGCACCTGTCCCGGCGGACCGGTACGGTCTCGGTGCATCATGCCCTCTCCATCCCTCCGGCGAATCCGGAAACAGCCGGCCCCGTCGTTCCCCGTCCCGCCAGGCACGGAGCATGAATGCTGCGGATGCCACCCGCATGCGGTCACGACAATCGACGCGGACGGATGTCGGCGTCGTCCGGCTCTGCGCCTATTTCTTGACTGTTATGTTCAGATATTAAATTGACAAATCGCATTTTTAATCGGCCTATCTGTGACGCGGTCCACAGATTGACAATCGTTTTCCTCGCTAACCTTCGCACCCGCCCGGAGCACACCGGCATCCCTCTGAAACCCCGTGTCCAACCATTGATGCACAGAACAATGCCGCCAGCTTTCCGGCGCCAGCCGCCCCCGCCCCCACCCGGCGACGAACCCGCCTTCCGGGTTGCCCGGGAACGGGCCCTGCGGCTGCCGCGCCACCTGCGCAATCCCCACAGCGCCACCTACCTGGCCCACCGGGTGGCGCGGGCACACGCCGACCTGCGTGCCCACGTGCAGCGCATCCACCTGCACCTGGACCTGGATGACCACGAGGGCGCCTGCGCCGCGCTGACGGACCTGTTCATCGCTCTGGGCGAACGCGGGACGGCGCTGCGCAAGCGCCTGCTGGACCTGATCGGACCCCGCATTCCCCGGGCTGCCCGCGGGCGGCTGGCGGAAGCGCTGGAGCGGCCGATCGAGGCGCGCAGCCCCCAGGCTCACTGCACCGGGTCGGTTCTTTCCCATGGCCTGGTGGGCGACTGCCGGCTGGTGGAACGCATCGGCGCCGGTGACGAACGGGGTGGCGATGCCCTCGAACAGGCCGACAACCTGCTCCGCGACGGGCAGCTGGAGGCGGCGACCCGGGTCCTGGAGTCCGCCCTGGCCGGGGAGCCCCGGCGCACCGACGTCCTCCCGCTGCTGCTGGAGATCTACCGCCGCACCAGGGACGCCGAACGCTTCAACGATACCTGCGATCGCCTGCTGGGGAGCGGCCGGCCGCTCCCGCGCGAGTGGCTCCTGCTGGCCGATGAACTGGCCGGTGCAGAGACATGAAGCCGGCACCGGCGCGCACCCCGCTCAAGGTGGCCGCATACGGCTTCGCCCCGCGCCTGGCGCAGACCCTGCAGCTTTTCTTCCAGGGTCCCTGCGGCGGGCGCTGCCAGCTCGTGCCGGAAGAGCAGGCGGAGCTGGTGCTGGTGGACATCGACAGCCCCGAGGGGGCCGGGCGCTGGCGTCTCACCGACCCGCGGAACCCGGACCGCCCGCTGGTGGCCGTGGCGCTGCGCAGGCCCGAGCCGGCACCGCCCTGGTTCCTGTCCAAGCCCATCGGCAGCCAGGCCTTCCTGGAGCTGCTGGATCGGCTCGAGCCCCGGCTGCGCGACACCAGCGCCTCCGCCCTGACGGCACCGTCCGCGGCCACCACCGCGCCCCCGGACGGCAGCCGCGGCAAGTCCCGCAGCTTCCGCCAGGCCGCCCGGGGCGCGCGCACGGCCAAGGCCGCCCGCACCCTGGAGGCGGCCTCGTTCCGTCACTTCATCCGCAGCGTTCCCGATGCCGATCCCGGCGATGCCCGGCAACGCGGCCACTCCACCTACGACCCGCGACGCCACCTGCAGGGCCACCTGCAGCAGGCCTGCGCACGGGCGGCGGCCAGCGGCAAGGCGCAGCGCCTGCGCGGCCCCTGGCGCGACATCCTGATCTTCCCCGACACCGGGGAGGTGATCGCCGACCTGGACGAGGCGCGCCTGCGCTCCATGACCGTGATTCCGGTCGACGGCTACGGACAGGTGCTGCTCAGCGAGCTTGCGGCGGAGGAGGCCGAGGCCTTGCGCGGCGCCTCGGCAGGGACGCCGGAACGGCAGGAGACTTTCCTGTGGAAAGTGGCCCTGTGGAGCTCCCGCGGCCGGCTTCCGGGCGACACGGCCTGGGAGACCCCCGTGCGCCTGCGACACTGGCCCAATCTCACCCGCCTGGTGCTGACACCCCATGCCCTGCAGCTGGCGGCGCTGTGGGTGCGCCGCCGCTGCACTCCGCTGGAGGCCGCCGCCGCCCTGCAGCTGCCCCGGCCAGCCGTGTTCGCCTTCTACAGCGCCGCCCTGGCGGTGGGGTTGATGGAGTTCGAGCCCGGGAACGTCCCGGCGTCGCAGCCCGCCCGGCCATCCGGCCGGTCGTTGGCCCGCGGCCTTCTGGGCCGCATTCTCGGCCGGCTGCGCGGCGCGTGAGCAGCAGCGGGACGCACGCCCCCCTTCACCGACACTGATCTCCACACGACCCGATGAGCGACTACAAGATCATCTTCACCGGCCCCGTCGGCGCCGGGAAGACCACGGCCATCACGGCCATCAGCGATACGCCGCCGGTATCGACCGACGAGGCAGCCTCGGACATGACCCGCAGCCGCAAAGCCGGCACCACGGTGGCCATGGACTACGGCGTGCTGCAGCTGGAGGGCGGGGAGCGCATCCATCTCTATGGCACCCCCGGCCAGGAGCGGTTCGACTTCATGTGGGAGATCCTCACCGCGGGCGGGCTCGGCCTGGTGCTGCTCATCGACAACAGCCGCGCCGATCCCTTCCGCGATCTGCACTTCTTCCTCGATGCATTCCGCGGCTTCATCGCTGAGCAGGGCGTGGTCATCGGCGTCACCCGCACCGACCTGGGCGGACCGGGCCTGGACGCCTATCACCACGAACTGGCGGGGCGCGACCTGAACCCGGCGGTGTTCGAGGTGGACGCCCGCGAGCGGGACGACGTGCGCCTGCTGGTCAAGGCCCTGCTCTACAGCCTCGATCCAGGCCTGGGAGCGTAGCCGATGAGCTACCGCCTGATCGCCGGCCACTACCTGGCCGTCTCTCCCGCGGGCGCCTACCACGCCGCCGCCGCGCCGGACGCCAGCCGCCCCCGCACTCTGCTCACCGCCCTGCTGCGCCGGGACGAGACCCCGCCGCTGGAGCTGGAGGGCCTGCGGCGCTGGTGCGGGGTGCACGACAACGGCACCGCCCTCGATCTGCTCCACCACCTGCAGACCCTCGGCTGGCTGGAAGGGCTGGCCACGCCGCGCCGCGCGCCGGGCGGCCCCCTGGAGCAGTTGCTGCCCGAACTGCTGGCGCCGCTCTCGGCCGCCGGACGCGCCCTGCTGGCGGATGCCCAGGGCTTCTACCTCGCCAGTGTCGGATTCCCCCACGAGGCGGCGGAGGAGATATCCGCCCTGAGCGCAGACCTGGCCTCGCTCCATGCGCGCCATCACGGTCTCCTGGGAGGCAATCTCGGCCTTCCCGGCGGCGCCTGGGGCGTACTGGACGCCGCCGGCAACAGCCAGTTCGGCTTCTGGCCCATCCACGCCGGCGGGCACCGCTTCGTGCTGGCCCTTGCCGGCCAGCCGCGGCTCAACCAGCCCGCGCTGACCCGGCTGGTCTGGGCCCTGTGGCGCCGCTACGGCGCCACCGCGGCCTGAATCACCCCCCACCCATCCGACAGGAGCTGCACCCCCAATGGCTGACATCGATTTCGAGGAACTGACCCGCTATGCCCGCGCGTTCACCGGCCTCACCCCGGAACGGGAGGCCCTGCTGGTCCAGATCGGACCCGCCATCCGCCCCCTGCTGCCGGAGGTCACCGAGGCCTTTTATGCCGACCTGGCCCGGGTACCCAAGGCGGCGGCCTTCATCGAGGGACGCATCGACGCCCTCAAGGCCACCCACCTGGGCTGGCTGGAAAGCGTCTTCACCGGCCCGTTCGATGCCGGGTACGCCGCCCGCATGTATCACGTGGGCGACGTGCACGTGAAGGTGCAGATGCCGGTGGAGTTCATGGCCGCCTCCATGACGCTGGTGGGCAACAGCCTGCTGACCACGGTGGCCCGGGTGTGCGGCGAGGATCACGAGCGCTGCATCCGGACCAACGCCGCGGTGAGCGCCGTGCTCGGCTTCTGCCTGATGATCATGCAGGAGTCCTACCAGTCCTCCAGCCTCGCCGAGGAGCTGGACCGCTTCCTCGCCATCACCGGCATGAGCCGGACCCTGTTCAACAACCTCGCCGGCGCCTACCGGGCCTGAGCGGGGACAACAACGATACCCCGGGAGAACGACCATGCGTGCAGACATGCTGAATTCCATCCTGAGCGACCTCAACGGCAGTTCCGCCGACATCGAGGCCTCGGCGGTGATCTCCACCGACGGCCTGATGATGGCCGCCCAGATGCCGGCCGGCCTCGACGAGGACCGCGTGGGCGCCATGAGCGCAGCCATGCTCTCGCTGGGCGGACGCACCGCCCAGGAGCTGGCCCGCGGCGGCCTCGAGCAGGTGCTCATCAAGGGCGAGAAGGGCTACGTGCTGATGACCCACGCCGGCGCCGAGGCGGTGGTGACGGTGATGGCCAAGCCCGACGCCCGGCTCGGCCTGATCTTCCTGGACGTGAAGCGGGCCGCCGAGAGCATCGGCAACCTCATCTGAACCCGGTCTCCGGGCGGCCCGGAGGTGCCGCCCGGCGCCGACTCGGATATGTTAGTGTTCTGCGTCACCCTTGGAGGCACATTCAGCGGCTCGCCCGCAGGGAGCCCCCCGAAAGCACCTCCAAGAGTGACGCAGTACACTAGCAGGCTGACCCGCACCGCATACCGAGAAGACCATGAAGACCCAGAACTACGTTGGCATCCACAAGGACAAGAACAACGGTCTGACGACCGTGGGCAAGATCATCCGCGACGCCTGGGTGTTCGGCCTGATCCCCGAGACCGAGACCTGCGCGGGCTGGAGCTACGGCCGCATCGAGCAGCTCTACGACCAGGTCAGCAAGGCCTGGGAACCCTACGGCCAGCTGGCCTCCAACCTCCCCGACGACCTGCGTGAACGCCATGCCCGCATCTACGCCGCCGCCGTGCAGGGCGCCCGCGAGCAGGGCTGGAATCCGGAGCTGGACGACGAGGATTGATCAGTCACCGGCGACTGGCTACTGAAATCACCGCAATGGCACCACGCGCCGCCCCGTCACCGGCGCGCTGTCGTCCCGCCGGCGCCGCAGGCAGGCCTCCACCGCGGCGGGCAGCTCGCTCATCAGCCGCCACTGGGTCTCCCTGAGATCGGGGAAGTAGTACACGACCGTGCAGGGCACCGGCGCGCTGAGGGACTCACGCTCCGCCGCCGGCCGGAGTTGCCAGGCGATGCGGATGAGTCGCCCCCCCTCGCCGTCCTGGTGGGCATACCCCCCCTGGCTGTCCACGAAGATGATCTCCTCGCGCTCCAGCACCGCCTGGTACTGCATGGAGCGGACGGGAATGAAGACGCAGCCCGATTCGCTGCGCCGGAGCAGGCGCTGCAGGGCATTGTAGAGAGGCGCCGGCAAGGCGCTTTCCCGCTGCTCCACCGGCTGCGGGCGGAAGAAGGTCTCGCGGGTGAAGTACTCGGCCATGAAGGGACGGTTTCCGGTTCCCGGTTGCCAGTTGCCAGTTGCCAGTTGCCAGTTGCCAGTTGCCAGTTGCCAGTTGCCAGTGTGAGGCTGGCCTGGGAGAAGCATCGTTACAAAACCCCACGATGTCTTTGCTGGTAACCGGCAACTGATAACTGGCCGCTCACATCACCCCGTGATCGTGGCGAACACCGCCGGCAGCCGCTCCGGCAGCCGCTCCACGTGGTCGACGATGGCGTAGCGGTTCTCGCCGAAGATGCGGGCCACGTAGCGGTCGGCCAGGGGATCGAGGGTGAGGCAGTAGGTGTAGATCCCCTGCATGGCCAGATCCTCCACCGCCTTCTTGGTGTCGTGGCGCAGGTACTGGGGATCGCGCTCGTCGATGTCGGCCGGCTCGCCGTCGGTGACCAGCAGCACCAGCCGCTTCTGCGCCGACTGCTGGCCCAGGTGCCAGCCGGCATGGCGCAGCGCCGCGCCCATCCGGGTGGAGAGCCCGCCCTGCATCCCCGCCAGCCGCGACTTGGCCTCGTCGTCGTAGGGCTGGTGGAAGTCCTTGAAGCGGTAGTACTGCACGTCGTGGCGCCCGTCGGAGGCGAAGCCGTGCACGGCGAAGGGATCGCCGATGGAGTCGATGGCCCAGGCCAGCAGCCCGGTGGCCTCGCGGGTCAGCTCCACCACCGTGGGACTGTCCGGATTGTCCTTCTCCACCGGCTCGTTGGTGGATTCGGAGAGATCCAGCAGGATCACCACCGCCAGGTCGCGCACGTGGCGGGTGATGCGGATGTTGATGCGCGGATCGGGCATGACGCCCCGGCGGATGTCGATGAAGGCGCGCACCGCCGCATTGATGTCGATCTCCTCGCCCTCCTCGAAACCGCGCTTGCGCACGATGCCCTGGGGCTGCAGGGCGTCGATGAGGTGGCGGATGCGCGAGGCGATGGGCTTGTGCTTGGTGAGGATGGCGTCCATCACCTCCGGGTCGTCCTTGGGCTGGCGGCGCTCGATGACCGTGGCCCAGTCGGGCCGGTAGAGCTGCACGTGGTAGTCCCACTCCTGGTAGTGGTAGGGCTCGGAGATGGGCTCCTTGCCCTCCAGCTCGTTGATGGTGCAGCCCTCCTGGTCGAGGTAGAAGGGCGTGTCCAGCACCCAGATCTCCTGGGCATCGTCGCCGGCCAGCTCACAGTCCAGCTCGTTGACCATCTCCAGCACGCTGACGTACTTGCGCACCTGCTGGGAGGCGGGCTGGTAGTCCACTCCGCGCCCGAAGTCGGCCTCGGCGAAGGCCCAGATGTAGCGGTTGTCGTCGCGGTAGGGAATGGGCCAGCTCTCCAGCACCCGCAGGCCGGGGATGGCGCCGTAGGCGGACAGGTGATTGTAGAACTCCACGCCGGCATTCCAGCTGATGGCGCTGTCGTAGGGGTCGACGGCCAGCCGGGCGCGGAAATCGGCCGCCATGGCGTTGATGGCCGACTCCTCGTCCTCGTAGTGCTCGTCCAGCAGCGCGCGGGCCATGCGCAGCATGAGCTCCATCACCGGATGGATCTCCGGCGCCTCCTCCTCCGGCCGCGGCTTGGCGGTCAGGAAGGAGAGCCACAGCTTGCGCAGGCCGGGGAACTCCCGGCCCGCCAGGTACTCCACCCGCGCGTCCTCGAACAGCTCGATGAACTTCATCTGCGCCGGGGAGAGCTGCTCGGCCGAGATGGGCCGGCGGGTGTAGACCAGGTGCGCCGCGCAGTGGGCCACCGCGGCGCGGTAGATCTCGATGCCGTCGATGCCGTGGAAGGTGTCGTAGGCGTCGGGGACGTGGATCTGGAACTCCTCGATGAAGGGCCTCAGCCCCTGGCGGGTCTCGTAGTCGCCGGAGGTGGGGCGCATGAAGAAGGCCCGCCCCCACAGTGCCCGCAGGTAGAAGTTGAGCTTGCGCTGGTTGTCCACGAACAGGGTGCCGCGCCGCTCCTTGCGCAGCACCGCCCGGGAGGACTCGCTCTTCAGTCCGTAGTAGGCCATCTGCCCGTCGAGATCCCGGGCGTGGGCCTGGGCGCCCCACAGGGCCCAGCGCCGCAGCCCCCCGAGGGTGAGCTTGGCGAGCAGCTCGTCCAGGTTCTCCAGCATCGGCCGCAGGCCCCGCGGCGCCTTGCCGGCCAGCTGGTGGATCAGGCCGAGATACCCGCGCAGCACCTCCGCGTCGCCCAGGCGCTGGGCCGCCAGCGGCAGGCTGGCCATCATCAGGGTCAGCACCGTGCCGGAGGTGTGCGAGGCGAGCTTCATCAGCGCCTCCACCACGTCCGGGATGACGTCCTCGCCCACCTCCTTGGCCACGCCGGGCATCTCCCCCACATAGGTGAGCACCAGGTCGCGTCCGCGGCCCAGCACGCACAGCGCGCGCATGCCCTCGAGATAGTTCTGCAGTCCGCGCGGAGACATCACCCGGGCCGCCTCGTGATAGGAGGACTCCAGGGCCTCGCGGTGCTCGTGGCCCGCCTCGAGCTCGAGGCAATTGACGTACTCGGCGAAGTCGATGGTCATATTCAGTTACCAGCCTTCAGTTTCCAGCAACCAGCTTTTTGAGCAGCCCCGTGAGCATGCGCCGAATCTCCGCGCAACGAGCCCCCAGCTGCTCGAACCGTTCGCCAGCCAGGTAGTTCAGATCCCGGGCCAACATGGCCTGGTATTCCAGCTCGTGAACCGAACCACCGCATATTCTCAGGAAGCGAGCGAAGTCATCTCTGCTGCCCCGCCCGCTCCCCTCGGCAATATTGGCTGGAATCGAAGCTGCCGCCCGACGCAGTTGACTGCACAACCCGAAGCGTTCGTCTTGCGGAAATTCCCGCGTTGTCTCGTAGACCAACAGGGCGAGACAGTGCGACCGCTGCCAGACCAGCAACCTTCTGTAATCCTGCATGACCAGCACCTCCCTGTGCTGCCTGCGTTATCCTGTGACCCGCCACCGGCGACCGGCCACCGGCCACCGGCCACCGGCCACCGGCCACCGGCCACCGGCGACTAAAAATACGTCCCCACTGCCGCGTCCAGCGTGTCGCGCATGTCGGGATCGTCGGTGAGCGGGCGCACCAGGGCCATGCGGCAGGCGGATTCGGGATCGATGCCCTTGCCGATGAGCTGGGCGGCGTAGACCAGCAGGCGGGTGGACATGCCCTCGTCCAGGCCGTGGCCCTTGAGGTTGCGGGAGCGCTGGGCCACCTGCACCAGCTTCTCGGCCACCGCCTTGTCCACGTGACCCTCGTGGGCGACGATCTCGGTCTCGATCTCCGCGCTCGGATAGTCGAAGTCCAGCGCGCCGAAGCGCTGCTTGGTGGACTGCTTGAGATCCTTCATCAGGCTCTGGTAGCCGGGGTTGTAGGAGATGACGATCTGGAAATCCGGATGGGCCTGCACCAGCTCGCCCTTCTTCTCCAGCGGCAGGTTGCGCCGGTGGTCGGTGAGCGGGTGGATCACCACGGTGGTGTCCTGGCGCGCCTCCACCACCTCGTCCAGGTAGCAGATGGCGCCCATGCGGGCGGCCACCGTCAGCGGGCCGTCCTGCCACTTGGTGCCGTTGATGTCGAGCAGGAACCGCCCCACGAGGTCCGAGGCGGTCATGTCCTCGTTGCAGGCCACGGTGATGAGCGGCTTGCCCAGCTTCCAGGCCATGTACTCCACGAAGCGGGACTTGCCGCAGCCGGTGGGGCCCTTGAGCATCACCGGCATGCGCGCGTCGTAGGCCGCCTCGTACATGGCCACCTCGTTCGCCACCGGGCGGTAGTAGGGCTCTTCCTGAATCAGGTACTGCTCGCGGTCGATTTGGTCGCTCATGCTCATTCACTCCGGTGAGGAGTCAGGCGTCGGGCGTGAGGCGCATTCGCGGCGGGCGTGAGAACTCCTCACGCCTCACTCCTCACCCTTCACGTTCACAAAAAAGCCCCTGCCCCGTCACGACGGAACAGGGGCTCCGGTTCAGCGTGCCGCGGTGGCGATCAGACGGCCTTGCCGCGGAAGACCACCATCTCGGCGCCCTTGGACTGGGCGTAGTTGTCGAAGCCCACCAGGCGCACGTGGTTGTTGGGGTGGGCCTTGTGGCAGGCCTCCGCCTCGGCCAGGATCCGGTCCACGTCGGTTTCGCCGAACATGGGCAGCTTCCACATGTACCAGTAGTGGCTGAAGGCGTTCTGGGGCTCGGTGTGCTCGATGGCCGGGTTCCAGCCCTTGGAGATGATGTACTCCACCTGCTTGCGGATGCGCTCGGCATCCATCTCGGGCAGGTAGGAGAAGGTCTCGAACTTGCGGCTGCTGGTGTCACCCAGGCTCGACTTGTAGTCCTGCATTTCGCTCATTGCTTTAATCCTCGTAATCGTTCGAATTCGCGGCTGCGCCGGTGAGGTGCTCGGAGTGAGGGGACTCCTCACCCTTCACACCTCACCCTCCACTCACATGCTTACTTGTGGGACACGTCGAGCTTGTCGACGGTGTCGAACTCGAACTTGATCTCCTTCCAGGTCTCCATCGCGGCCTTCAGCTCGGGGCTGCTGGCGGCGGCGGCGGTCAGAATCTCCTTGCCCTCCTTCTCCAGCTCGCGGCCCTGGTTGCGGGCCTCGACGCAGGCCTCGAGCGCCACGCGGTTGGCCGCGGCGCCGGCCGCGTTGCCCCACGGGTGGCCCAGGGTGCCGCCACCGAACTGCAGCACGGCGTCGTCACCGAAGATGGTCACCAGCGCCGGCATGTGCCAGACGTGGATGCCGCCGGAGGCCACGGCGAAGGCGCCGGGCATGGAGCCCCAGTCCTGGTCGAAGAAGATGCCGCGGCTGCGGTCTTCCTTGATGTAGGAGTCGCGCAGCAGGTCGATCCAGCCCAGGGTGGACTCGCGGTCGCCCTCGAGCTTGCCCACCACGGTGCCGGTATGCAGGTGATCACCGCCGGACAGGCGCAGGATCTTGGTCAGCACGCGGAAGTGGATGCCGTGGTTGGGGTTGCGGTCCAGCACCGCGTGCATGGCGCGGTGGATGTGGAGCAGCAGGCCGTTGTCCCGGCACCACTGGGCCAGGCCCGTGTTGGCGCAGAAGCCGCCGGTGATGTAGTCGTGCATGATGATGGGCGCGCCGATCTCCTTGGCGTACTCCGCACGCTTGTACATCTCCTCCGGGGTGGGCGCGGTCACGTTCAGGTAGTGGCCCTTGCGCTCGCCGGTCTCCTGCTCCGCCTTGTGGATGGCGTCCATGACGAAGTCGAACCGCTGGCGCCAGCGCATGAACGGCTGGGAGTTGACGTTCTCGTCGTCCTTGGTGAAATCGAGACCGCCGCGCAGGCACTCGTAGACGGCGCGGCCGTAGTTCTTGGCCGACAGGCCCAGCTTGGGCTTGATGGTGCAGCCCAGCAGCGGACGGCCGTACTTGTTCATGATGTCGCGCTCCACCTGGATGCCGTGGGGCGGACCGTTGCAGGTCATCACGTAGGCGATGGGGAAGCGCACGTCCTCCAGGCGCAGGGCGCGCACGGCCTTGAAGCCGAACACGTTGCCCACCAGGGAGGTGAACACGTTCACCACCGAACCCTCTTCGAAGAGATCGATGGGGTAGGCGATGAAGGCATAGAAGGCCTCGTCGTTGCCCGGCACATCCTCGATGGCGTAGGCGCGGCCCTTGTAGTAGTCGAGATCGGTGAGGAGGTCGGTCCACACGGTGGTCCAGGTGCCGGTGGAGGATTCCGCCGCCACGGCCGCGGCCGCCTCTTCACGGGGCACCCCGGCCTGGGGGGTAATCTTGAAGCACGCCAGAATGTCGGTGTCCTTGGGGGTGTACTCGGGCATCCAGTACGTTTCGCGGTATTCCTTGACGCCCGCGCTGTAGGTTTTCGCCATGACCGTTCCTCCAGATCGTTGTTTTAACTCCTCCGCCCGCAGGCGGAGGAGTCATGAATCCGCGGTGGCTCGCCACCGTGTGAGAGGACTATAGCAACGCAAAACCCATAAAGTTAACTAAATAATTATGATTATATGGATAAGTATTTACTTATCATTCTTCCTCACTGGGTGAGCCGCCGCAGGGCCTCCTCGTACTTCTCGGCCGTCTTCCGGGCCACCTCCTCGGGCAATTCGGGTCCGGGCGCCCGCTTGTCCCAGTCCAGGGTCTCGAGGTAATCACGCACATACTGCTTGTCGAAGCTGGCCGGGCTGCTGCCGGGCGCATAGGTATCGGCCGGCCAGAAGCGGGAGGAGTCAGGGGTGAGGGCCTCGTCGATGAGGATCAGGCGGCCCGCCTCGTCCAGCCCGAACTCGAACTTGGTGTCGGCGATGATGATGCCGCGCTCCAGGGCGTAGGCGGCCGCCTCGGCATAGAGGCTCAGGCTCACGTCGCGGACCTGGGCCGCCAGCTTCTCGCCCAGCAGCGCCACGGTCTGCTGGAAATCGATATTCTCGTCGTGCTCGCCCACCGCGGCCTTGGTGGAGGGGGTGAAGATGGGCTCGGGCAGGCGGTCCGCCATGCGCAGGCCCGACGGCAGGGGGATGCCGCATACCCCGCCGGTCTGGCGGTACTCCTTCCAGCCGGAGCCGATGAGGTAGCCGCGCACGATGGCCTCCACCGGCAGCGGCTTGAGGCGCTGGACCACGATGGCGCGCCCTTCCACCCGGGCCCGCTCCTCCGGATCCGGCAGCGCCTGCTCCAGGGGCAGGTCGGCGAGGTGGTTGGGCACCACGTGGCCGAGGCGCTCGAACCAGAAGTTGGACAGGGCCGTCAGCACCCGGCCCTTGCCCGGGATGGGGGTGGGAAGCACCACGTCGAAGGCCGAAAGCCGGTCGCTGGTGACGATGAGCAGATGCTCGTCATCCACCGCGTAGCTGTCCCTGACCTTGCCCTGGTGAACGAGCGGCAGGCTCTTCAGGCCAGCCTCATAGAGGGTGTCCGCCATGATCGATGGGTCTCCGTAGGTAAACCATAATTTTAGCAGCAGCCACACCGGAGCTCGCGGGAAAAAGCGCGCCCGGGGGCATCGGACCGGGAGCCATTATTCCCGAAATAGCGCATAATTCACATTTGGAAATTTGGATTGAAACCATAAGGTAAGAGTTATGCACGTCACCCTGCGCCAACTCCGCGTCTTCGAAGCGGTCGCCCGCCACCTCAGCTACACCCGCGCCGCCGAGGAGCTGCACCTGACCCAGCCGGCGGTCTCCATGCAGATCAAGCAGCTGGAGGAGAGCGTCGGCCTGCCGCTGTTCGAGCAGATGGGCAAGCGCACCTTCCTCACCGAGGCCGGCCAGGAGTTGCACCAGACCAGCCGCGCCATCGCCCTGCAGCTGGAGGAGACCGAGGAGGTGCTGGAGAGTCTCAAGGGGATTCGGCGCGGGCGGCTGCGCATCGCGGTGGCGAGCACCGCCAACTACTTCGCCACCCGCCTGCTCGCCGCCTTCTGCCGCCGTTACCCGGGCATCAGCTTCAGCCTCGAGGTGACCAACCGCGAAGGCCTGCTGCGGGCGCTGGAGGCCAACGAGAAGGACCTCGTCATCATGGGCCGCCCACCCGAGTCGCTGGACCTGGAGGCGGAGCCGTTCATGGACAACCCGCTGGTGGTGATTGCCGCCCCCGACCACCCGCTGGCCGGCGCGGACGAGGTGAGCTGGGAGCGGCTGCAGCAGGAGGCCTTCGTGGTGCGCGAGGAGGGTTCCGGCACCCGCATCGCCATGGAGCGCCACTTCGCCAGCCGCGGGGTCAAGCTGCGCACCGGCATGGAGCTCTCCAGCAACGAGGCCATCAAGCGCGCCGTGGAGGTGGGAATGGGGCTGGGCATCGTCTCCATCCACACCCTGGAGCTGGAGCTGGAGACCGGCCGCCTGGTGGTGCTCAGGGCCGAAGCCTTCCCCATTCCCCGCCACTGGTACCTGGTCCACCGCCGGGGCAAGCGCCTGTCGCCGGTGGCGCTGGCATTCCGCGACTTCGTCTTCGAGGAGGCGGGCAGCCTGGTCGGCAGCGGCCCCGCCCGGGCGCCGGCCGCGGAATGAGCGCCGCCGGCCGGGCCCGCAGCCGATCCGGACCGGGCGGGGCGGAATTCCCTTGATCTATGCCAATGGAAATATTGGTTATTCAGCATATTTCGATATTATGGGGCATATTGAAAATGTTGATTAGCCCACTCGGATGCGGATGCGTATAGTTCGCAACCCCTGTAATACAGCACCCCCGCAGTCAGGAACCAAGCCATGAGCGACCCCGCCCGCCAGCCCAACACCGAGGTGAAGAACACCACCTGCTACATGTGCGCCTGCCGCTGCGGCATCCGCGTCACCCTCAAGGACGGGGAGGTGCGCTACATCGAGGGCAACCCGGATCACCCCCTCAACCAGGGGGTCATCTGCGCCAAGGGCTCCTCCGGCATCATGAAGCAGTACTCTCCGGCGCGCCTGACCCGGCCGCTGCTGCGCAAGCAGGGCGCCGAGCGGGGCGATGCGAAGTTCGAGCCCATCGCCTGGGAGCAGGCCTTCGAGATCCTGGCCGAGCGGCTGGGAAAGATCCGCGCCAGCGACCCGAAGAAGTTCGCCCTGTTCACCGGCCGCGACCAGATGCAGGCTCTCACCGGCCTGTTCGCCAAGCAGTTCGGCACCCCCAACTACGCCGCCCACGGCGGCTTCTGCTCGGTGAACATGGCCGCCGGCATGATCTACACCATCGGCGGCTCCTTCTGGGAGTTCGGCGGCCCGGACCTGGAACGCTCCAAGCTGTTCATCATGATCGGCACCGCCGAGGATCACCACTCCAACCCGATGAAGATGGCGCTGTCGAAGTTCAAGCGCAACGGCGGGCGCTTCATCGCCATCAACCCCGTGCGCACCGGCTACGCCGCCATCGCCGATGACTGGATCCCCATCAAGCCGGGCACCGACGGCGCGCTGTTGCTGGCGCTGATCAACGAGATCATCAACCAGGGCCTCTATGATCGTGAGTTCCTGGTGAACTACACCAACGCCCCGGAGCTGGTGAACCTGGACCAGGCGAGCACCGAGGAGGGGATGTTCGTGCGCGCCGAGGTGCCCGAGGAGGAGGGCTGCTTCGACCCCCAGAACAAGCTCTGGTGGGATCGCAACAGCGACCGGGCGGTAGTCAACCGCAGCGCGGACGCCGATCCCTACCTGCTCGGCAGCTTCCAGCTCGCCGACGGCACCCCGGTGAAGCCCGCCTTCCAGCTGCTGGTGGAACGGGTGAAGGACTACACCCCGGAGTGGGCGGCCAGGATCACCGGGATTCCGGCGGAGACCATCCGCAAGCTGGCCCACGAGATGGGCGTGATGGCCCGCGATCAGAAGATCGAACTGCCCATCGCCTGGACCGACGCCTGGGGGAAGGACCACGAGTCCATCACCGGCAACCCGGTCTCCTTCCACGCCATGCGCGGACTGGCGGCCCACTCCAACGGCTTCCAGACCATCCGGGCGCTCGCCATCCTGATGAGCATCCTGGGCACCATCGATCGTCCCGGCGGCTTCCGCCACAAGGCCCCGTTCCCGCGCCCCATACCGCCCTGCGCCAAGACCCCGCGCGGACCCGAGGCGGTGCAGCCGAACACGCCGCTGGCGGGGATGGCGCTGGGCTGGCCGGCGGAGCCCGACGACCTGTTCGTGGACGCGCAGGGCAACCCGGTGCGCATCGACAAGGCCTTCTCCTGGGAATACCCGCTGTCGGTGCACGGGCTGATGCACAACGCCATCACCAACGCCTGGCGCGGCGATCCCTACCCCATCGACACGCTGATGATCTTCATGGCCAACATGGCCTGGAACTCCACCATGAACACGGTGGAGGTGCGCAAGATGCTCAACGACAAGGACGGGAACGGCGAGTACAAGATCCCGTTCCTGGTGGTGTGCGACGCCTTCCAGTCGGAGATGACCGCCTTCGCCGACCTGGTGCTGCCCGACACCACCTACCTCGAGCGCCACGACGTGATGTCCATGCTCGACCGGCCCATCTCGGAGTTCGACGGACCGGTGGACTCGGTGCGCATCCCCGTGGTGCCGCCCACCGGCGAGTGCAAGCCGTTCCAGGAGGTGCTCATCGAGCTCGGCTCGCGCCTGCAGCTGCCCGCCTTCGTGGATGAGCAGGGCCGGCGCAAGTACCGCGACTACCCCGACTTCATCGTCAACTACGAGACCGAGCCGGGCTCCGGCATCGGCTTCCTCGCCGGCTGGCGCGGCACGGGCGGCGAGAAGTTCATGAAGGGCGAGCCCAACCCCGGCCAGTGGGAGATGTACGCCAAGAACAACTGCGTGTTCCACTACGAGCTGCCGCGCTCCTATCAGTACATGCGCAACTGGAACCGCGGCTACCTCGACTGGGCCCAGCAGCACCGCCTGACCCGCTACGCCGAGCCCATCAACGTGCACATCTACTCCGAGGTGCTGCAGAAGTTCCGCCTCGCCGCGCGCGGCAAGCTGCAGGGCAAGCAGCCCCCCGAGCGGCTGCGCAAGCGTATCGACACCCATTTCGATCCGCTGCCGTTCTATTTCGCGCCGCTGGAGACCCAGCTCACCGACCGCCACACCTACCCGTTGAGCGCGGTGACCCAGCGCCCCATGGCCATGTACCACTCCTGGGACTCCCAGAACGCCTGGCTGCGCCAGATCCACGCCCACAACCACCTCTACCTGCACCCCAGCGTGGGCCGGGCCAACGGCTTCGAGGACGGGGACTGGATCTGGGTGGAGTCCCAGTGGGGCAAGGTGCGCTGCATGTGCCGCTTCAGCGAGGCGGTGGAGCCGGGCACGGTGTGGACCTGGAACGCCATCGGCAAGGCCGCCGGCGCCTGGAACCTCGCCCCGAAGGCCAACGAATCGCGCAAGGGCTTCCTGCTCAACCACCTCATCTCCGAGGAGCTGCCCGCCAGCGCCGAGGGCGAGCACCTGTCCAACTCCGACCCGGTCACCGGGCAGGCGGGCTGGTACGACGTGCGCGTGCGCGTCTACAAGGCCGAGGCCGCCGAGCCCCGGGAGACCTTCCCCCAGTTCGAGGCCATGAAGCCCCTGCCGGGAACCCCAAGGCGGCTGCGCAAGTGGCTGGCCTACCGCGCCGGCACCGGCCTGTTCAAGAACCTGCTGAAAAAAGCGTGACGAGACGGATATGACCCAGCTCGCCCTGATTATCGACCTGAACGTGTGCGTCGGCTGCAGTGCCTGCGTGACCAGCTGCAAGGAGTGGAACACCTCCGGGCTGGCCGGGCCCATGACCGACCGCAACCCCTACGACGCCGATCCCACCGGCACCTTCTTCAACCGGGTGCAGACCTTCGAGGTGGGCGCCTACCCGCACACCGAGACGGTGCATTTCCCGAAATCCTGCCTGCACTGCGAGGAGCCGCCCTGCGTGCCGGTGTGCCCCACCGGCGCGAGCTACAAGCGGCCCGAGGACGGCATCGTGCTGGTGGACTACGACAAGTGCATCGGCTGCAAGTACTGCTCCTGGGCCTGCCCCTACGGCGCCCGCGAAATCGACGAGCAGCAGAAGGTGATGAAGAAGTGCACCCTGTGCGTGGACCGCATCTACGACGAGTCGCTGCCGGAGCGCGAGCGCAAGCCCTCGTGCGTGCTCGCCTGCCCCACCAACGCGCGGCTGTTCGGCGACGTGCACGATCCGGAGTCCGAGGTCTCGGTGCTGATCCGCGAGGAGGGC
The DNA here is from genome assembly GCF_003337735.1 of Thioalbus denitrificans. Taxonomy (NCBI): domain Bacteria; kingdom Pseudomonadati; phylum Pseudomonadota; class Gammaproteobacteria; order Chromatiales; family Ectothiorhodospiraceae; genus Thioalbus; species Thioalbus denitrificans. The sequence continues at coordinate 421,592 of NZ_QPJY01000001.1, read as the reverse complement.
GGCTACCAGCTGATGCCCGAGTGGGGCACCAAGCCGGCCAACCACTACCTGCCCCGGCGCAAGACCCGCCTGCGCATCCACGACGACGAGCTGGTGCGGGTCGACAACCCGCTCAAGAAGGAGGCCCCGCGGCCGCGCCCGGCGCTCGACGAGCCGTCGCTGGACGACGTCACCAGCTGGTAGTTGCGAGTAACGAGTGACGAGTTGCGAGGGGAAGCGCCGGATCCGAGACCTCGCTACTCGTCACTCGAAACTGGAACCTGGAGTTTACGAATGCATCCTGCCTTTTCCGTCATCTTCCTGACCACCCTCATCGGCGTCGGCCAGGGCCTGTTCCTGGCGCTCTACAGCGGCCAGATCTACTCCGTGCTGGAGGTGCTTCCGCCCCAGGACGACCGCCTGTTCTACGGCCTGGGCAGCGGGCTGGCCCTGGTGTTCCTGGCCCTGGGACTGGTCGCCTCGGTGTTCCACCTGGGCCGGCCGGAACGGGCCTGGCGCTCCGCCAGCCAGTGGCGCACCTCCTGGCTCTCGCGGGAGGTGATCGTGCTGCCCGCCTTCATGGGCCTCACCTTCCTCTACGGGGGGCTGCACTACCTGGGCTGGGACCCGGTACTGGGCACCGTGGGCGAGGGCATCGCCATCCACCTGACGCTGATCGTCGGCGCGCTGGCCACCCTGGCCTGCTTCGCCCTGTTCCTCGCCACCGGCATGATCTACGCCTGCATCCGCTTCCTGCAGGAGTGGGCCACGCCGCTGACGGTGGTGAACTTCGTGCTGCTCGGCGGCGCCTCGGGCTTCACCGCCGCCGCCGCGTTCGCCGCCTGGACCGCGCCGGCGCTCACCACCTTCTTCGGCGGCTGGGCCATCATCCTCACCCTGCTGGCCCTGGCGACCCGCGGCACCACCCTCATCCGCAATGCCCGCATCAAGCACAAGTCCACCCCGCAGACGGCCATCGGCGTGCGCCACGCCCAGATCCGGCAGACCGCCCAGGGCGCCATGGGCGGCTCCTTCAACACCCGGGAGTTCTTCCACGGCCGGACCGCCGCCTTCCTGCGCTCGGTGAAGTGGGTCATGCTGGTGCTGGTCTTCGCCGTGCCGGTGGTGCTCCTGGCCCTCGGGCTCACCGTGGCCTCCGGCACCACCCTGGTGCTGGCCCTGCTGGTCCAGTACCTGGGCCTGCTGGCCGAGCGCTGGCTGTTCTTCGCCCAGGCCCGCCATCCGCAGAACATCTACTACCAGGCCGTGTGAGGGAGCATGCCTTCATGTGGCGCTGATGGGGCCCTGGCGCCCGGAGGCAGCGGAACGGTATCCGGGGCGGAGTCAACAAAAACACCACTGCAAGCCAAACCACGAAGGACACGAAGGGATGGATAGGGCCAATTGGCCTGTCACTTCGTGCGCCTCGTGTCCTTCGTGGTTCGAGTCTTGAGCTCCTGTCCCTGTCTCAGCCCTGTCCTTCACCGCTGCCTGCCAGCAGCGGCGCCACCTGCTCGTTGAAGGTTTCCCCGTCCAGCACGCCGCGGTGGGTGTAGCGCACCCGCCCGTCCCGGTCCACCACCACCGTGTAGGGGATGAAGCCGTCGTGATTGCCCCATTCGGCCAGCAGGGCGGGCGAGTCGGCCTCGTCCAGCACCAGCACGGGGTAGTTGATGCCGAGGCTGCGCCGCACGTTGCCCAGCGGGCGCACGGCATCCACCCCCACCCCGACCACCACCAGCCCCCGTTCGGCGTAACGCGCCTGGAAGCGGACGAGGTCCGGGATCTCATGGATGCACGGCGGGCACCAGCTGGCCCAGAAATTCACCACCAGCACCGAGCCGCGCCACTCCTGGAGCCGGTGGTTGGCACCGTCCAGGTCGGGCAGGCTCAGGGGCGGGGCCGCCGGCCCGGCGGCCGCCGCCCACCCGTTGCAGCTGAACAGGGCGGCCACCAGGACCACCCGCCGGATCAGCCCGCGCCTCACTGCGGCGCATCCTGCTGCAGCGGCAGCGTCCATTCCACCGCATAGCGCGACTGCAGCTCCTCGAAGTAGGCGGCCATCCGCTCGGCCACCAGCGCCTGGCTCACCCGGTCGCGCGCCTCGCCGTACTCCAGCTGGCGGCCCGGGCGGCGGTCGGTGACCATGAGCAGGTGGAAGCCCTTCGGCGACTCCACCACCGCGCTGACCTGGTTGTCGGGCAGTTCGGCCAGCGCCTGCTCCAGCTCCGGCATCCCGGTGCCCGCCTTGAGCCAGCCCATGTCCCCGGCATGCTCCCTGCCGTAGGTGTCGATGGAGTGTTCCCGGGCCAGCTCGAACAGGCTCTCGCCGGCGAGGATGCGGCTGCGCAGCGCCTCGGCCTCCGCCCGCGAGGCCAATACGATCTGCCCCACCCGGCGCCGCTCGGGGATGGTGCCCAGCGCCTGGTGCGAGGCGTAGTAGTCCCGCACCACCCCCTCGTCGGGAATCCAGGTGCGCACCATCCGCTCCATCTGCAGTGCCGGCAGGCGCTCCGCGCGGAACGCCTCGAGCCGTTCGCCCACGTCCACGCCGGCGGCCTCGGCATCGCGGGCGGCCAGCAGCAGGTCGATGCGCTCATCGAGCAGCTCCCGCATCCGCTCGTTGCCTGGCGGGGTATCGCTCTCCGCGCCGAGATCGAGATCGCCGGCCCGGACCGCAATGCCCTCCCCCTCGGCCAGCACCGTTTCCGGCGCCGCTCCCCAGGCGGCGCGGTCGTCGTGCACCACCACCTTGGCGGCAGTGCGCAGCCCGGCCAGATACTCCGCCCGCCGGAGCCGGTACTGCTCGCCCCGGAGCTGGGATCTGGCGGCGGCCAGGGCATCGGCGTCACCCTGATAGGTGGCGCGCAGCTCCTCGGCGGTCTGCTCGGGAAGGGCCACCGCCGCGCGCAGGCGATCCATGGCGGCCCGGTACAGCAGCGCGATGCGGTACTCGGCGAGCTCCCGCCGGAACGCCTCGCTCACATCGAGGCCCTGCGACTTGGCCTCGAGATAGAGCAGACGCGAGGCCACCAGGCGCTTGAGCAGGTCGCCGCGCAGGTAGGCCTGGTCGGCCTCGTCCATGGCGGGGAACTGGGTGGCGAAAGGCGAACTGGACAGCGCCTCCTCCAGCGCCTTGCCGGTGATCGGGTAGTCGCCCACGGTGACCAGCACCTGGGCGGCCGCCGGTGCGGCGAACGCCGCCGCGAACAGCAGTGCCGCCAGCCGGCGGCCGATTCGTTGCTTTGCATTCATCATCGATGATTCGCTCCAGCCCTGCCCGTTTCCGCCGCATCCGAGCCTGAGGTCGTGAACGGTGGCGGATGCGGGCAGGCAAACAGGCCGTGAAGATGCGCAGGGCGGCTGCCCGGCGCGGAAAAGGTGGGGCGGAGCCCGCAGGCCCCGCCCCGGCCGGAATGACCGACTAGTCGAGATCCGGGATCTTGCCACCCAGATCGGGCGCACTGGCGTGCATCCACGCAACCGCCGCCTCGAAGTCCTTCAGGATGGGCTTGCCCTCCCAGACGTGCTCCTCGTCATCGGCGATGAGCGGGACCCCGGCCTTGTTGGTCACATGGCAGGAGGCGCACTTCAGCGGTCCGTGGGACCCATCGGGATTGTACTGGGCCGCCTGCCGGTAGCTGGTGACGTCCGTATCGGAGGTCACCGGGTAGAGCCCGTGGATGGACTCGTGGCAGGTCTGGCAGGCCAGTCCCGCATGGCCCTTGGAGTAGCGCATCAGGCTGTACTTGCCGGGCTGGTTGATGGGATAGGCCACCCCGCCCTGGCCCTCCACGAAGGGCGCGGCATGGCAGTCGGCGCAGTGGGGAGCACCGGGCGAGAGCCAGTAGTCGCGGCCATGGGTGGCGGCGTCATAGGGCACCGCGGCGGCGCCGGTGGCGCCCTTGGGCAGCTTGAGGGAGGCGGGATCCACCGCCGGGTTGGCCGACAGGATGGAGACGTTGATGTCGCCGTCGGCATCCTTGGAGACCAGCGGACCGTTGCCCTGCAGGGCGATGACGGCGATGTCCGGCACGGTGCGCTTCTCGGCCCAGGTGAGGAGGATGCCGGACTTGCCGGGGGTATCCTCGCCCTTGCCGTTGAGCACCACTTTCGGATCGAGGTACTTCTCCTCCAGCTCACGCTGGCTCACGCCGATGGCCGCGGCGATTTCGCTGAGCGGCTTGTCGCGCAGCGTCTGGCCGGTCTGCTTGAAGGCGTTCTCCAGGTTGTCGCGCTGGTAGAGTTCGCGGGAGAGCTGGTTGTGGCAGTTGGTGCACCACAGGCCCTTGCCGCCCTTGCCGTTGCCGATGCCGGAGACGTTGGCCTGCAGCCACTGCCCCACCGGGTTGAGGTACTCCTTGGTGCCGGCGCCGTCCTTGTCCTTGTTGCGGTTGGCGTGCACGTCGCGGCCCACGTAGCAGCCGCCGGAGGCATCGCGGTTGTCACCCTCGGCATAGGCGTTCTTGCCGTCCTTGGTGATGGGGTAATCGTCCATCTTGCCGTCCTGGCGGTGGGCCGGGTGGCAGCCCTGGCAGCTGGCGGTGCGCCCCTCGGCATCGGGCAGCGGCGCCTTGGTCTGGTGCACCGTGTGGATCGCCTGGGTGAGCGGCGGCACCTGGATCTCCTTGCCGCTCTTGTTCTTCATCTTCTTCGAGGCGAGCACGCCGATGACGTTGTCGGCATGACACTTCTGGCACAGCACCGGGTCGCGGCCCAGGCGGTTGGTGATGTCGCGGGTGCCCTGGCGGTAGTTCTTCAGGAAGCTGGTGCCGTTCTTGTCGTCGTGCATCTCCAGGATGGAGACGGAGGTGGCCTTCAGGCTGGCGATCCAGTCACTGGCCCCGAGCCCCTTCCAGAAGGCGTACTCCCCCTTGTAGAGGTTGTACTTGCTGCCGTTGGCCGTCTTGCTGGCGTGGCAGTTGGCGCAGTTGGGGATGTCGATGGGGTTGGTGCCGACGAAGGTCACCGGCTTGCCGGTGTGGCTGTCGATCACCGGCTCGCCGGAATCCGCATCCAGCAGGCTCACCCAGGCCTCCTGGAACGGCTGGATGTCGCTCTCCACCAGGGTCAGCGGGTTCTTGGCCGCGGCGCTGTCGTTGAACGGCGTGAGCGGCAGGCCCAGGGCATCCCAGATGCCCGGGTTGGTGAGCACGATGGGCACATTGTCGAGCACCGGGGACTTGGTGTAGACGATGGTGCCCTCCTCGCCGGTGTAGTGCAGGAAGCCGCCCTTCATCGGGCTCGGCGCGGCGGCGCCGGCGGGGCCGTTGTCCTGGGGCACCGGGATCTGCATGCCCACGAACAGCTTCTCGCTGTCCTTGCTGGTGCCCTTGGGGTTGGTGCCCTTGAGATCCTTGTAGACGTAGAGGTGGGTGAAGTAGGCGTTGGCGACATTCTCGTTGTCGCCGTACTTGCCGTCGCCGTTCACGTCATAGGGCACGTTCCAGTAGGCGAGCTTGGAGCCCTCGGAGTAGGTGTTGTCGATGTGGCCGTAGGCCAGCTTGAACCGCTTGCGGCCATCCTTGAGCACCGTGTGGTCCTCGGGGTCGGCCTCCACCACCTCCGGCCACTTCTTGTCGCCGCGGGCGGTCTTGATGACCTGGGCCTGGATGGAATTGTACGGCGGCAGGACGCAGCAGTAGCTGAAGTCGAAGCCGGTGCAGTGCATGCCCAGCTCGTAGTTGATGCTGATGTTGTAGTCGTTCTTGGGCTTGTTCGGGCCGTCCTTGCCGACCCCGGTGTTTGCCGCTGTCCCGGCGCTCGGCGCGGCCATGCCGGCCGCGCCCTCCCCCGTGTGCCTGGGGCTGCAGGCAACCCCCACCGCGAGCACGAGGGCGGGTATTACCACGTAGCGTAGCTTCATAACCCCTCCTCCATCTGGATTGCAGTGTGAGCGGAGCGAATTGTTGTTTTTTCAACTCGTTATTCGCTTTTTATTTCCGCTTCACGCCAATTGTCACAGGTTCGCGGACCACTGCACCGCGCATCCTGCGCTGCGCCGCCGCCGCTAGCAGGGCTCCGGACGCCCACAAAGACTTAACAAATTCCGTGAACTACCGCAACAAATTTGTGGGAATATACGCTCGGGCCGGAGCCTCCCGGCACCCGCCCGGGGCACATTAATGGGCTTGATGAAGGTCAAACACGCCGGGCGCCTCTGCCGTTACCGTTGGCAGCGAATCCTTCCAATCCGCACGAGGTTGCCAATGCACACCATCAGCCAGGTCCTGGGTGACGATCACCAGCGCTGCGACTCCCTGTTCGCCGAGGCCGAAACCGCTGTCGCCCAGGGCGACTGGCTGACCGGCGAAAGCGCCTTCAATGCCTTCCATGACGCCCTGGAGCACCATTTCCGCATGGAGGAAGAGGTGATGTTCCCCGAATACGAGGCCCGCACCGGGCAGACCATGGGTCCCACCCGGGTGATGCGCATGGAACACGGCCAGATGCGCCAGCTCAAGGAGGACATGGCCACGGCCATCACCGCCCGGGACCGGGACCGCTACCTGGGCCTGTCCGAGACCCTGCTCATCGTGATGCAGCAGCACAATGCCAAGGAGGAACAGATGCTCTACCCGATGGCCGACCGCGCCCTGCAGGACAGCATGGAGCAGGTGCTGTCGCAGATGGACGCTGTCTGAGCGATGGGCGCGGCGATGGAAAGGTTCATGGATCTCTCCGAACTGATGCCCCCGGAACCCCTCGAGCGCATCCTCGGCGAACTGCCCGGGGTGCGGCCCGGCGACTTCCTGCATGTCAGGCTCCATCGGGAACCCCTGCTCGCCTATCCGCTGCTGGAACAGGCCGGTTTCCGCTGGCATACGGACATCGACGACACGAACGGCGTCGAGGTCTACATCTGGCGCGACGGCGACCGCCTGGCGGAGGACGCCATGCCCGCCCGACGCACCTGATCCGCCGGGATTCAGAGGCCGAGCATGCTGTTTCCGGGCAATCTCTCGCTGGACCAGGCGCCACCCATCTCGGTTCCGTTCCGGTTCCTGCTCTCCGCCCCCCTGTTCGGGGTCCTGGCGGGGCTGCTGCTGGCCCTGCAGGGACCGGCGCTGCTGGCCGGACGCTGGACCCCCGGCGTGCTCGCCTTCACCCACCTGATCACCCTCGGCCTCGTGACCCAGGCCATGTGCGGGGCGCTGCTGCAGATGCTCCCGGTACTGGCCGGCACCCGGGTCCTCGGCGCGGTGGCCGTCGGGCGCGTCACCCACCTGCTGCTGGGCGGCGGCACGCTGGCGCTGGCCATCGGCTTCCTGGCCGACGGCGGGCCCTGGTCGCTGGCCGCCGCCGCCCTGCTGGGCAGCGCGTTCCTGGTATTCGTCACTGCACTGGGGTGGGGCCTGGCCCGGGCCGGGAGCGCCAACCCGACCGTGGTGGCCATGCGCCTGGCGGTCATCGCCCTGGCCGTCACCGCGACCCTGGGCGTCGGGCTGGCGCTGTTCTGGGGCGGAATCCCGGGATTGCTGTTCCTGCGCTCGCTCACCGACGTCCACCTGGCCTGGGGGCTGCTGGGCTGGGTGGGACTGCTGGTGCTGGGCGTGGCCTACCAGGCCCTGCCCATGTTCCAGCTCACGCCGGAGTATCCGCTCCGGCTGCGCCGCCACCTCACCACCGCCCTGTTCGCCCTGCTCCTGCTGTGGAGCGTGCTCTACCGGCTGGCCGCGGCGGAGCGGATCCCATCGGCCCTGCCGGTCTCCGCCGCCGCGACCGCCGGCGCCGCCCTGCTGCTGTTCGCGGCCTTCACGGTGCGGCTGCAGAAGCGTCGGCGCCGGCCCCTGCCCGATGCCGGCCTCGCCTGGTGGCGGCTGGGACTGGCGGGCCTCGCCATTGCGGTGACGCTGTGGCTGGCGGGGCGGGTATGGCCCGGGTTCGCCGCCCATCCCGCCTACCCCCTGTGGCTGGGCGGGAGCTACCTGCTCGGCTTCGCCGTGCCCATCCTCAACGGCATGATGATCAAGATCGTTCCCTTCCTGGCCTGGTTCCATCTGCAGAACCGCCAGCTCGCCCTGGGCCGGGTGGAGGTGTCCGTGCCCAACCTGCGCGAGCTGCTGCCCGAGCGCACCACCCGCTGGCAGCTGCGCATCTATGTTGCGGGGCTGGGACTCCTGGCCCTGGCGCCGCTGTGGCCGGCGCTGGCGAGCCGGCCGGCCGGGCTGGCCCTGGCCGCCTCCTGGGGGCTGCTCGGATTCGGGCTGGGGCGGGCCGCCCGGCGCTACCGGCGCGTCAATCGGCAGCTGCTGGCTCCCGCCGCCGGGGAGATTCCCGCGGCATGAGCCTCTACCTGGCCCTGAAGGGTGTCCATGTCACCTGCGTCATCCTCTCCCTGACCGGGTTCGTGGTACGCGGTGCCTGGATGATGCGCGGCTCGGCGCTGCTGGACCGGCGCTGGGTGCGCGTCGCCCCGCACGTGGTGGATACCCTGCTGCTGGCCAGCGCCGTCGCCCTGGCGCTGCTGAGCCACCAGTACCCCGGGGTGCACGACTGGCTCACCGCCAAGGTGACCGGGCTGCTGGTCTACATCATCCTCGGCAGCATCGCCCTGCGGCGCGGCCGCAGCCGACGGATCCGGATCGGATTCTGGGTGGCCGCCCTGGCCACCTTCGGCTACATCGTGGCCGTCGCCCTCACCCGCGATCCCTTTCCTCTCGGCATCCATTGATCGGGATCAATGCCTTCCCGATGTCGCCGTGTCATAAACCCCTGCCTATGGACATGCAGACCCGCAAACCGCCCCCGCGCCTGTCGCGCCTGCTCACCTTCCCGGTGGGGCTGGTGCCCACCGCCACCCACAGCACCACGGTGTGCCTGGCCCTGAACCGGATCTTCGCCACCGCCCTGCGCGATGGCGAGCTGGAGTTCCTGGAGGGTCGGGTGGTGCGGATCCGGGTCAACGACCTGCGCCTGCGGCTCTGCTTCACCCTCGAACGGGGCCGGCTGCGTCCCGCCGACGAGCGCCGCCCCCACGATCTCACCATCGAGGGCGACACCTACGACTTCCTGCTGCTGGCCAGTCGGCGCGAGGACCCGGACACCCTGTTCTTCAACCGGCGGCTGCGCCTGGGCGGCGACACCGAGCTGGGACTCTACGTGAAGAACTTCCTCGACGCCTACGAGCCCCCCGAGCGGCTGCAGCCCCTCATGGGTACCCTCGAACGCGCCTCCCGCCTGTTCGAACGCTTCGCCTGAGACCTGCAGCGCCCATGGTGACGGGCGATGGTAAACGGCGCCGCCAACCGCTCACGTACGCACGCCAATCAGCGACAAGCCCCATCTGACCGGATAATCCGGCCCCACGCATTCACGCATTCACGCATTCACGCATTCACGCATTCACGCATTCACGCAATAATAATAGGGCTTTTTGGTCGGGTATTGACCTGGAGCAGTAGCTTAGTAGAATATTCGGGATTATCTGGATCGCCTGGGCAGGACAGAACCGGTCGGGGCGGCCACCAGCGTCCGCAGAGAGGCTGGATCATAACAAGCAACCCACCCGAACCCCACTACTGGAAACCAGGAGATCTGCCATGAAGAAGCTCGCCGCCCTGCCCATCATCCCCATGATCCCCGTGCTGGGCGTTCTCTACGCCGGCTACATCCTGTTCCTGGCCTCCGCGGCCCACTGAACAGTCCGGGGGACCGGGCGGGCGCGGCCATCCGCCGGCGCCTGCCCGCTTTCCGGTCCAGCCGCCGGCGCTGTCACCCCCCCCTGCCGGCGCGACCGCGCCCAGACGCCGCGCCTTCCAGCGGCGCCGCTAGACCGCCCCGCCCCCATGGGCGACCATCCCCGACTCCCCGAACCAGTACCCGTCACAGGGCCCGGCCGGCATCAGCGCCTCCAGCGCGGCGGCGGCCTGCACCGGATCGCGCCGCCCCTCCAGGCACTCCCGGAAGGCGGCCACCACCTGCCCGGTGCCCCGTGACTGGGGGCTGATGCGCAGCACGTCCACGGCCAGGCGCTGCAGATCCGGCAGCTGCCCCAGGAGACTGAAGGTCTGGGCCGACTGGGTCTGGATGCCGTTGAGGGCGAGGAAGCGCTGGTCCTCCTGGGTGGAGAGGGTCAGTCCGTCGGGGTAGTCGAGGCAGCGGTACTGGCAGTCGTCCTTGGGCAGGTTGTGGGCCCGCGCGGTGAAGCAGCGGGCCGAGTAGGCCAGGGGCAGCCGCCCCCAGGCGAACACCTCCGTCTCCACCCCTTCCGGGCGGGCCGCCTGCATCTCCGCCAGGGTGTCCCGGGAGAGCTCCACCGGCAGCACCCAGCGTTTCAGGCCCAGGGCCGCCAACCGCGCCAGGGTGCGCTGATTGTAGACGTTCACCGACGGACCGGTAACGAAGGGCCGCCCCTCCAGCAGATTCACCGCGCCCAGGTCGTTGGCCTCCACCATGAACCGGCCGTCGCTGCAGATACGGCGCAGACTGATGAGCTCCGACTCCGCCTCCAGCAGCGTCAGGGTGGAGAGCACCGCCGTCTTGCCGGCCGCCTCCAGCCGCTGCGCCAGCTCCAGCCAGTCCTCCGTGCGCACCAGGCGACGCTTGGAGCAGATCGCCTCGCCCAGGTAGACGATGTCCACCGGCCACTCCGCCGCCTCGGCATAGAAGTCGAACACCTGCTCGCGGGGCCAGTAGTAGAGGATGGGGCCGAGTGAAAGCTTGGGAGATTTCATGGAAGGCTCGGAGAAGTTGGTTGTGATGGTGACGAGGGTAGCGTGGGAGTTGGTGAGGAGTGAGGCGTTAGGAGCGAGGAACCCCTCACCCCTCTCTCCTCACCCCTCACTCGCAACCCCTCACTGCCACGGGCGGTGGTAGGCGCCGAGGGTGGTCTGCGCGCCCTCGGACACCCGCGCCAGCTCGGCATCCCACTCGGGGCGGCTGTGGTAGCGCTCCGGGTCGCGGGCACAGGCGTCCATGGCGGCGCGCCAGACCCGCGTCACCTGGGCCACGTAGGCCGGGCTGCGCTGGCGCCCCTCGATCTTCACCGCCGCCACGCCGGCGGCCACCAGCTGCGGCAGCAGCTCCAGGGTGTTGAGGCTGGTGGGCTCCTCGATGGCATGGAAGGTGTCCTGTCCGACCCGGAAGCGACCCTTGCAGAGGGTGGGATAGCCCGCGTTCTCGCCCTCCCCGTAGCGCTCGATCAGCACCCCGCCGAGGCGGGTCTCGAGGCCCTGGCCGATCTCCCGCCACTCCACCGCGTGGGCCGGGGAGCAGGCGCCGTAGGTGTTGGGCGACTGGCCGGTGGCGTAGGAGGAGAGCAGGCAGCGCCCCTCCACCATCACGCACAGGCTGCCGAAGCCGAATACCTCCACCTCCACCGGGCTGTTCTCCACCAGGTGCGCCACCTGGGGCAGGGACAGCACCCGCGGCACCACCACCCGGCGGATGCCGAAATGGCGCTGATAGAAACGCAGCGCCTCGTAGTTGGTGGCCGAGCCCTGCACGGAGAGGTGGCGGGCGAGCTCCGGCCAGCGCTCGGCGGCATAGTCCAGCACCCCGAGGTCAGCGATGATGAGGGCGTCCACGCCCAGCTCGGCGGCCCGGTCCACCGCCGCCCGCCAGCGGTCCCAGCCGCCGGGCTGGGGAAAGGTGTTCAGGGCCAGGAACACCCGCCGACCGCGCTGGCGGGCGTAGCGGATGCCCTCGTGCATCTTCTCGGGCGTGAAATTCAGCCCGGCGAAGTGGCGCGCGTTGGTATCGTCCCGGAAGCCCATGTAGACGGCATCGGCGCCGTTGTCCACGGCGGCCTTCAGGGACGGCAGATTGCCGGCGGGGCAGACGAGTTCCATGTTCCTGTTCCGTACCTCTTGCGATGTCAGTTACCGGCCCGGGCCAGTCCGCCGTGGCGGACATGCCCCGGGACCAGGGCCGCGCCCTGGCGGCTGTCGCGCCGGGCCAGCTCCGCCTCGACGGCGTTCAGCACCGCCCACTTGCGGGCGCACCACCCGGGGGCCAGGAGGATGTCCCGCGAGGCGGTGCCCGTGAGCCGGTGCCAGACCACCTCCGGCGGGGTCCGCTCCACCAGGTCGGCGGCGATGGCGACATACTCCTCCAGCGCCAGCGGCCGGTAGCCCCCCCGGCGCCACTGGTGCGCCAGCAGGGTGTTCCTCACCACGTGCAGGGGGTGCAGCTTGAGCCCTTCCACCCCCAGCTCCAGGACCCGCTCCAGGGTCTGGTGCGCGTGCCAGCCGCTCTCGCCGGGCAGCCCCACGATGAGATGGGTGCAGACCTTCAGGCCGCGCAGCTGGGCGGCCCGCACCGCCTGGCGGTATTCCGCGAAGCCGTGACCCCGGTTCACCCGCGCCAGGGTCTCGTCGAAGGCCGACTGCAGCCCCAGCTCCAGCCACACCTCCCGTCCCTCGGCCTGGTAGCCGGCGAGCAGGTCCAGGACCGCGTCGGGGACGCAGTCGGGCCGGGTTCCCACCGACAGCCCCACCACGTCCGGCTCCGCCAGCGCCTCGCCGTAGAGCCGGGCCAGCCGATCCACCTCGTCGTAGGTGTTGGTGTAGGCCTGGAAGTAGGCGATGAACCGCCGGGCCCCGGTGCGCCTCGCCAGCACCGCCCGTCCCGCCGCCAGCTGGGCGGCGATGGCCGGCTCCTGCCGGGCGTTGGGGCTGAAGGAGACGTTGTTGCAGAACGTGCAGCCGCCGCGGCCCTTGCTGCCGTCCCGGTTGGGGCAGGTGAAGCCGGCGTTGATGGCGAGCTTGTGCACCCGCTCGCCGTAGCGGCGCAGCAGGTCCTGACCCAGGGTGTGCACGCGATCCGACAGCGCCACGGCGATTCCTCAGCATTGACAACCCAGGGACAGGGCGACGGAATCGCTGCGCTACGGACGCTTAACGGCTCTCCTGGGACCTGCCCTGGCGGATGGACAACCTTTCCATAGCCGGGGGGTCGAGTAATTGACCTGGATCAACATGGCGAAGCCGCCGGCTCTGCTAGTGTACGGCGTCACTCCTGAAGGCACATTCCAGCAAATTGCCTGACGAGAGCCCCTGAAAGCGCCATGAACCCCGACTCCACCAGCCACTTCGACCTCCATCAACCCGACGCCTACCGTGCCTGGCGGGATCGCAAGCTCGCCGACCACCCGGTCCGGCTGGAGGAGCTGGTGGTGGAGGTGCGCGATCCGCGCAGCCTCACCGCCGCCGAGCACGACGCCCTGCTGGAACGCTGCCGCCGGGCCAACATGGCCGTCTACGCGAGCCGCTGCGGCGCCGATCCGGACAAGTCCATACCCGCGGCGCTGGGCCGGCAGTTCGGCCTGCTCCACCTCGATCACAACTGGCTCGCCGACGAGGACGCCATCACCCCGCTCGCCGTCAGCCGGACCGGGGCGCGGCCGGGCTACATCCCCTACACCGATCGCCCCATCCGCTGGCACACCGACGGCTACTACAACCCGCCCGGCCGCCAGGTGCGCGGCCTGCTGCTGCACTGCGTGCATCCCGCCGCCCGGGGCGGCGGAAACGCGCTGCTGGACCCGGAGATCGCCTACATCCACCTGCGCGACTGCGACCCCGCCTACATCGCGGCGCTCATGCATCCGCAGGCCATGTCCATACCGGCCCGCGAGGAGAACGGAGCGGTGGCCCGCGCCGAGGTCACCGGGCCGGTCTTCTCCCTCACCCCGGAGGGGGCGCTCCACATGCGCTACACCGCCCGCCGCCACAACATCCGCTGGCGCGACGAGGCGGTGCTGCGCGAGGCCGTCGCCTGCCTCGAACGCCTCCTCGCCAGCGACCACCCGGCCATTTTCCGCGCCCGGCTGGAGTCGGGTATGGGGCTGCTGAGCAACAACGTGCTCCACGATCGGGCCGGCTTCGAGGATCTCCCCGGCCACCCGCCCCGCCTGCTCTACCGCGCCCGCTACCACGAACGCGTGCGCGGCACCGCCGGATCCGCCCGGACCTGACACCGCCCCGCCGCGCCGGCCGGGCCACGCCTGGCGCCCGCGCACCCCGGAATAATTATCACAACACTTGTAGGGACAGTTTCGTTCTGGCAATTTTCTTGCAGGACTGCGGCGGGCGCCTGCCCGCCATACAACGACAACGACAAACAATAACCGGACGGTCCTGCCGCACCGCAGCCGCCGTCCCGGGGGGAGATGGAGAATATGGCTGAACCCAACAGCCCGATCGAGAAACGCCGTACGTTTACCTTCACCCGCAAGCGCCTGCTGGTCGTCGCACTCCTGGCGTTCCTGGCCGGGGCCCTGTTCTTCGGCGGCTTCATGACCGTACTGGAAGCCACCAACCGGACCGAGTTCTGCGTCTCCTGCCACTCCATGCAGACCAATTTCGAGGAGTTCAAGGAGACCCCCCACTACCTGGGCCGGGTGGGCGCCACGGTCGGCTGCGCCGACTGCCATGTTCCGAAGCCCTTCTTTCCCAAGATGAAGGCGAAGATCCTCGCGGCGAAGGACATCTACCACGAGATCATCGGCACCATCGACACGCCCGAGAAGTACGAGGCCCACCGCTGGGACATGGCCTCCCGGGTGTGGGCGAAGATGAAGGCATCCAACTCGCGCGAATGCCGCAACTGCCACGCCTTCGAGCGGATGGACCTCAGCCTCCAGGGGCGCTCGGCCCGCAGCAAGCATGAAAAGGCGCTCGACGAGGGCCAGACCTGCATCGACTGCCATACGGGCATCGCCCACGAGGAGCCACTGGAGCCCGACGAGCCCGCGGCCGCCGGCAACTGAACCGCCAACGGGAGAAGTCCGACCATGAGACCATGGAACGTCATGCTGCTCGCGCTTGCGCTCGTCCTGCCGGGCGCGGCGGGTGCCCAGGACGAATCCGGCGACCCGCTGGGCATCGCGCTGCGGGACGCCGCCTTCATCGGCGATATCGACGAGGTGCGCGACCTGGTGGACCGCGGCGCCGATATCAACGGCAAGAACAAGTTCGGCAAGACCGCGCTGATGCGCGCCGCCGAGGAGGGCAACGTGCGCGTGGTGGCCTACCTGGTGAGGCGCGGCGCCGATGTCAACGCCCGCACCGTCGCCGGCTGCACCGCGCTCACCTTCTCCGCGGAGTTCAACCACCCCGGCGTGGCCGCCCTGCTCCTGCACCATGGGGCCAATGTCCACGACCGCACCCGCTCCGGCTGGGATTCGCTGATGATCGCCGCCCGCCAGGGCCACGAGCTGCTGGTCCGGCAGCTCATCTTCATGGGTGCCGACACGGGGGCCCGGGACAAGGACGGCCAGACGGCCCTGATGGGGGCCGCCGCCAAGGGGCACGTGGATGTGGTCCGCGCCCTGCTCGCCGGCCGCGCCGAACCCAACAGCCGTGATCACAATGGCGCCACCGCCCTGTTCCTGGCGGCGGAGAACGGCCATCCCGAGGTGGTCGGCACCCTCCTCGAGGGCGGCGCCGACGCCACCCTGCTCGACAACGACGGCGCCAGCGCCCTCATCTGGGCCGCCAGCCGCGGCCACGCCGATGTCATGGAACTCCTGGTCGCCGCGGGCGCCCCGGCGGGACTGGCCGACGAGAACGGCGTCACGCCGCTCATGGAGGCGGCGCGGCACGGCCACCTGGAGGCGGTGCAACTGCTGCTGCGCCTCGGCGTGCCCACCGGAAACCGGGATCACAGCGGCCACACGGCGCTCGATCTCGCCGCGCGCGCCGGGCACGACGCGGTGGCGAACCTCCTGCGCAACGCCCCTGCGGCCACCCGCTAGGACCGGGTGGGAACGGTCGGCGGGGAAAGCCGGAACCTGACACAAAGCCTGACACCTGCCAGATTGCGGCAGTAATGTCATGAAGTGTCAGATGACATATGGCCGATTTTGTGACAATCCCGGACCGACATGGGCAAGCGCCAGAGTCCAAAGCCGCCCGGTGGCGCGATGGCAACCGGTCACGGCAATTTGGCCTGCTGATTGCATGGGTATTTCGACTTCCCGCTCGCTCCATGAGCGGAGCGGAATCTGAAAGTGAGCAGGCGGAACGGTTCGTTGACCGCTCCGCACAACCACCGACCGGGGAGAACCGGTCCACAATAATGCCGCCAACGGACATGACGCCCGAAGCGGCAATGCACGACTCGCTAAGGAGGAAACATGGGGTACAAAGCCATCAGCAGCCTGCTACTGCTCGGAGGGCTGGCGTTCGGCGCCACGGCCCAGGCGGCCGACATGCCGTCCGGACAGATGCTGGGCAACACCTGCGCCGGGTGCCACGGCACCAACGGCTCCAGCATGGGGCCCGCCACTCCCACCATCGCCGGGATCACCCCGGAGTACTTCGTGGACACGATGACGTCCTACAAGAACGGTGAGCGGGAATCCACCATCATGACCCGTATCGCCAAGGGCTACACCGACGAGGAGATCAAGGCCATGGCCGATTTCTTCTCCGACAAGCCCTTCCTGCGCCAGGCCCAGGCCCACGATGCCGAAAAGGCGGATTTCGGCCGCAAGCTGCACAAGAAGTACTGTGAGAAGTGCCACGAGGACGGCGGCACGAAGGCCGACGAGGGCGGCATCCTGGCCGGTCAGTGGATGACCTACCTCGACTATGCGCTCGACGACTTCGCCAACGAACGCCGCGAGACGCCGAAGAAAATGCGGCGCCAGATGGAGAAGCTGCAGGCCGATCAGGGCGAAGCCGGTGTCGAGGCCCTGGTCAACTACTACGGCAGCCAGAAGTGAGCGCGGGGGAGAAGAAAGGATGAGCAAATTCAATCGTCGTGATTTCATCAAACTCACCGGCAGTGCCGCCGTGGCCGGCATGGTGGTGGGGTTTCCGCAGATCGTGGGCGCCGCCGGCAAGAAGGTGGTCATCGTGGGTGGCGGCATCGGTGGCACCACCGCGGCCAAGTACATCCGCATGGCCGACTCCAGCGTCGAGGTGACCCTGGTCGAGCCCAATGCCGACTACCACACCTGCTTCATGAGCAACGAGGTGCTGGCCGGGGAGCGCAGCATCGACTCCATCCGCTTCACCTATGACGGCCTGAAGGGCCACGGCGTGAACGTGGTCAAGGATTCGGTCACCGCCATCGACCCGGCCGCCCGGACCGTGACCACCGCCGGCGGCCAGACCCTGAGCTACGATCGCTGCATCGTGGCTCCCGGCATCAGCCTGCTCTACGACAGCGTGCCCGGCTACAGCGCCGAGGTGGCCGAGACCGTCCCCCACGCCTGGAAGGCCGGTCCGCAGACCGTCACCCTGCGCAAGCAGCTGGAAGCCATGCCCGACGGCGGCACCGTGGTCATCGTCGCCCCGCCGAATCCCTTCCGCTGCCCCCCCGGGCCCTACGAGCGGGCCAGCCTCATCGCCCACTACCTGAAGAACAACAAGCCGAAGTCGAAGGTGCTCATCCTCGACCCGAAGGACAAGTTCTCCAAGCAGGGGCTGTTCACCGCGGGCTGGAAGAAGTTCTACGGCTACGGCACCGACAACTCCATGATCGAATGGATCTCCGGCGCCGCCGGCGGCAAGGTGGAGTCCTTCGATGCCGGCAGCATGACCCTGCAGGCGGCCGTGGAGAGCTACAAGGGTGATGTCATCAACATCATTCCGGCCCAGCGGGCGGGCACCATCGCCCAGACCGCCGGGCTCACGGACGACTCCGGCTGGTGCCCGGTGAACCCGAAGACCTTCGAGTCCACCGTCCATGCCGGGATCCACGTAGTGGGTGACGCCAGCATCGCCTCCCCGCTGCCCAAGTCGGGCTACGCCGCCAACTCCGAGGCCAAGGTCTGCGCCGCGGCGGTGGTGGACCTGCTCAATGGCAAGGAGCCGGGCCAGCCCTCCTACGTGAATACCTGCTACAGCATCGTGGGCAAGGATCACGGCATCTCGGTGGCCGCCGTCTACCGCCTCGGCGACGACGGCAAGATCGCCTCCGTGGAAGGCGCCGGCGGGCTGACCCCGGGCGACGCCTCCGAGGAGATGCTCAAGCGCGAGGTCACCTTCGCCCACAGCTGGTTCAACAACATCACCCACGACACCTTCGGCTGACCGCCGCACGGCTTGTCGTAACCGGCGGGGCCCTGAGGGGCCCCGTTTTTTTTGTCTGTACTGCCGGGACGGGTCACAATGCCTGTTTATCCGGGATTGAAGATTCGATTAATCTTGAGTCATCGCCGATCTTGCCGAGTACGCCCATGCCCACCGCCTTCATCACCCATGACGACTGCCAGCTCCACGACATGGGCGAGATCCACCCCGAGTGCCCCGGCCGCCTGGGCGCCATCCAGGACCAGCTGCTGGCTTCCGGCATCCACGGCGTGCTGTACCATCACGATGCCTCCGAGGCCACCCGGGAGCAGCTGCTGCGGGTGCACACCCCGGGCTACCTGGCCATGCTCGACGCCCAGTCGCCGCGCAACAGCACGGTACAGATCGACCGCGACACCATCCTCACCCCCCACACCCTGCGGGCCGCGCGGCTGGCGGCGGGCGCGGTGATCAAGGCGGTGGACCTGGTCATGGCCGGCGTGGTCCAGAACGCCTTCTGCGCCGTGCGGCCACCCGGCCACCATGCCGAGCGCAGCAAGGCCATGGGCTTCTGCTTCTACAACAACGTCGCCGTGGGCGCCGCCCATGCCCTTGAGATCCACGAACTGGAGCGGGTGGCCGTCATCGACTTCGACGTCCATCACGGCAACGGCACCGAGGATATCTTCCAGCACGACCCGCGGGTGATGCTCTGCTCCACCTTCCAGCACCCCCTGTTCCCCTACAGCGGCCACGAGCCCACCGGGCGCAACATCATCAGCTGCCCCCTGCCACCCGGCGCCTCGGGGGCCAGGTTCCGCGAGGCGGTCATGGACGTGTGGCTGCCGAACCTGGAGATTTTCCGCCCCGAGATGATCTTCATCTCCGCCGGCTTCGACGCCCATCGTGACGACGACATGGCGGACCTGCGCCTGACCGAACCCGACTACGCCTGGGTCACCCGCCAACTGCTGCAACTGGCCGAGACCCATGCCGGGGGCCGCGTGGTCTCCACCCTCGAGGGCGGCTACGAGCTCCACGCGCTCGGCCGCAGCGTGACCGCGCACCTGAAGGAGCTGTCCGGGGTCTGACGTGGTGCCGGGATGGCGCCACGCGGCCTGCCCGCCGGTCAGGCACCGGCACCCCTGTCCAGCAGCGGCCGGGCGGCCTTGGCGTCTTCGCCTCTTCGCGCCGTGGCGTTTCACCAACACGCATGACGCACCCCGCGACTTGTTCCAGGTCAAGGACCGCAACCACGCCACCTGCTAGATAGAACCCATGGATACGCCACTGCTCGATCCCTTTGGACGCCGCGTCGAGTACCTGCGCCTGTCACTGACGGACCGCTGCGACCTGCGCTGCTTCTACTGCATGCCGAAGGGGTTCTCCGACTACGAGACGCCGGAGCACTGGCTGACCGCCGGGGAGATCGAGCGGGTGACGGGCGCCTTCGCCCGACTGGGCGTGCGCCGGGTCCGCCTCACCGGCGGCGAACCGCTCCTGCGCCGCGACCTGCCGCGGATTGCCGGCCGCCTCGCCGCCCTGCCGGGTATCGAGGACCTTTCCCTGAGCACCAACGGCATGCGGCTGGCGCGGCTGGCCGCCCCCCTCCGCCGTGCGGGCGTGACCCGCCTGAACGTGAGCCTCGACACCCTGCGCGCGGATCGCTTCCACGACATCACCGGCGGCGGGCAGCTGCGGCGGGTGCTGGAGGGGCTCGACGCCGCCCGTCGGGCCGGCTTCGAACCCATCAAGATCAACATGGTGGCGATGCGCGGCATCAACCTCGACGAGGTGGAGGCCATGGTGGCCTTCTGCCTCGACAACGGTTTCACCCTGCGCTTCATCGAAACCATGCCGGTAGGCGCCACCGGCAGCGCGGCAGGCGCCCACTACGTGGATCTCGGGGAGGTGCGCGAGCGCCTCGAACGCCACTACCGGCTGCTGCCGGCGGTGATGAACGGCGGCGGACCGGCCCGCTACGTGCAGGTGGAGGGCACCGATCTCCGCATCGGCTTCATCACCCCCCTGTCCCAGCACTTCTGCGACACCTGCAACCGCGTCCGCCTGGGAGTGGACGGCACCCTCTACCTGTGCCTGGGCCAGGACCACCGGGTGGAGCTGCGCCCGCTGCTGCGCGCCGGCGCGGACGACGCGGAACTGCGCTCGGCCGTGGCCGCGGCCATCGCCCGCAAGCCCGAACGCCACACCTTCAACGAGACCCCCGGCCAGGTGGTCCGCTTCATGTCCCAGACCGGCGGCTGATTGTTGAAAGACGTTTGTTTAGACAGGATTTACAGGATTAACAGGACGTAAGTAAGACGCTCTATTCGGGACCATGCCGGGGTCACCTGGTGACGCCGGAACTCTACCAGCGCATCTGCCGCTGTCCCCGCTTCTGACGGGGCAATCTCATGAACAGATCCGTACCCGGATCTTTCCCCTGCCCGTCGCCCATCAAACCATTAATCTGCGTAATCCGCGTAATCTGCGGATAACCGGTCTTTGTCCTTTGTCCTGTGAATCCTGTCTATTCAAACGAGCCCTCACTCCCCGATGTGCACCACCACCCGGCGCGGGCCGGCGGCGTGGCGGTGCTCCCAGAGGTAGACGCCCTGCCAGGTGCCGAGCGCCAGGCGGCCGCCGGTGACGGGGATGGAGAGGCTGACGGCGGTGAGGACGGCCTTGATGTGGGCGGGCATGTCGTCGGCGCCCTCGAGGGTATGGCTGTAGAGGGCGTCCCCCTCCGGCACCAGGCGGTCGAGCCAGCGCTCGAGATCGCGACGGGCCGAGGGGTCGGCGTTCTCCTGGATGATCAGGCTGGCGGAGGTGTGCTGCAGGAACAGGGTGCAGAGCCCCTCGCGGATGCCCGATTCGCGCACGGCCGCCTCCACCTGGCCGGTGAACTCCACCAGTCCCTGGCCCCGCGCGCTGACGCTCAGATGGGTTATCATCTTCTCTATCCTGTCCGCCCGTCCCGGGGTGCATGTTAACGTTCCGGGAGCGGAAGCCGAAACCGAACCGCCGCCGATGCCGCCATGAGACACCGCCACTACAGCTTTCCCGACCGCCTGCTGATGGAGCTCGACCAGGGGCTGCGCACCCTGTTCGGCCGCCCGCGCGCCACCGAGCGCACCAATCCCGCCGGCGCCGTTCCCGATGCGGAGCTGACCGAGGGCGAACGGAGCCACGCGGCCGGCCTGATGCGGGTCGACCATGCCGGCGAGGTCTGCGCCCAGGCTCTCTACCAGGGCCAGGCCCTGACCGCCCGGCTGCCGGGGGTCCGCGACCGGATGGCGCGGGCGGCGCAGGAGGAGAACGATCACCTGCTCTGGTGCGAGCAGCGCCTGGCGGAGCTCGGCAGCCACAAGAGCTGGCTCAACCCGGCCTGGTATGCCGGCTCGCTGGCCATCGGCGCCTTCGCCGGCTGGGCCGGGGACAAGTGGAGCCTGGGCTTCGTGGTGGAGACCGAGCGCCAGGTGGTGAGGCACCTCGACGACCACCTGGCCCAGCTGCCGCCCGGCGACGGACGCAGCCGCGCCATCCTGGAACGGATGCGCGAGGACGAGGCCCGCCACGCCGACACCGCCCTGGAAGCCGGTGCGGCCCCCCTGCCCGAGCCCGTGCGCCGCCTCATGGGGCTGGTTTCCAGGGTGATGACCCGCACCGCCTATCATCTCTGAAGCAGCCGTCCCGCGGTTTCAATCTGCAACTCCGCCTATTGCAGATTGCCGCACGCCTTCCCGGTGCGGAAATCAATAAGAATACAAATCAACAGGTTGCAAAACCCGGAAAGATGGCACCGAGTTTGCTGGTCTACTGACAGCGGCGACCGGGTGGCCGCGCCCCTTGCCGGGCGCCGGTAACGCGGTTTCCGATTGACCACCGTTATCCTGCGCCGACAGAAGCCCGGAACGGTCCCACCGCCTGATGGAAGGAGAGTTGAACCATGACCCGCAACAGCGTCGCCCTAACCCGCCTGCTTCTCGCCGCCCTGCTCACCGTGGCTGTCGCCCTGCCGGCCTTTGCCGAGGGCAAGCCCCACAAGCTGGTGATCCAGGTCAGCACCGACGATCCCCAGACCCAGACCATCGCGATGAACAACGCCGTGAACCTGCAGAAGGATCTCGGCATGGACAACGTGGAGATCGAGATCGTCGCCTACGGCCCCGGCCTCGGCATGCTCACCCGGGAGAACGAACTGTCCGGCCGGGTGCAGAGCCTGGCCATGCAGGACATCACCTTCAGCGCCTGCAACAACACCATGAAGGGCATCGAGAAGAAGACCGGCAAGATGCCGGAGCTCACCGAAGGGGTCAAGGTGGTTCCCGCGGGGGTCACCCGCATCATGGAGCTGCAGGAGCAGGGCTACGCCTACGTGCGCCCCTGAAGCCCGGCGGCGAAAATGAAAAAGCCCGGCCGTCTCGGCCGGGCTTTTTCGTTCCGGCGGGATTCAATCCATGAACTTCGGCAGCTTGTTCATGTTGCGGCCATAGAAGATCTCCAGCATCTCCCAGCGCAGCAGCTTCTTGATGCGCTGCACCTCGCGCACCGAGAGATCCTCCTTCTCCATTCCGAACAGGTAGTTGTTGAGATCGAAGTCCTTCAGGATCATCTTGGTGTGGAAGATGTTCTCCTGGTAGACGTTGGTGTCGATCATCTGGTACCGGTCGCGGGTGTCCCGGGACAGGAAGTTCTGGATGGAGTTGATCTTGTGGTCGATGAAGTGCTTCTTGCCGGAGATGTCCCGGGTGAAGCCCCGCACCCGGTAGTCCATGTAGACGATATCCGACTCCAGGGCGTGGATCAGGTAGTTCAGGGCCTTCAGCGGCGAGATGCGTCCGCAGGTGGAGACATCGATATCGGCGCGGAAGGTGCTGATGCCGTCCTCGGGATGGCTCTCGGGATAGGTGTGGACCGTGATGTGGCTCTTGTCCAGGTGCGCCAGCACGGTTTCCGGAATCGGTCCCGGCGCCTCGGTGTTGGAGAGCTGCTCGGAGGCCAGCGGCTCCTCGGAGATGAGGATGGTGACGCTGGCGCCCTGGGGCTCGTAGTCCTGGCGGGCGATATTGAGGATGTTGGCGCCGATGATGTTGGCCACATCCGTCAGGATCTGGGTCAGGCGCTTGGCGTTGTATACCTCGTCGATGTACTCGATGTACTCGCGCCGCTGCTTGGGCGTGGGCGCGTAGCAGATGTCGTAGATGTTGAAACTGAGCGACTTGGTCAGATTGTTGAAGCCGTAGAGCTTCAGCTTTCTGGATGTCTTGGCCAACCTCGAACCCTCCCGATGCAGGGACCTTGAAACAACGCCCGGTAAGTCCCTGGACGCCATCCGCCCCGCGACTGCGGTGAAACACTACCGGCGAGGGGGCTGACCCACCCGCAGGATCGGTACCGGCACGCTCCCCCTGCACTAGTGTACTGTTTCACTCTTGGAGGTGCTTTCAGAGCCCTCCAAGAGTGAAACAGTACACCAGCAACCGCTAAGGGGGAATTCCTGCCGGCGGGCGCAATTATCCACGATCAGGGGCCAAAGGGGGATGATAAATCATCTGCACCACGTTCCCTTCCGGGTCCTCGCAGTAGAAGCTGCGGGCCCCGTCGCGGTGGGTACGGGGCCCGGCGCGCATCTTCACGCCGCGGGCCAGCAGATACCCGTGCCAGGCATCCACCGCGGCGGGATCGGGGAGGATGAAACCGAGATGGTCGAGCCGCTGCCCCGCGGGCGGTGCGGCCGGGTCGGGCACCCGGTGCAGGGCGAGGCTGTCGTTGCCGGAGGTCAGGTAGACGTTGTCCGGATCGGGACGCCACTCCACCCGCAGCCGCAGGAGCCCGGTGTAGAAGGCCTCGCAGGCGGCGAGATCCCGCACCTGCAGGGCCAGGTGGCGCATGCCCAGATGGTCCGGGGGCGTGCTCATGCCATTCCCTCCCCGGCGCCGGCCCACGACATCGGGCTCAGGCGCCCGCGGCGCGGATTTCGTAGTCGTGGGTAATCTCGGCGGTGGCGCCGAGCATGATGGAGGCGGAGCAGTACTTTTCGGCCGAGAGCTGGATGGCCCGGGCCACCTGGGCCTCCTTGAGGCCCGCGCCGGTGACGATGAAGTGGGCATGGATGCGGGTGAAGACCTTGGGCTCGGCCTCGGCCCGATCGGCGTTGAGCTCCACCACGCAGTCGGTCACCGGCTGGCGCGCCTTTTTCAGGATGTGCACGACATCGAAGGCGGTACAACCGCCCATGCCCAGCAGCACCATCTCCATCGGGCGCACGCCCAGGTTGCGCCCGCCCATGTCGGGGGGACCGTCCATCACCACCGCGTGCCCGCTGCCGGACTCGCCCACGAAGGTGGCCCCCTCCACCCATTTGATCCGCGCCTCCATGATCCTCTCCTCCGCCTGCAGAAGGCGGAAGCTTAGCACAGCCATCCTGCCGCCATGCCATAGTCATGGAAGCCCCTATCGAGGCTGTGGCATACTCTCGTCGATTGCAACTCTTGGAGACACAACAACATGGCGCAACCGGGCGACAATCCAGCCGACAACGCCATCCAGCGTTTTCTCAGCCATTGCCATCGTCGGCGCTACGGGGCGAAGCACACCATCATTCGCGCCGGGGACAAGCCCGACACGCTCTACTTCATTCTCCAGGGTTCGGTAAGCGTTCTCATCGAGGATCCGAACGGTCGCGAGATCATCCTCGCCTACCTCAATCCCGGCGACTTCTTCGGCGAGATGGGCCTGTTCCAGGAAGAGGCCAACCGCAGCGCCTGGATCCGGGCCAAGACCGCCTGCGAGGTGGCCCTCATCAGCTACAGCAACTTCCGCAAGCTGGTGACCGACGACCCGGAGATCCTGTTCCAGCTCGCCTCGCAGATGGCCCTGCGCCTGCGCAACACCAGCCGCAAGGTGAGCGACCTGGCCTTCATGGACGTCACCGGCCGCGTGGCCCGCGCCCTGCTCGACCTGTGCCACGAACCCGACGCCATGACCCACCCCGACGGCATCCAGATCCGCGTCACCCGCCAGGAGCTGGGCCGCATCGTGGGTTGCTCCCGCGAGATGGTGGGCCGGGTGCTCAAGAGCCTCGAGGAGCAGGGCCTCATCACCGCCCACGGCAAGACCATCGTGGTGTTCCAGCCGCGTTGATCGTTTTGTTAAATTGACAGGATTAACCGGATGTACAGGAGAAAAAAACAAAAAACCTGTTAACCGCAGATTACGCTGATTTACGCAGATTATTTGGAGACACGGTAGACGTGCAGTGGCAACCCCGGGCGTCTGTGAAAGGGGTGGGGCCATCCCCCCAGTGACCTGGCCCGGGTGTCCCGGCTGAACCACGGCCTCTCCTGCTCTTTAACTTGAATCTGCGTAATCTGCGGTCAAACAGATCAATCCTGTAAATCCTGTCCATTTACATCAAGGCGCGGTCAGCGCCTCCAGCAGCGCCAGGCCCGCCCGGGCGGCTTCCGCATCCTCCCCGCACATCTCCGCCGACGGCCGCAGGCCGCCGCAGACCCGCGGTCGCTCCGGGCGGCCGAAGAGCCGGCAGCGCAGATCCCCGTCCAGCTGCACGCACGCCACCCCCGCCGGCTTGCCCTGGGGCATGCCGGGAATCGGCGAGGAGATGGAAGGCGCGATGCAGCACGCCGCGCAGCCGGGCCGGCAGTTCATATTGAAATAGACAGGATTTACACGATTGACCGGATTCATGGTCGCGGACTGCTCCTCCGAACCGCTTGTCGCGCTTGGCCCCGTGGCCGCCGGTCCAGCAGGCGGCTGCGTCGCTTTGAACCGCCTCCCTGAGACGCCCTTCGGCCCGGAACGGCAGAATACAGGTTCAGGCAACCGGCTCTCCAGCTCCACGAACAATCTGCACAATCAGCGTAATCTGCGGTTAATCGCCTTTGGTCCTTATCCTGTAAATCCTGTGAATCCTGTCTATTCCAGGCCTTACCCGATCCCGAACAGCGCCGCCAGGCGCTCGCCCGGGTCCTCGGCGCGCATGAAGGCCTCGCCCACCAGGAAGGCGTTGACGCCGTGTTCGCGCATCCGCGCCACGTCGGCGGGGTCGAGGATGCCGCTCTCGGTGACCACGATGCGGTCGTCCGGGATGCGATCGAGCAGCTCCAGGGTGGTTTCCAGCCGGGTCTCGAAGGTGCGCAGATCGCGGTTGTTGATGCCCACCAGGGGCGTATCCAGGGCGAGCGCCCGTTCCAGCTCGGCGGCGTCGTGCACCTCCACCAGCACCGCCATGCCCAGGTCCCGGGCCAGCTCCGCAAGGCCGTGCATTCGTGCATCGTCCAGGGCGGCGGCGATGAGCAGGATGCAGTCGGCCCCCAGCACCCGCGCCTCGTAGACCTGGTAGGGGTCGATCATGAAATCCTTGCGCAGCACCGGCAGCGCGCAGGCCGCCCGCGCCTCCTGCAGGTAGGCGTCGGCGCCCTGGAAGAAATCCACGTCGGTGAGCACCGACAGGCAGGCCGCCCCGCCGCGGGCGTAGCTGGCGGCGATCTCCGCCGGGTGGAACTCCGCGCGCAGGACGCCCTTGCTGGGCGAGGCCTTCTTGATCTCGGCGATCACCCCGGGCTGGCCCGCCGCGATGCGCCCGCGCAGGGCGCCCACGAAGTCCCTCGCCGCGGGGGCGCCGGCGACCCGGCCGCGCAGCGCGTCCAGGGCGACGCGCCCGGAGCGCTCCGCCACCTCCTCGGCCTTGCGCGCCAGGATCCGGCGCAGGATATCCGGGGTGTCGCCGCTCATGAGGAGACCGCCACGCGCGCGGTGTAGTCCACCAGCGCCTCGAGGCGATGCTGGGCCTCGCCGCTGGCGATGGCCGCCAGCGCCAGCTCCACGCCCTGCTTCAGGCTCCCGGCCAGGCCCGCCACGTAGACGGCGGCGCCGGCATTGAGCGCCACGATATCCCGGGCCGGCCCGGGCTGGTTGTCCAGCACCGAGCGCATCATGGCGAGGCTCCCGGCGGCGTCGTGGACCCGGATGCCCTCCAGCGGCGAGCGCTCGAGGCCGAACTCCTCGGGAGTGATGGTGTAGGTGCTGACCTGCCCGTCCTTCAGCTCCGCCACGTAGGTGGGGGCGCCGATGCTGATCTCGTCGAGGCCGTCCTCGGCATTCACCACCAGCACGTGGTGGCTGCCGAGGAAGTGCAGCACCTCGGCCACCGGCTCCACCCACTGCCGGCTGAAGACGCCCAGCAGCTGGTTGGGCGCCCCGGCGGGGTTGGTCAGCGGTCCCAGCAGGTTGAACAGGGTGCGCACCCCCATCTCCCGGCGCGGGCCGATGGCGTGGCGCATGGCGCCGTGGTGCATGGGGGCGAACATGAAGCCGACCCCCACCTCGTGGATGGCGCCCGCCACCTGCTCCGGGGAGAGCTCCAGGCGCACCCCGCCGGCCTCCAGCACGTCGGCGCTGCCGGTGCTGCTGGAGACGGAGCGGTTGCCGTGCTTGGCCACGTGCGCCCCGGCGGCGGCGGCCACGAAGGCGGCGGTGGTGGAGATATTGAAGGTGTGGGCGGCGTCGCCCCCCGTCCCGCAGGTGTCCACCAGGTGCGGCTCGTCCACCGCCACCCGGGTGGCCAGTTCGCGCATCACCTGGGCCGCGGCGGCGATCTCGGCCACCGTCTCGCCCTTCATGCGCAGGCCGATGAGGAACCCGCCGATCTGCGCCGGCGTCGCCTCCCCGGTCATGATGAGGCGCATCACCTCCACCATCTCCTCGTGGGTGAGGTTGCGGTGCTCGGTCACCGCCCGAATCGCACCCTGCATGTCCATGTTGTTTCCCCCTGAATCAGTACCGGTTCACCACGAAGTCACGAAGATCACGAAGAAAAGCAGAAGATAGCTGAAATCAGCATCTGTCTTCGACAACCCGCCAAGCGCCATGGGCGCTCTTATGGTGTTCTTCTTCTTGATCTTCGCGTCCTTCGTGCCTTCGTGGTGAGAATTTGAAAACGACCAGCTCAAACCCCCTCCAGAAAGTTGCGCAGGAGGTCGTGGCCGTGGCGGGTGAGGATGGATTCGGGGTGGAACTGCACGCCCTGCACCGGCAGCTCGCGGTGGCGGACCCCCATGATTTCGTCCATCGCGCCGGACGCATCGGCGGTCCAGGCGGTGATCTCCAGGCACTCCGGCAGGCTCGCCCGCTCGATGACCAGAGAGTGGTAGCGGGTGGCCTCGAAGGGGTTGTCGAGGCCGTGGAACACCCCGGTGTCGGTGTGATGGATCAGCGAGGTCTTGCCGTGCATCACCTCCCGGGCGTGCACGATTTTGCCGCCGAAGGCCTCGCCGATGCTCTGGTGCCCCAGGCAGACCCCCAGGATCGGGATGCGCCCGGCGAAGTGGCGGATCGCCGCCACCGAGATGCCCGCCTCGCGGGGGGTGCAGGGGCCGGGGGAGATGACCAGGTGGGCGGGTGCCAGCGCCTCGATCGCCTCCAGCGTGATCTGGTCGTTGCGGTAGACCTGAACCTGGGCGCCCAGCTCGCCGAAGTACTGCACCAGGTTGTAGGTGAAGGAGTCGTAGTTGTCGATCATCAGCAGCATGGTCGTGCCCTCACCCGTTGATCCCGTCCAGCCCGCCCTCGGCCATGGTCACGGCGCGGAATACCGCCCGGCCCTTGTTCATGGTCTCCGCCCACTCCAGCGCAGGCACCGAGTCGTAGACGATGCCGGCCCCCGCCTGGATGTGCAGGACCTGGTCCTTGATGACCGCGGTGCGGATGGCGATGGCGGTGTCCATGTTGCCGTGCCAGGAGAGGTAGCCCACCGCGCCGGAGTAGATGCCGCGCTTGACCGGCTCCAGCTCGTCGATGATCTCCATGGCCCGGATCTTGGGCGCGCCGCTCACCGTGCCCGCCGGGAAGGTGGCGCGCAGGGCGTCCATCGAGGTGGTTTCCGGGCGCAGCCGGCCGGTGACGTTGGAGACGATGTGCATCACATGGGAGTAGCGCTCCACCACCATCTGCTCGGTGACCTTCACGCTGCCGGTCTCGGAGACCCGGCCCGCGTCGTTGCGGCCCAGGTCGATGAGCATCAGGTGCTCGGCCCGCTCCTTGGGATCGGCCAGCAGCTCCGCCTCCAGCGCCTGGTCCTCCTCCGGCGTGGCGCCGCGGTGGCGGGTGCCGGCGATGGGGCGCACGGTGATCATGCCCTCCTCCTCCCGCACCAGGATCTCGGGCGAGGAGCCCACCACCTGGAAGCCGCAGAGATCGAGGAAATACATGTACGGCGAGGGGTTGAGGCTGCGCAGGGCCCGGTAGAGATCGAGCGGCGCGCCCGCGTAGGGGATGGAGAGGCGCTGGGAGAGGACCACCTGCATGATGTCCCCCTCGATGATGTACTCCTTGGCCCGCTCCACCGCCGCCTCGAAGCCCGCCCGGGTGAAGCCGGAGACGAAATCGGCCTCCGCCACCTCGCGCCGCTCCGCGGTCCGCCCGTAGGCGTACTGGGGGGTGGGCTGGCTGCGCAGCCGCCGCACCAGGGTGTCGAGCCGGCGCTGGGCGCGCACCCAGGCGTCCTCGAGCGCCGGGTCCACGTGGGTGATGACGAACAGCTTGCCGCTCAGGTTGTCGAACACCACCACCTCCTCGGAGACCAGCAGGAGGATGTCGGGGGTGCCGATGGGATCGGGCTTGGTGCAGGGGCCCAGGCGCGGCTCCACGTAGCGCACCGTGTCGTAGCCGAAATAGCCCACCAGCCCGCCGGTGAACAGCGGCAGCCCCGGCACTTTCGGCACCCGGTAGCGCGCCTGGTAGGCCTCGATCCAGGCCAGGGGATCCTCCACCTCGGCGCGCTCGGCGATCTCGCCGTCGCGCTCCACGCTCACTTCGTGGTCCCGCACCCGCAGCACGGTGCGGCAGGGCAGGCCGATGATGGAGTAGCGGCCCCACTGCTCGCCGCCGTGCACCGACTCCAGCAGGTAGGAGTGGGAGCCCTCGGCGAGCTTGAGATAGGTGCTGAGCGGCGTGTCGAGGTCGGCGAGGACCTCGCGCATCACGGGAATACGGTTGTAGCCCTCGCGGGCATAGGCGTCGAACTGTTCAGGCGTCATGACTCACCTCACGGAAAAGGGGACGAACGAAGGGGCACTGCGTCAGCAACGCCATCGCCATCGCTTGTCCAGGCGCCACATCGGGGCGCTCTCCGTGCGGTCGTTCATGTTCAGGCCGCCGCCTCCAGCAGGGTGCGCAGTTGCTCGAGGGAATCCACCACGGCATCCGGTTGGGCGGTGGCGATGTCGCGGCCGTGGTTGTAGCCGTAGCTGACGCACGCCACCTGGAACCCCGCCGCCCGGGCCGCCTTCACGTCGTGCTCCGAGTCGCCCACCATCAGCGCCCGGGCCGGGGCCACGCCGAGCCGTTCGGCGGCGTGGAGCAGCGGCGCGGGATCGGGCTTCTTCTGCGGCAGGGTGTCGCCGCTGACCACGATGCCGAAGTAACCGTCGATGCCCAGCGCCCGCAGCAGGGGCAGGGTGAAGGCCTCGGCCTTGTTGGTGACGCAGCCGAGCCGGTAGCCCGCCCCGCGCAGGTACTCGAGCCCGCCGGCCACGCCGGGGAAGAGGCGGCTGTGGCGGCCGTTGTGCTCGGTGTAGGCGGTGCGGAACAGCGGCAGGGCGCGCGCGAACGCCTCTTCCGGCGGATCGGCCCAGAGCTCGCCGGTGAGGGCGCGCATCACCAGCCGCTCCACCCCGTTGCCGACCCAGTCGCGCACCCGCGTCTCGCCGCAGGCGGGCAGCCCCAGCTCGCCCATCATCCAGTCCACGCTCGCGGCCAGGTCCGGCACGCTGTCCACCAGCGTACCGTCCAGGTCCAGCAGCACCATCTGCGGGCGTTTCAGGCTCATCGTCTGTTTCTCAATCCCAAAAAAAGCGAAAAAACCATTTCTCTCCGCAGATTAAGCAGATTACACCGATTCCTGAAGGAACCGGATGGCAACCCGGCCTGCCCCCCGGCCGGCGCTCCTGCTGGAGGGCCCTCCAGCCCGGAGCGGCGGGACACCGACGCGAACAAGGTTTCCCTCATACCAATCGGCGTAATCTGCGTAATCTGCGGATAACAAAAAGCTATTTCCCGGCCTGGGCCAGCTCCGCGCGCATGGCGGCGATGACGCTGTCGTAGCGGTTGGGGTCGCCGTCCTTGCCGGCGCCGAAGATGGCGGAGCCGGCCACGAAGGTGTCGGCGCCGGCCTCGGCGATGGCGCGGATGTTGTCCACCTTCACCCCGCCGTCGATCTCCAGCCGGATGTCACGGCCGCTGGCGTCGATGATGGCCCGCGCCTCGCGCAGCTTGTCCAGGGCGCTCATGATGAAGCTCTGGCCGCCGAAGCCGGGGTTCACCGACATCAGCAGCACCATGTCCACCTTGTCGATGACGTACTTGAGCACGTCCAGGGGGGTGGCCGGGTTGAACACCAGGCCCGCCTTGCAGCCCTCGCCCTGGATCAGCTGCAGGGTCCGGTCCACGTGCTCGGAGGCCTCCGGGTGGAAGGTGATGTAAGTGGCGCCGGCCTTGGCGAAGTCGGGGATGATGCGATCCACCGGCTTGACCATCAGGTGCACGTCGATGGGCGCGGTGACGCCGTGCTTGCGCAGCGCCTCGCACACCAGCGGGCCGATGGTCAGGTTGGGAACGTAATGGTTGTCCATCACGTCGAAGTGCACGATGTCGGCCCCGGCCGCCAGCACGTTCTCCACCTCCTGGCCGAGCCGTGCGAAATCCGCCGACAGGATGGAGGGGGCGATGAGGTTCTCGGCCATGTTCTTGACTCTCCAAATCTCGCTGATGGTTGTATTTCGGCCCGCACGCGGGCACGTGAACCGGAGAATTTACCGCAACCGGGGGCGCATTGCAGCCTCCGCCGCTGGACTTCCTGAGCGCGCTGGTCAGAATAGGGCCGGAGCCGGCACCCCCGCCGGCGCCGGATCGAGCCAAGGAGGACCCATGACCATCGCCATTGCCCTGCACCTGCTCGCCGCCATCATCTGGGTGGGCGGCATGTTCTTCGCCCACATGGCGCTGCGCCCGGCCGCCAACGCGCTGCTGGAACCGCCCCTGCGCCTGCCCCTCATGCGCCGGGTCTTCGCCGGCTTCTTCCCCTGGGTCTGGGCGTCGGTGGCGATCCTCCTCGTGACCGGCTACTGGATCTTCCTGGTGGCCTTCCAGGGCAAGGCCGGCCTGCACGTGCACATCATGTCCGGCCTCGGGCTGGTGATGGCGGCCATCTTCGCCTACCTCTGGTTCGCCCCCTACCGCCGCCTGGGCCGGGCCGTGGACGCCGGCGACATCCCCGCCGCCGCGCCCCACCTGGCCATGATCCGCCGCCTCATCGCCACCAACCTGGTGCTCGGGCTCGTCACCTCCGTCCTCGGCGGCACCGGCCGCTACCTCCTCTGACCCCGGGCCAGATCCCCGAGCGCCGTTTCGATTCACCACGAAGGCACGAAGATAAAAATAAAAGAATGACAACTATCCGCAGATTACACAGATTACGCAGATTTTCCGGTACCGCCTGGCGGGGCAGGGAGTGAAGTCACATTCCAACCAGGCCGGTAAGGGCTGAACATTCAGCTCAAGCCACAGGCGGGGGATTTTCTGTTGGGAACCCCGACAGCAACAAACCAATCGGCGTAATCTGCGTAATCTGCGGATACAAGATCTTTGGTCTTTTTCCCTTCGTGCCTTCGCGGTGAACGTCTTTGTGGTGAGAAATCAGAACGGCCGGCTGTAGGAGAGGGAGACGGAGCCGTAGGTGTGGGGATCGTCCTGGCCCTCGAACTCCTGGCTGGTGAAGACCCGGGCGAAGGAGAGCTTGAAGCCGTAGAACAGGCCGCTCACGCCCACGGCGGCATCGCCCACCAGGTAGCGCTTGTCCACCGAGTGGCTGTCCTCGAAGGTGTTGCCGTCCAGCGTGATGTCGCGCCCCACCAGGCGGCCGTCGAGGGAGACAAAGGCGTGGATGCCGCCGAAGGGGAGTTCGCGCAGGCGCGGATCCCAGCGGGAGCTGGGCGCGCTGTTGCTGCCCCCGGGACGCAGGGAGGAGGTGCCGAAGTCCGCGGGGATGTCCCAGCCGAGGCGGAACTCGCCGCCGGCGTTGAGGTAGGTGGCCACGTTGCCGAGGCTGAAGCCGGCGTGGCCGATCAGGTCGCACTCCATTCCCACGGGCAGGATGCAGTCCGGCAGCAGTTGCCGCTTGAGCTCGTAGATGAGCTGCACCCCGGGCTCGTCGGAGAGCTGGTTGTCCCAGCCGTTGAAGCGCTCGAACCCGCGCAGGTCGTGGATGAAATTCTGCGCCTCCTCGGCCAGGGACGAGGGTCCCACCACCCCCAGGTTCAACTCCAGGGAGTCCATGCGCAGCCGGCTGCGGGCATGGTAGCCGAAGCCGAGGTAGAGCCAGCCGGCGTAGGGACGGTCGTCCTCGATGAGCGCCGTGGGGACGGGATCGGCGGGGGTGAACATCTTCTGCCCCAGGCTGATGACCAGGTTGCGCTGCAACGCAGCGTCGCCGGTCAGCCCGCCGTGGAGCCACTCCAGCTCCCGGTTCACCCAGCGCACCCAGGCGGGCATGTTGGGATCGTTGAGATAGTCGCTGGTGTCCGGGGAAATCCAGCTGACGCCGACGCCATTGGTGTAGGCCTGGTCGGTTTCGGCGAACAGGTCGTTCTCGAGGGTGAAGCTGACGGTCCAGGACTGGCGCGGATCGGCCGTCGGGGTGGCCGGCGCCTCGGCACGGGCCTGAACCGGGGCCAGCCCCAGGAGGGCGGCCAGGACCAGGGCAAGACTGCGGCTGGAAAGCTGTTCAGGCATGTTCATGGTTCCAGGACAACGACCGGGCGGCCCGGTCACATCCCCCGCGCCGCCTTCACCTGCTCATAGGCGGCCTTGATCTCCTGGGTCTTCTCGGTGGCCACCTTCATCATCTCCTCGGGCAGCCCCCGGGACACCAGCTTGTCGGGATGGTGCTGGCTCATCAGGCGGCGGTAGGCCTTCTTCACCTCCGCATCCGTGGCCCCGGCCTCCACCCCGAGGATGGCATAGGCATCCTCCAGGCTGCGGCCGCGGCTGCCCGGAGCCGCCTGGTGGTCGTAGCGGGTGCCGGCCCGGGCCATGCGCTCCAGCTGCTCGAAGGCGAAGCGGGGAAAGCCGAGCCGTTCGCAGATGTGGAGCAGGATCCGGCGTTCGGCGGGATGCATCTCGCCGTCGGCCAGCGCGGCGGCCAGCTGGATCTCCACGAACATGCGGATCAGGTTGACCCGGCGCCGGCACTCCTGGCGGAACTGGTCCAGCACCGCGTCGAGATCGAAGCCGGGCTGCTTGCCCTCGTTGAAAAGCTCCATGGCCAGGCGGCGCTGCTCCCCGCCCAGCCCCATGCGCTCCATCACCTGGCGCGCCAGCCGGATCTCGTCCTCGGAGACCCGGCCGTCGGCCTTGGCCAGGTGCCCCATCACCGAGAAGGCGGCGGTGAAGAAGACCATCTGCACCCGCTCCTGGGCGCCGGGCTCGAACTGCTCCTCCAGCCCGGAGCGGACCGAGCTCACCCCGCGGTCGAACTGGTGCCCCAGGGCGACGCCCAGCAGCGCGCCCAGGGGGCCGCCCATCATGAACCCGAAGGCCCCGCCCGCCAGCTTGCCCCACCAGCTCATCAGCTCATCCTCAATGGAACCGGACCATCACGCCGCACCCGGCGGCCTGAACGCCTCACGCCTCACGCCTCACGCCTCACGCCTCACGCCTCACGCACACCATAGTACTCCCGATACCACTCCACGAACTTCGCCACCCCCTCCTCCACCGTGGTGGCGGGGCGGAAGCCCACCGCCCGCTCCAGCTCGGCGGTGTCGGCCATGGTGGCGGAGACGTCCCCCGGCTGCATCGGCAGCAGGTCCATCCGCGCCTTCCGACCCAGGCACGCCTCCAGCACCTCGATGTAGCGCAGCAGCTCCACCGGCTGGTTGTTGCCGATGTTGAACACCCGGAACGGCGCGTAGCTGGTGGCCGGGTCCGGCGCCTCGCCGCTCCAGGCCGGGTCCGGCGCCGCCGGGGTGTCGATGACCCGCACCACCCCCTCCACGATGTCGTCGATGTAGGTGAAGTCCCGGATCATCCGCCCCTCGTTGAACACCGGGATCGGCGTGCCCTCCAGGATCCCCTTGGTGAACTTGAACAGCGCCATGTCCGGCCGGCCCCACGGCCCGTAGACGGTGAAGAAGCGCAGCCCCGTGCAGGCGAGCCCGTAGAGGTGGGCGTAGCTGTGGGCCATCAGCTCGTTGGCCTTCTTGGTGGCCGCGTACAGCGACACCGGGTGGTCCACGTTGTGGTGCTCGGAGAAGGGCAGCTTCGTGTTGGCCCCGTACACCGAGCTGGAGGAGGCGAACACCAGGTGCTTCACCCCGCTGTGGCGGCACCCCTCCAGGATATTGCCGAAACCCACCAGGTTGGCGTCCACGTAGGCGCTGGGGTTCTCGATGGAGTAGCGCACCCCGGCCTGGGCGGCCAGGTTCATCACCGCGTCGAAGCCCTCCTCCCGGAACAGCCGCTCCATGGCGGGGCGATCGGCGATGTCCAGGCGCTCGAAGCGGAAACCGGCGTGGGCCCGGCAGCGGTCCAGCCGCGCCTCCTTCAGGCTCACGTCGTAGTAGTCGTTGAGGTTGTCGACGCCCACCACCGTGTCGCCGCGGGCCAGCAGCCGCAGCGCGAGGGTGGAACCGATGAATCCGGCGGCGCCGGTGATCAGAATCTTCATGTGCACAATCCCTGCTTGCTATGGTTTCAGAGTCGCCACAGCGGCCAGCCCATGGCCGCGGCGGCCTCGCGATCGAGGATGCCCTTCACGTCGATGAGGCAGCCGCCCGGCTTCAGCACGCTGTCGAACTCGTCCAGGGGCCGTTCGCGGTAGTCCCGGTGGGCCACCGCGACCACCACCGCGTCGGCCGGGGCGAGCGCCTCCCAGGGGGTCAGCTCCAGGCCGTATTCGCGGCGGGCCTCTTCCGGGTCGGCCATCGGATCATGGACCGCCACCTGGCAGCCGTAGTCGCGCAGCTCGCTGATGACGTCCACCACCCTGGAGTTGCGCAGATCCGGGCAGTCCTCCTTGAAGGTCAGCCCCAGGACGTTGACCCGGGCGCCCATCACGCAGCTTCCCGAGCGGATCAGGTGTTTAACCGCCTGGCCCGCGATGTAGGCGCCCATGCCGTCGTTGATGCGCCGCCCGGCCACGATCACCTGCGGGTGGTAGCCCAGCGTCTCGGCCTTGTAGGTCAGGTAGTAGGGGTCCACCCCGATGCAGTGTCCGCCCACCAGCCCGGGCCGGAAGGGCAGGAAGTTCCACTTCGTCCCCGCCGCCTCCAGCACCTCCAGCGTGTCGATCCCCAGCCGGTCGAAGATCAGCGCCAGCTCGTTCATCAGCGCGATGTTCAGGTCCCGCTGGGTGTTCTCGATCACCTTCGCCGCCTCCGCCACCCGGATGCCCGAGGCCCGGTGCAGCCCGGCGGTGATGATGCCCCGGTAGAGGGCGTCCACCCGCTCCAGGGTCTCCGGGCCGTCCCCCGAGACCACCTTCACGATGCTCTCCAGCCGGTGGACCCGGTCGCCCGGGTTCACCCGCTCCGGGGAGTAGCCGACGGAGAACGTGTTCCGTGCTCCGTGCTCCGTGTTCCGTTCCGGACGGGCGGACCAGGTATAGCCCGACTCCTGCTCGAGGATGGGCACGCAGACCTCCTCGGTGCAGCCGGGGTAGACGGTGGACTCGAAGATCACCACCGCCCCGGGCTTGAGGTTGCGGCCCACCGTGCGGCAGGCGCCGATGAGGGGGGTCAGGTCGGGCTGGCGCGCGGCGTCGATGGGGGTGGGCACCGCCACCACCACCAGGTCGGCCTCGCGCAGGGCGGCGGGATCGTGGGTGTATTCCAGCTGGACGGCCTTGCGCAGCTCCTCGCCGCCCACCTCGCCGGTGGGATCCTCGCCGGCCCGGTAGCGCGCCAGCTTTACCGGATCGATATCGAAGCCGAGGGTCCTGCGCTGCCGGCCGAAGGCCACCGCCAGCGGCAGCCCCACGTAACCCAGGCCAACGACTGCGACCAGCTCCATAGGGGACCTCCTGGATGTGAGGGACTCAGGCCGGATGGGCAGACACGGGCGCCGGGCTCAGACGATCGCTTCCAGCGGCTCGAGAACACCCCGCTGCTCGAGGTACCCCACCAGCTGGTCCACGCAGGCCTCCAGGCTCCGGGTGTCGGTCTCCACCACCACCTCGGGCGCCTCCGGCTCCTCGTAGGGCGAGGAGATGCCCGTGAAGTGGGGGATCTCGCCGGCGCGGGCGCGCTGGTAGAGCCCCTTGACGTCGCGCTGCTCGCACACGTCCAGGCTGCAGCGGCAATAGACCTCGATGAAATCGCCCTCGCCCAGCAGCTCCCGCACCCGCTGGCGATCGTCGCGGAAGGGAGAGATGAATGCGGTGAGCGCGATCACCCCGGCGTTGAGGAACAGCTTTACCATCTCGCCGATGCGGCGGATGTTCTCGCGCCGGTCCTCGTCGCTGAAGCCCAGATCCGCGCACAGTCCGTGGCGGACATTGTCGCCGTCGAGGACGAAGGTGCGGCAGCCGCGGCGGTACAGCTCCTCCTCCAGGGCATGGGCGATGGTGGATTTGCCGGCCCCGGACAGCCCGGTGAACCACAGGTTCACGCTGCGGTGCCGATTCAGCCGCTCGCGCCGCTCGCGCGTGACCGTCGCGTGATGCCAAACCACGTTGCTGCTCGCCACCGCACCCATCCTCACGATCCCGGAATCCGCGCATTCTACCGGAATCCGTGTGATTTTACCGGGTGCGATCCGCCCGCGCCGGCCTCCCCGAAGGGCTGCCCCAGGAGGTAGAATAGGGCCATGAACGCCCAGACCATCGCCTACCCCATTCACGACAACCTCTATCTCAGCATCACCGACCGCTGCACCCTGGTGTGCGAGTTCTGCCCCAAGACCCAGGGCAGCCTGGAGGTCCGGGGCTACGACCTGAGCCTCGATCACCGGCCGGAGGTGGAGGAGCTGGTGGCCGCGGTGGGCGATCCCGCCCGCTACCGCGAAGTGGTGTTCTGCGGCTACGGCGAGCCCACCCTGCGCCTGCGGACCCTGCTGGCGGTGGCCGACCACATCAAGGCCCATGGCGGGCGGGTGCGGGTCAACACCGACGGCCTGGCCAACCTGGTGCACAAGCGCAACGTGCTGCCGGAGATGGCCGGCCGGGTGGACGCCCTGTCGGTCTCCCTCAACGCCCAGGACGAGGCCACCTACAACCGTCACTGCCAGCCCCAGCTGCCCGGCTCCTACGCCGCCCTGCTGGCGTTCCTGCGCGAGGCCCCGCGCTGGATCCCCGAGGTCACCGCCACCGCCATCGACGGCCTGGAGGGGGTGGACATCGAGGCCTGCCGGCGCCTGGCCGAGTCCCTGGGCGTGAAGTTCCGCGCCCGCCACCTCGACGTGGTGGGCTGAGCGCCGCTGACGGGCTCAGCGCATGCGGGATTCAACGCCAAGGACGACCCGACAACGGCCATGCCCCTACCTCAGCCGTCCCGCGGTCAATGGCCCTTCCCTGCGTCCTGGCGTTTGCCAACAATCACACCGGCGGGACGGAGTCACCGCAGCAGCTCCGCCTCCAGGGCCGCCAGCCGCTCGGGCGTGCCCACGTCGACCCAGCGCCCGCGGTAGTGCTCGCCGCTCACCTCGTCCCGGGCCATGGCCGTGCGCAGCAGGGGGCCGAGGGGAAAACGCCCGGGCGCGCAGCCGGCGAAGAGCGCCGGCCGGTAGACGCCGATGCCGCTGAAGGTGAGCCGCGGCCCGTCCCCCTCCCGCACCCGCCCGTCCGCCAGGACGAAGTCGCCCGCCGGGTGGTGCGCCGGGTTGTCCACCAGCACCAGGTGCGCCAGGCCCGCGGGCTCCGCCGGCAGGCCGGAGAAGTCGAAGTCGCTCCAGACATCGCCGTTGACCACGATGAAGGGCGCCTCCCCCAGCAGGGGCAGGGCCCGGAAGATGCCGCCGCCGGTCTCCAGCGCCTCGCCCTCCGGCGACCAGGCGATGGCGAGCCCCCAGCGTGATCCGTCGCCGAGGGCATCCTCCAGCCGGTGACCCAGGTGGGCGTGGTTGATCACCACCTCCCGCACCCCCGCCGCGGCCAGCGCCCGCAGGTGGTACTCGATGAGGGGCCGCCCCGCCAGCGGCAGCAGCGGCTTCGGGATGGTGTCGGTCAGCGGCCGCATGCGCTCCCCGCGCCCGGCGGCCAGGATCATCGCTCTCATGGCTGGATATTAACCGCAGATTGACGTTGATTTACCTGAATTGAAGCACGCGCAAATACTGCGCCGACCCGGAGGCCGCGGGTCTCCGCAAACTGCGGCATGGCCTCGGCTCCGGACGAAATCCACGCCAATCAACGCAAATCTGCGGTTAACGGGTCAAGCGTCCGGCCTCAGCCTGCCAGGCGCGGCACCACGTCCCGTTCCAGGAACGCGGCGAGCTCGCGCAGTCCGCGGTGGCGGGGGGCGACCGCGCGGATGTAGCCCACGGTGCGGGGCACGTCCTTGAGGTAGCCCTGCTTGCCGTCGCGGTGGAGCAGGCGGGCGAAGATGCCGGCGGCCTTGAGGTGGCGCTGTACGCCCATCAGGTCGAACCAGTGCAGGAACCGCTCCGGATCCTCCTCCCGCAGCACGCCGGACTGCAGCGCCAGGTCGTGGTAGCCCAGCGCCCACGCCTCCACCGCCTCCCGCGGCCAGGCGACGTAGCAGTCCCGCAGCAGGGAGACCAGGTCGTAGGTGACCGGACCCACCACGGCGTCCTGGAAGTCGAGGATGCCGGGGTTGTTGCGCGGGGTGAGCATCAGGTTGCGGGAGTGGTAGTCGCGGTGGACCAGCACCCGGGGCTGCTCCAGGGCGGCCGCGGTCAGCAGCTCGAAGGCCTCGCCCAGCGCCGCGCGCGCCCCCTCGCCCAGCTCCAGGCCCAGGTGGCGCTCCAGCAGCCAGTCCGGGAACAGGGCCATCTCGCGCAGCAGCAGCCCCCGGTCGTAGGCCGGCACCGGGCCCGGCTCGGTGGGCCCGTGCACCTGCAGGGTCAGCAGGGCGCCCAGGGCATCGCCATAGAGCCGCTCCACCGTTTCCGGGCCCAGGGCGCCCAGGTACTGGCGATCGCCCAGATCGCCGAGCAGCGCGAAGCCCCGTCCGGCGTCCGCCGCCAGCACCTCGGGAACATTGAGCCCGAAGCCGTGCAGCAGGGCGGCGATGTGCAGGAACGGGCGGCTGTCCTCCTTCTCCGGCGGCGCATCCATGGCGATGGCGCTGCGCCCGTCCCAGGTGACGCGGAAATAGCGGCGGAAGCTGGCATCACCCGATGCGGGCACCAGCTCGCAGCGCTCCGGCAGGCCCGCCTCGGCGTGCAGCCAGCCGCGCAGGGCCTCCAGGCGATCGGTCATCGGTTCGTCTCTCCAGCGGTGGCGGTGGCAATCGGGAAGTGGAGGATTCTCTCGCACCCGCGCTGGGCGCGCAAAGGGATGGCTGCGGCGAGGTGGGCGGGGTCGGCGCCGGTCGGACCTGAGCCGGGCCGGCGGGCCCGGAATTCCACTCAGTAGAAGAAGCTGTCCAGCAGCTCCAGGAGCTTCGGGTTGGTCACCACCTCGTAGTAGAACCGGCCGGTCTCCCGCTCCGGCTCGCGCAGGGAGCGGACCCTGCCCTCGCGCACCGCCAGCCGGCGCAGCACCCCGGTGGTCTGGGGATAGCGCCCCAGGTAGAAGACCGCCGGCTTGCCGCTGCCGTAGACATCGAGGGTGACCCGCTTGAGGTCGATCTCCGAGCGCAGCTTCTCGAATGCCGCCTCGTCCAGGGCGATGCCGTTGATGTTGTAGCGGGCGTAGCGCTCGCCCTTGCCGCCGAACTGGGGCTCGCTGAGGGCCTGCTCGTCGATCTCGAACACCGCCACGGGGTTGCGGGGCACCCCGCCGCCCGGATAGTGGGCCCGCAGCCCCCAGGCGCAGGAGGAGAGGCGATCGGCCCGCCCGATGGCCGACGAGATCATGATCGGCTGCTCCCCGTCGTAGAGGAAGGCGGGCGGCTCGGGCGCGTAGGCGATGCCGATGCCGAACTCCAGCAGCGGCAGCCGGTGGGTCCGGTTCTTGCGATTGTGCATGGCCACCACCTGCAGCATGCTCTGGGCCAGGCCGCAGGCGCGCGCGACGCTGAGCCAGTTCCCGGCGTCCCCCTCGCTCTCGAAGATGGCCAGGATCACCGCGTCGCCCTCGATGAACACCTTGGCCGCGCCGAAGGGATCGAGCAGTTCGCGGATCGGGGCGAAGAAGTTGGAGTCGAAGTGGCTCGCCGGGTTGAGCCCGTGGCGCAGGAGCTCGGCGGTCACCCGGGTGGAGCCGCGCACATCGGCCTTCAGCACCGTGTGGGTGCGGATGACGTGCCGCGCGCCCGGCTCCTCGTCCAGCGTGGTGAACTCGTAGAGGCGGTTGTTGCCCCGGGACAGGCGCAGGTCGTTGGGCTCCTCCAGCAGGTTGATGCCCTTCATCGCCTCCTGCACCACGTCATACTGGTGCAGGTCGCGCTGGTAGGCCGCCAGCTCCTTCAGGTAGTGCAGGACCCGCACCGGGCTCTTGCGCCGGGCCTGGCGCCGGACCCGGCGGGCGGCATCCTCCAGGCGGCGCATGAGCAGGCCCGGCTCCCCTTCCCGCACCAGCACCCGGATCTTCTGCAACACGTTGCGGGCCTGGCGCCCGCCCACCAGGTACTGGTAGAGAAGCTGGGGATTGACCCACTCGGAAAAGTCGTTGTACAGCGTGCGCAGCTCGTGGTTGGCGAGCACGTCGTACTTCAGCCCCGTCTCCCGCAGCAGGATCTCGATGTTGTCGAGCTGGGCCCGCTGGAAGCGCAGGTGCGCCTCCACCTGGGGCAGCACGCCGTGCTCCCCGGCGCGACCCCGCTGGCGCAGCTGGGTGGCGTATTCCTGGTAGCGCTCCCGGTTCAGGAGAATGTCCATGTTCTCCGGCGCCTCCCACCAGCCCGGCACCTCCACGTCCTCGGCCACGAGCTCCACCGGCGGGATGGGCTCCAGGCCGTCCGAGCCGACATAGGTGACGGGGCAGGGCTGACAGTCCGAGGTATGGAGGTCGGCGAAGGCGCGCCGCATCAGGCCGCGGAGCGCGGCCAGGCTGTTGCGGTCATCCACGCGGTTGCCGATGAGCACGTAGTGCTTGAGCAGGATCTCGTCGCTGATGGGGGCGCCGGCCTGGAGCAGCGGGTTGGTGAAGACGCTGGCCGGCACCACCCGGCGCCCCCCGAGCAGGGCCGCCTGCAGTTCCCCGAGACCGCCCTTCTCCACCTTGTAGAGCTGCTGCAGCATCATCCGCGTGACGGTGTAGCGGATCCGCGCCTGGTTCTTGGTCAGCCAGACCACGCGGTCGTAGAGCTGGGTGGACTTCTCCACCTGCTCCGGCCGGGTGCCGCTCAGGGAGACCTTGAGCTCATGGATGAACTGGCCGAGCTCCAGGATGACCAGCTCGGTGACGAACTTGATGACCGCCAGCTGCATGAGGGCCAGGAGGTTGTGCTGCTCCTCCACCCGGGCGCGGTGGATGGCCGCCTCCAGCATGCTGGCATAGGACTCCCGGAACGCCTCCAGGTCATGGCGCACCGCCCCCGCCACCCGGATCTGCTTGCGCACCGAGGCGGCCTGCTGGCTGAGCAGGCTCGCGGCCAGGCTCCGCGCCAGCTGGGTGAACAGGGGGCTCAGGGAGACGTCGATGCGGATGTTGTCGATGCCGCGCTGGAACGACGCCAACGGAAAGAACGGCATCCGCGGCCGGAACAGGCAGAAGGCAGGTTGTCGGGGGGGCTGCCACCACACGGTCGTTCTCCAGGTCATTCCGCCGGCCGGGCCGGTTGCCGGATCAATGGCATGGACCGGCCTCCAGCGCAAGCGCGTGACCGGCTCCATTTGAAGCCATGCCCATTCTGTGCGATTTTATCGGGCTTCTAACCCTGATCATGCGGCGCACGTGAACACGACCAAGCCCGGGCTGTCGCCCATCACGATCTCCATTCTCCTCGCCTGCTACCCGGGCCTGGCGCTCCAGGCCGCCGAAGCGGCCTCCCCCTGGGACTGCCGGCAGGAAGCCGGCGGCAAGTGGGTCTGCGCGGGAGCGGAGCCCGCCATGCCCGCCGCCATGCCGGCGCCCGCGGCCACGCCGGCCCCGCCCGGGCCATCGACACCCTCTGCCACCGGCGCCGCACCCGCCCGGGAGCGGC
This sequence comes from Thioalbus denitrificans, assembly GCF_003337735.1. NCBI lineage: Bacteria > Pseudomonadati > Pseudomonadota > Gammaproteobacteria > Chromatiales > Ectothiorhodospiraceae > Thioalbus > Thioalbus denitrificans. The sequence continues at coordinate 378,361 of NZ_QPJY01000001.1, read as the reverse complement.
CGGCGCCGGCGCGTGAACCGGCCCCGGAACCGGCCGCCCGGCCCTCGGCCGGCGGGCGCGACGAGGGCGCGGCGGCGCCCGCCGTCGCCCGGCGAACCCCCCCTCCCCTGCGTCCGGCCTCCACGGCCGTCGCCACCGCCGATGCGGGGCCCGGCGGCCGCGACCCCTGGGCGCTGTGCGCGGTGAGCAGCGCCCCCGGAACCTTCCGGCCGGGGTCGGCCGCCTCCACGTCGGACCTGCCCATCGAGGTGAGCGCCGACCGCGTCCGCTCCACCCAGGATGGCGAGGATCGGCTCGAGGGCGAGGTCCGGCTGACCCAGGGCGATCGCCACCTGCAGGCCAGCCAGGTCACCGTGTGGCGCGCCGAGAACCGGTTCGAGGCCGAGGGGGGCGTGCGCTACTCCGAGCCCGGCTTCGCGGTGGCGGCCGAACGCGCCCGGCTGCGCCTCGACGAGCGCACCGGCGAGCTGGAGCAGGCGAGCTACGAGCTGCCCGGCCTCCATGCCAGCGGCCGCGCCGAGCGCGCCGAGCTGCGCAGCGGGGACGTGGTGGTGCTGAAGGAGGCCACCTACACCACCTGCGATCCCGGGCGCCCCGACTGGGAGCTGAGCGCCGGCGAGGTGAAGCTCGATCCGGCCACCGGCCGCGGCGAGGCCCGCCAGGTGAAGGTGGACTTCAAGGATGTGCCCATCTTCTACTGGCCGTACCTGAGCTTCCCCATCGACGACAAGCGCCACACCGGCTTCCTGGTCCCCACCTTCGGCACCTCCGAGGCGACCGGGCTGGACCTGAGCGTCCCCTACTACATCAACCTGGCGCCCAGCTACGACGCCACCCTGACCCCGCGCCTCATGAGCCGGCGCGGACTGCAGGTCCAGGGCGAGTTCCGCTACCTGCTGGAGGGCCAGGGCGGGCAGGTCACCGCCGAGGTGCTCCCCCACGACAACGAGTTCGGCGATCACCGCGAGCTGCTGAGCTACCAGCACCAGGGCGTCTTCGCTCCCGGCTGGAGCACCGACGTGGACCTGAACTACGTCTCCGACGAGCAGTACTTCCGCGACCTGGGCAACGGCATCAATCTCACCAGCACCACCCATCTCGACCGGCGCGCGGACCTGCGCTACGACAGCACCTACTGGTCGGTGCTGGGCCGGGCCCAGTCGTTCCAGACCGTGGACGAGACCCTCGGCCCGGACGAGCGCCCCTACGACCGGATGCCCCAGCTGCTGTTCCGGGGCGCCCTGCCGGAAATCGCCGGCACCCTGCGCACCTCGCTGCGCGCCGAGTACACCCGCTTCGACCACGAGTCCCTGGTCACCGGCCAGCGCGTGGACCTGGAGCCGGGCCTGAGCCTGCCCCTGGCCGGCGCCGCCTGGTTCCTCACCCCCAGCGCGAAGTACCGCTACACGGGCTACAGCCTCGACGACCCCGACGGGGTCTACCCCGACAGCACCACCCGCGCCCTGCCGGTGCTGAGCCTGGACGGCGGACTGTTCTTCGAGCGCCCCCTGGCCTGGGACGGCGGCGACTACACCCAGACCCTGGAGCCGCGGCTCTACTACCTCTACGTCCCCAACGAGAACCAGGACGACATCCCGGTGTTCGACAGCGCCGCCCTCGACTTCAGCTTCGAGCAGCTGTTCCGCGACAACCGCTTCAGCGGCCGCGACCGGGTGGGCGACGCCAACCAGCTGACCCTCGCCCTCACCAGCCGGGTGCTGGACAACGCCGACGGCCGCGAGCGGCTGCGCGCCGGGCTGGGCAGCGTGTTCTACTTCAGCGACCGCGAGGTGGGCCTGGAGACCGGCGCGCCGGCGGAGGACAGCGGAACCTCGGACCTGGTGGGCGAAGTCGACTACCGCTTGAGCGACGCCTGGTACGCCCGCGGCGGCCTGCAGTGGAACACCGACGAGAACGACATGCGCCGCGGCACGCTGCAGTTCCACTACCAGCCCGACAACCGGCGCATCCTCAACCTGGCCTACCGCCTGCGCAAGGATATCGACGAGACCCTGGAGCAGACCGACGCCTCGCTGCTCTGGCCGCTGAACCCCAACTGGAGCGTGGTGGGCCGGTGGAACTACTCCATCGAGGACCGGCGCACCCTGGACGCCTTTGCCGGGTTCGAATACGGCAGCTGCTGCTGGGCCCTGCGCCTGGTGGCCCGCCACTACGTGAACGACCTGGACGAGGAGAGCAACAACGCGCTCTACCTCCAGCTCGAGCTCAAGGGACTGACGCGGGTGGGCAACTCCATCAGCAACCTCCTGGAGCATGGTATTCTTGGCTACTCGGTCAATCCCGACGACCCGACCACCTGGTAACCATCCATGAAGTCTTTCCTGCGTAACCTCCTGCTCTCCTGCCTGATTGCCCCCGCGCTGTGGCTGGCGGCCCAGCCCGGCGCCGCCCAGGCCCAGTCGGTCCAGGAGATCGATCGAATCGTCGCCGTGGTGAACGACGACGTCATCATGATGAGCGAGCTCAAGCGCAAGCTGCGCCTGGTGATGGAGCAGCTGCGGCAGAACAACACCAAGCTGCCGGCGCAGGAGACGATCACCCGCCAGGTGCTCGAAAACCTGGTGATGGAACGGCTGCAGCTGCAGGTGGCCGCCAGCACCGGGGTCAAGGTGGACGACGACAGCCTCAACCGGGCCATCGCCAGCCTGGCCAAGCAGAACAACCTGAGCCTCAGCGATTTCCGCGCCGTGCTCGAGCGGGACGGCTACAATTTCAACCGCTTCCGCGAGGACATCCGCAACGAGATGATCATCGGCCGGCTGCGCCAGCGCCAGATCATCAACCAGATCAACGTCACCCCGCAGGAGATCGACAACTTCCTGGCCAACCAGGCGACCCGCGGCGGCGACGATACCGAGTACCACCTGGGCCACATCCTCATCGCCGTGCCCGACGCCGCATCCCCGGAGGTGATCCAGCAGGCCGAGCAGAAGGCCCGCGACACCCTCAAGTCGCTGAACGAGGGCGCCGACTTCCGCCAGACCGCGGTATCTGTCTCCAGCGGTCAGCAGGCCCTCGAGGGCGGCGACCTGGGCTGGCGCAAGATGGGCGAGGTCCCGATCCTCTTCTCCGAGACGGTGGCGAGCATGGCGCCGGGCGAACTGGCCGGCCCCATCCGCAGCCCCAGCGGCTTCCACATCATCAAGCTGATCGACCGCCGGGGCGGGGATCGCCACGTGATCACCCAGACCCATGCCCGGCACATCCTCATCAAGACCAGCGAGGTGGTCTCCCAGGACGACGCGCGGGTGCGGCTGGAACAGCTGCGCGAACGCATCGTGGGCGGCTCGGACTTCGCCGACCTGGCCCGCTCCAACTCCGAGGACCTGGGCAGCGCCACCAACGGCGGCGACCTGGGCTGGGTCAAGCCCGGCGACCTGGTGCCCGAATTCGAGCAGACGATGAACGATCTCCAGCCCGGCCAGGTGAGCCAGCCCTTCCACACCCGCTTCGGCTGGCACATCATCCAGGTCCTGGAGCGGCGCCAGCAGGACGACACCCTCGAGTACCAGCGCAGCCGCGCCGCCGAGGCGATCCGCAAGCGCAAGGCCGAGGAGGAGACCGAGACCTGGCTGCGCCGCATGCGCGACGAGGCCTACGTGGAGCTCCGCCTGGACGAGTGACGGGCTCCAGAAAGCCTTTCTAGCCCCAATTTTTCGTAAGTCTCTCGCCAAGACGCGAAGAACGCCGGGAAAACAAAGGATTGACGGTCTTATACTGCAGCGGCCCTCGTACAAGACGATGCTCGATGCTCAATTCATAAGGTCGTGATCATTCTTAACCTTGGCGTTCTTGGCGATCTTGGCGAGAAAAATCTGGGTTAATAGACAGGATTTACCGGATTGACAGGATTCGGGAAGAAAGGCTGTCAGCCGTGGATTCGCCCTTCTCGCCGGCAGGAATGAGCGCCACGCATCCTGCCAGAGACCTGCTGGCATCCAAACCAGTCACCGACGCCCAAGCATCTGTCTCGAACCCGATACCAGATGCACAATGCAATAATCCTGACAATCCTGTAAATCCTGTCTATTAACGACCGCCCCATGACCACGAACCCCCTGCGCATTGTCCTCACGCCCGGCGAGCCGGCCGGGATCGGGCCCGATCTGGCCGTGCAGGCGGCCCAGCGGGCGCTGCCGGCGGAGGTGGTGGCGGCGGCGGATCCGGCGCTGCTGGCCGAGCGGGCCCAACGGCTCGGCCTGCCGCTGGAGCTGCTGGAGCACACCCCCGGCGACCCGCCGCAAGCGCATCGGCCCGGGACCCTGCGGGTGCTGCCGGTGCCCCTGCGCGCGCCGGCCGTGGCCGGCCGCCTCGACCCGGCCAACGCCCCCTACGTGCTGGAGACCCTGGAGCGCGCGGCACGCGGCTGCGAGGCCGGCGCGTTCGCCGCCCTGGTGACCGGCCCCGTCCACAAGGGCATCATCAACGAGGCGGGCATCCCCTTCTCCGGCCACACCGAGTTCCTGCAGGCGCTCACCGGCACCGCCCAGGTGGTGATGATGCTCGCCACCGAGGGACTGCGGGTGGCGCTGGCCACCACCCACCTGCCCCTGCGGGAGGTGGCCGACGCCATCACCCCGGAGCGGCTGGAGCGGGTCATCCGGGTCCTGCACGGCGACCTCCGCGGGCGCTTCGGCCTGGCCGATCCGCGCATCCTGGTCTGCGGCCTGAATCCCCACGCCGGCGAGGGCGGCCACCTGGGCCGGGAGGAGATCGAAGTCATCACGCCGGTGCTCGAGCGCCTCGCCGCCGAAGGCATCCGGCTCGAGGGACCGCTGCCGGCCGACACCCTGTTCACGCCCCGCCACCTGGCGGGGGCCGACGCGGTGCTGGCCATGTACCACGACCAGGGCCTGCCCGTGCTCAAGTACAAGGGCTTCGGCCGCGCCGTGAACGTCACCCTGGGCCTGCCCATCATCCGCACCTCCGTGGACCACGGCACCGCGCTGGATCTGGCCGGCAGCGGCCGCGCCGACCCCGGCAGCCTGCAGGTCGCCCTCGCCACCGCCCTGGAGATGGCCCGCCACTCGCGGTGACGGGGGAAGCCTCCCGACTCCCCGCGGACATGCCACGCCGGCCCCCGCCGCGTTGACAACCCACGCCGGGCGACAGAAGATCGCGCTCACAGCCGCCGCCCGCGCGGGCCGCCGTGCCGCAGCGGATTCCGGCTGACCGGGCGATTTCCCGGCCGGCCACGCGCGGCGGGGACGCAAGGGGACGGGTGCCGCCGGCAGCGCGGGCGCACCGGACTTCCGATGACGGGGGCCAGAGGACGCGGCCGTCGATTTCCGCCACGACCGGCACCGCACAGGCAGGCCCATCCGACGGACATGAACGCGACCCTGCAGGCATCCATCGACCGCCAGCGCAGCATCCTCAAGGGCTGGCTCTCCTCATCGCTGGCCCTGCTGGCGGACGACTGCCGGCTTGCCTGGCCGGATCGGCGGACCCTCGAGAGACGGCTCATGGAGGGACTGGCGGAACTGCCCTACTGCAAGTACCTCTACCTGCTGGATGACCGGGCCCTGCAGATCACTTCCAACGCCTCCCGCGCCGGCCTGCTGGAGTCGCACTACGGGCGCGACCGGAGCGATCGCCCCTACCTGGCGGAGGCCCTCGCCGGCAACACCTTCTCCCTCTCGGATGCCTACATCAGCCGCAACTCCCGCCGTCCGTCGCTGACCGCGGTGCAGATCATCCGGGGAGAGGACGGCCGTCTGCTGGGCTACCTGGGAGCGGACTTCGACCTGCGCGAGCTGCCCGCCACGCAGGCCTTGTACCGGCAGCCGGGGCACTGGATGCAGCTCAAGGGCGACCCCGCCATCCGCTCCGGACTCTTCTACCAGGAGCGGGTGACCAGTCCTCTGGACGAACGCATCGACATGGTGCTGGACCTGCTCACCGAACTGATCACGGTGAACGGCGTCTTCCACATGAAGCTGCACTTCTCCAGCTCCCGCGCCACCCTCTGGTCCATGGACGACCCGTACCGCTTCCGCATCCACGGCATCGATGACCTCTCCGACCCGGATCTCTGCCTGGCCTACCCGCGGCGCGACTACCCCGCGGACGCCGACATTCCGGCCGCTGCGATCCCCCGCATCCTGCAGGGCTTCCGGGAGCTGCGCTACATGGACGAGATCATCTACCTGCGCTCCGGGATACTCAACATATTCAACGGCCTGGTCGGACTGACCTTCTCCTGCGACGGCTCCCACTACATGCCCTGGAAGGAGTTCCTCGACAAGGATATCGGCTTCTGGCTGGGGGCATCCACGGCCCCCAAGGCGTGCGGTTAGCCGGAAGTGGCGCCCACCGGCATACAATCGTCCATCGCTCCGGCTCCGGATGCGTCGCCGTTCGGCGCACACCTCGGACAGCGCCCGGGCACGACTCCGCACGCAGCCCCGGCACCCCCCATCTCCATGGCGACCCGGATTTGCCCCCTGAAATACGCATGAACCAGACGACGAACATCAGGACGACCCCTTGAACCACCGTCCCAGGAAAAGATTCGGCCAGCACTTCCTCCACGACCCGGGCGTGCTCCGGCGCATCGTGACGGCGCTGGACCCCGGGCCGGGCGAGCGGCTGGTGGAGATCGGGCCGGGGCTCGGGGCGCTGACCCGGGAGGTGCTCCCGCTGGCGGGCCGGGTGGAGGTGGTGGAGCTGGACCGGGACGTGATTCCCCACCTGCGGGAGAGCTGCGCCGGGCTGGGCGAGCTGGTGGTGCACCAGGCCGACGCCCTGAAGTTCGACTTCGCGGCGCTGGCGGGCGACGGGCCGCCCCTGCGGGTGTTCGGCAACCTGCCCTACAACGTCTCCACGCCGCTCATCTTCCACCTCATCGGCCAGGCCCACCGCATCCGCGACTGCCTGTTCATGCTGCAGAAGGAGGTGGTGGACCGCCTCGCCGCGGGACCCGGCGAGGACGCCTACGGGCGGCTCGGCATCATGGTGCAGTTCCACTGCCGGGTGGAGCCGCTGTTCCGGGTGGGGCCGGGGGCCTTCACGCCGCCGCCGAAGGTGGACTCCGCGGTGGTGCGGCTGACGCCCCACGCGGTTCCGCCGGTGGCGGTGAACGACCCGCGCCGGCTGGAGCAGGTGGTGGCCCAGGCCTTCACCCGCCGCCGCAAGACCCTGCGCAACGCCCTCAAGGGGCTGGTGGAGCCCGCCGCCATCGAGGCGCTCGGGATCGACACGGGCCTGCGGCCGGAGAACCTGTCGCTGGAACAGTACGCCCGCATCAGCAATACTCTCGACTGAAAACCCCAAATTCCGTGAGTCGCCCATCGATGCAAGCCGAAGCCTACACCCACCTGCTGCTGGCCACCGATCTATCGCCCGAGAGCGAGGCGCTCGCCGCCCGCGCCCGGGATCTCACCGAGCGCTACGGGGCGCGCCTGAGCCTGATTCACGTGGTCGAATACGTCGCCATGGAGTATGCGGGCGACCTCATCATGCCCGAGGATCTCGACCTGGAGAACAAGCTGGTCGCCGCCGCCCGGGAGCAGATGGACGCCCTGGGCGAGAGCCTCGGCGTGGCCGCGGCCGACCGGCACGTGGAGGTGGGATCCACCAAGGCCGAGATCCTGCGGGTGGCCGAGGAGCAGGGCATCGACCTCATCGTCATCGGCAGCCACGGCCGCCACGGCCTCGCCCTGCTGCTCGGCTCCACCGCCAACGCCGTGCTCCACGGCGTCGGCTGCGACGTCCTCGCGGTCAGGATCTGAGCCGCCGGGGCCACCCCGCTCCCGCCGGCGGGCTCAACCGCCGCTGCGGTAGGCCGGATCGGTCCAGCAGCGCGGCAGGTCCTCGCCGGAGGGAAAGCCCAGCTCCGACTTGGAGAATGCGGCCGGGTCCTGCATCTCCTCCCCGGCATGGAACCGGCCGTTCACCTGCCCCTGGGAGGGATCGAACAGGGCCTGCAGGTCGAGGATCTCCACTGCGTCACCACTACGCTTGTCCTTCAGGTACATCGTCGCCTCCTTGCCGGGTTAGAGCCCGGCCATCTCCAGGTCGTCCCTGACCGCATTGAGCCCCGCCATGGCACAGCGCTCGTCCTGCTCGCCCGAGGGCGCGCCGCTGACCCCGATACCGCCGTAGATGATGCCGCCCACCTCGATGGGCAGGCCGCCGGCGGAGAAGACCAGGCCGTCCACCTTGCCCACCGAGAAGGGGGCGGTGAAGCGATCCTCCATGCTGGAGAGCGGCGCGTTGAAGGACATGGCCGTGTAGGCCTTCTGGCGGCTGATGTTGAGGGTCACATCCGGGGCCAGGGTGTCGCGCAGCACCGCCTGGGGATGCCCGCCGCGGTCCACCACGGTGACCGCCACCTGCACGCCCTCGGCGCGGCAGGCCTCGACCGCGGCCCGGGCGATGCGCACGGCGGTCTCCATGCTGAGCCGCTTGACCGAGACGGTCAGCGGATCGGCGGCGCGGGCGGGCATGGCGGCAACGGCGGCGAGAACGAGGCCGAGCGCTGCGGCGCGGGGCAAATTCATGCTCATCTTGTTATGCTCCTCCATCGTGGACTCGGGTTCGGAACCACTGTTCTGAACATATGCCAAACCCCGGCAATTGTCAGCCCGCGCCGGCACGCCCCGCGGGCGGGGCCGGCCGGAGCCGGGCGGGACATCCCACCGCCCGCAGCCGCTGCAGGGAATCCAACAAGCGCGAGGAGGGTCGCCGTGAACCGCCCCCGGATCGTCATCGAGAAGGACCCCGACGCCGTCGCCGCGGCCGCGGCCCGCAACTGGCTGCGCCTGGCGCGGGAGGCCGTGTCCGAACAGGGCGTCTTTCACGTGGCGCTCTCCGGGGGCAGTACGCCGCGGCGGCTCCACGCGGCACTGGCCGCGGCGGCGCCGCCCCCGCCCTGGGCGGCGGTTGAGGCCTGGTTCGGCGACGAGCGCTGCGTCCCGCCGGACGACCCGGAAAGCAACTACCGCATGGCCCGCGAGACCCTGTTCGACCGGGTGCCCATCGCCCCCGGGCATATCCACCCCATCCTCTGCAGCCCCGCGGACTGCCGCCGGGCGGCCCACGCCTATGCCCGCACGCTGGCCGCGCGCCTGCCCGCCGCGGCCGGCGGCATGCCCCGCCTCGACCTGGCGGTGCTGGGCATGGGCCCCGACGGCCACACCGCCTCGCTGTTCCCCGGCAGCTGCATCCTCAGCGAGACCGAGCGCCCCGCGGCGGCGGTCTACGTGGACCGGCTCAAGGCCTGGCGCGTCAGCCTCACCCGGCCGCTGCTGGAGGCCGCGCGCCACCTGATGTTCATCGTCACCGGCGCGGACAAGGCCCCGGCGGTGGCCCGCGCCCTGGCCACCCCCCACGACCCGGCGGGTCTGCCGGTGCAGCGGCTCGCGCCGGCCGGCGAGGTGACCTGGTACCTGGACGCGGCGGCCGCCGCGGGACTGGAGGAGACCCGGCCATGATCGTGCTCGCGGGCGACATCGGCGGCACCAAGACCCTGCTGACCCTGGCCCGGGTGGAGGGCACCGGGGTGGAGCCCCTCGTGGAGCGGCGCTACCCCAGCGGCGAGTGGCCCGAATTCGCACCCCTGCTCGCGGACTTCCTCGCCCGGCTGGCGGACGCCGGGCAACCGGAGCCCGCCGCGGCCTGCCTGGGCGTGGCCGGCCCGGTGGGCGGCGAGAAGGTGAAGGTCACCAACCTGCCCTGGGTGCTCGATCCCGTGGCCCTCGCCAGGCAGGCGGGCGCCCCGGTGCGGCTCATCAACGACTTCAGCGCCGTGGCCCACGGCATCGCCGCACTGGCGCCGGAGGATCTCCACACGCTGCAGCCGGGCGAGCCGCGCCCGCGGGGCGTGCGGGCGGTCATCGGCGCGGGCACCGGCCTCGGCCACGCCATCCTCGCCCCCCGCTCCGGCGGCGGCCACACGGTGCTCGGCAGCGAGCTCGGCCACGCCGACTTCGCCCCCGCCGACGAGCGCCAGGCCGACCTGTGGCGCTGGCTGCGCGCCCGGCACGGCCGCGCCAGCTGGGAGCACGTGGTCTCGGGACCGGGCCTGGGCGCCATCTACCACTGGCTGGTGGAGAGCGGGGCCCGCCCGGGCGCGGCGCTGGCACGGGCGGCGGCGGAAGGGGATCCGGCGGCGGCGGTGAGCGCCGCGGCGGGGCACGACCCGGTGGCGCAGGAGGCGCTGGCGCTGTTCGTCCACGCCTACGGGGCCCAGGCCGGAAACCTGGCCCTGGCCTGCATCCCGCGGGGCGGGCTGTACGTGGCCGGCGGCATCGCCCCGCGCCTGATCGGGGCACTCTCCGGCGGGGGGTTCACCGCCGCCTTCCGCGCCAAGGGCCCGATGACGGGGCTCATGGAGCGCATCCCCGTCCACGTGGTGCTCAACCCGAAGGTGGGTCTGCTGGGCGCGGCGCTGGCGGCGGGCCGGGGCGATTGATTCCAGGGCTATCGGCCGGAGGCTGCGGCGGCGCAACCGGGACAAGGGCTATGGCCCGCAATGTTCCGGGTTAATTTCCTCCCCGCCTTCCGCTATTGTGCGGGTACAACTAGTGTACTGCGTCACTCCTGGAGGCACATTCAGCGAGTCGTTGGCCGGTCAGATGCAAGGCGCGCTTGCGCAGGAATGGCAGGCCCCCTTTCAAGCAAGCGCAACGCCGCAGATGGCCGGCCAACGGCTCGCCCGCAGGGAGCCCCCCGAAAGCGCCATGACCGCGTTGCAGCGCTTGACAAGGGAAACAACCATTGCCTGCGCACTGCGCCTTGTCCTGGCACTTTCGGGGGGCTCTGAAAGTACCTCCAAGAGTGACGCAGTACACTAGGCAGACCGACAGAACGCAGAGAGACCCCGACCGTCATGAGTCACGACCCCGCCCACACCATCGAGGTGAACGTGGAGACCGCCTACCTGGCCGACCAGTCGGACCCGGGCGCCGCGCGTTACGCCTTCGCCTACACCATCACCCTCCGCAACCAGGGCACCGTGGGCGCCAAGCTCATCAGCCGCCACTGGGTCATCACCGACGCCGACGGCAAGACCCAGGAGGTGCGCGGCATGGGCGTGGTGGGCGAGCAGCCCTACCTGGAGCCCGGGCAATCCTACCGCTACACCAGCGGGACCCTGCTCGACACCCCGGTGGGCAGCATGTACGGCACCTACCAGATGGTGGGTGATGACGGGGTGACCTTCGATGCCGAGATCCCCGTCTTCACCCTCTCCCTGCCCCACACGCTCCACTGAGATGTCCACCGTGCCCGCCGCCCTGCAACCGCGCCGCCGTGAACCCGGCTGGCTGCTGGCGGGCGTGGGACTGGTGCTGGCGTTCACCGGGCTGATGCCGGCCTCGGGGCACCAGATCTGGTTCCTGGAGACCTTCCCGGTGATGATCGGCATCGCCCTCCTGGTGCCCACCTACCGCGCCTTTCCCTTCACCCCGCTGGCCTACCGACTGCTGGCGCTCCATGCGCTGGTGCTCATCTGGGGCGGCTACTACACCTACGCCGACAACCCGCTGTTCGAATGGCTGCAGCAGGCGCTGGACCTGGAGCGCAACTACTACGACCGCCTCGGGCACCTCCTGCAGGGGTTCGTGCCGGCCATCGTCGCCCGCGAAATCCTGCTGCGCCGCTCCCCCCTGCGGCCGGGCAAGTGGCTGTTCTTCATCGTCGCCTGCATCTGCCTCTCCATCAGCGCCTGCTACGAGTTCATCGAGTGGTGGGTGGCGCTGCTGACCGGCGAGGAGGCGGAGGTCTTCCTGGCCACCCAGGGCGATATCTGGGACACCCAGTGGGACATGTTCCTGGCCCTGATCGGCGCCATCGCCGCCCAGATCGCCCTGGCCCGCCTGCACGACCGGGAGATCGCCCGGCTGCCGGCGGGCGGCGGGGCGGCAACCTGAGGGCGGCGGTTCCCATCCGCCAGCCCGTGCGGTAGCGTTGCCCCATGTCCACCTACGCCATCGGCGACCTGCAGGGTTGCCTCGAGCCCCTGCTGCGGCTGCTGGACCAGCTCCGCTTCGACCCGGCCCGTGACCGGGTCTGGTTCACCGGCGACCTGGTGAACCGCGGCCCCCGCTCCCTGGAGACCCTGCGCTTCGTCCGCGACCTGGGCGCGGCCGCCGTCACCGTGCTGGGCAACCACGACCTGCACCTGCTGGCCATCGCCGCCGATCACGGCCGGCTGAAGAAGAAGGACACCCTGGCGGCCATCCTGGCGGCGCCGGATCGCGACGAGCTGCTGGGCTGGCTGGCCGCCCGGCCCCTCCTCCACCACGACCCCGGGCTCGGCTTCACCCTGGTGCACGCCGGCCTGCCGCCCGAGTGGGATCTCGCCACCGCCCAGGGCTGCGCCGCGGAGCTGGAGGCGGTGCTGCGCGGCCCCGACGCCGGGGCCTTCTACGCCCACATGTACGGCAACCGCCCCGATCGCTGGAACACCGGCCTGAAGGGCTGGGAGCGGCTGCGCTACATCACCAACTGCTTCACCCGCCTGCGCTACTGCGACCGCAAGGGCCGGCTGGAGCTCACCGAGAAGGGTCCGCCGGGCTCCCAGGCCAAGGGGCTCATGCCCTGGTTCCACGTCCCCGGCCGCGCCAGCGCCGGCCTGCGCATCCTCTTCGGCCACTGGTCCACCCTCGCCCTGGCGCACGTGGAGGATACCGGCGTCTACCCGCTGGACAGCGGCTGCATCTGGGGGGGACAGCTCACCGCGCTGGAGCTGGAGACGGGGCGGCGGACCACCCTGCAGTGCCCGGAGACCCTGCACCCGCGGAGGGGGCTGTAACAACAGACAGTGGCGAGTTCCGAGTTTCGAGTGGCGAGAGCGCAAGCAGCCGGTCGACGGGGATGACTCCGGAGCGGTTCGCGGCTGGAAGCCGCTCCTACGGTCGTTGGGAGCAAGAGACCGGCTGTGGCTTCAATCACCCGGAGGGAACCACATCCGACAGAGCGACAGCCCCCAATTTTGTTTTTAATCCCGTAAATCCTGTCAATCCTGTCTATTCCTTCCTGTCCGAAGCCCCGACCCGCTCCAGCACCCGGAAGCTGTAGGGATGGGGATTGTCGGCGTCGGGGGCGTGATCCTCGCGGGCGATCTCGCGCCACGCGCCCGGATCGATCCCGGGGAAGTAGGCGTCGGCCGTGAAGCTGCCCTCCACCAGGGTCAGGTAGAGCCGGTCGCAGCGGGGCAGGAGCTGGGCGTAGAGGCTCGCACCCCCCATCACGAACACCTCCCCGGCCCCCGCCGCCGCGGCCAGCGCGGCCTCCACAGACCCCACCACCTCGCAGCCCTCGGCGCGGTAGTCCGGGTCGCGGCTGACGATGATGTTGCGCCGCCCGGGCAGCGGCCGGCCGATGGACTCGTGGGTGAGGCGCCCCATGATCAGGGGGCTGCCCATGGTGGTGTCGCGGAAGTGGCGCAGATCCGCGGGCAGGTGCCAGGGCAGGCGGTTCTCGATGCCGATGGCGCGGTCCTCGGCCATGGCGACGATGAGGGAGATCAGCATGGGGCGGGCTCCTCGAATGCGGTCCCGGGCATCCTGCCAGAAACCGCCCGCGCGCGCACCCCGCCGCCCGGTTCAACGCCAAGACGCCAAGACGTGGAAGAGGAAACGGGCCAGCCCCCGCCATCAGGCGGTCAACCCGGATAATGAACCCTCGCCGCTCTGGCGGTTCCGGGGCGCCGCCCTTCAGCCCGCCGCCAGCGCCTGCCACGCCCGCCAGGCGGCGAACACGGCGAGCAGCAGGAACAGGCCGCCGCTGACCCGGTGGAGCCAGCCGAGCGGCAGGCGCTGGAGCACCCGGCGGCCCGCCACCACGCCCACCCCGGAGGTGAACAGCAGCGCCAGCGTGGCGCCCGTCCATACCGCCACGGGCCGGGTCGCGCTGCCGAGCCCGGCCACGGCGATCTGGGTCTTGTCGCCGAACTCCGCCATCACGATGAGCAGGAAGGTGGTGAGGAAGATGCCGTGACCGCTGCGCTCGGGCACCGTCTCCTCGCCGTCGGCGCCGTTCGCCGCCCGCAGGGCGTGGATGCCGAAACCGGCGAACAGCAGCGCCACCCCCCCGGCCAGGATCGGTTCCGGCAGCCAGCGGGCCACCGCCGCGCCGAAGCCCACGGCCAGGGCGTTGAGGAGCGCGAAGGCGCTCACCGCACCGAGCAGCACCGGCCCGCCGCGGTAGCGGCAGGCCAGGGTCATGCAGACCAGCTGGCTCTTGTCGCCGAACTCGGCCAGCGCGATGAGCAGGAAGGCGGCGCCGGCGCTGGAGAGCCAGCCGGCGGTCAAGGCTTCAGGCATGGGTGGTCCCGGACGGTGAACTGGAGCCGAGCTATTATAGGAGACTTCCGGTCGACTCATACTGTCTCCGCGATGAATCACGGCGGACGATGTGGCCGACAGGCCGCGCGGGGAAGGGCCGGAAGACCCGATTCGCCAAGGAAGCCGCTCCATGCTCGATATCGTCGCCCTCGTCATCACTCTCACCGCCCTGTTCAGCTACCTGAACTACCGCTACGTGGGACTGCCCACCACCATCGGCGTGATGGTCATCGCGCTGGCGCTGTCGCTGGCGATGCTCGGGGCCCACCACCTGGGCTGGGTCTACCCCGAGCGGCTGGCCCGCGAGGTGCTGGGCCGGATCGACTTCGAGGAGGTGCTGCTGCAGGGCATGCTGAGCTTCCTGCTCTTCGCCGGCGCCCTGCACGTGAACCTGGACGACCTGGCCCGGCAGAAGTGGGTCATCATCGTGCTCGCCACCGCGGGCGTGGTCACCTCCACCTTCCTGGTGGGCGGGCTGGCCTGGTGGCTGTTCGGAGTGCTGGGGCTGGACCTGCCGCTCATCTGGTGCCTGCTGTTCGGCGCCCTCATCTCCCCCACCGACCCCATCGCGGTGCTGGGGCTGCTCAAGACCGCCGGCGTCCCCAGGACGCTGGAGACCAAGATCACCGGCGAGTCCCTGTTCAACGACGGCATCGCCGTGGTGGTGTTCCTGGTGCTGCTGGGCATCGCCGCCGGCGGCCACGAGGTCAGCGCCGGCGGAGTGGCGCTGCTGCTGGCCGAGGAGGCCCTGGGCGGCATCCTGTTCGGGCTGGCCATCGGCTACGCCGCCTACTCCCTGCTCAGGCGGGTGGATGACTACCGGGTGGAGGTCCTCATCACCCTCGCGCTGGTGATGGGCGGCTACGCGCTGGCCAGCGAAATCCACGTCTCCGGTCCGCTGGCCATGGTGGTGGCGGGACTGCTCATCGGCAACCACGGCCGGCTGTTCGGCATGTCGGACCATACCCGCGAGCACCTGGACACCTTCTGGGAGCTCATCGACGAGGTGCTCAACGCCACCCTGTTCGTGCTCATCGGCCTGGAGCTCATCGTGCTCAACCTGCGCGGCGAGTACCTGGTGGCGGGGCTGGCGGCCATCCCGGCGGTGCTGCTGGCGCGCCTGGTGAGCGTGGGACTGCCCATCGGGCTGATGCGCGGGGCGCGGACCTTCAGCCCCAACGTGGTGCGGGTGATGACCTGGGGCGGGCTGCGCGGCGGCATCTCCGTGGCCATGGCCCTGGCCCTGCCCCCGGGCGCGGTGCGCGACGCGCTGCTCACCATCACCTACGTGGTGGTGGTCTTCTCCATCGTGGTCCAGGGCCTCACCATCGAGTGGGTGGCGAAGACCGGCACCGGCGGCGGCGCACCCGGGGCATGAGAAATCACACCGGCAGGAACAGCGCCGCCAGCCCGAGGAAGATGAGAAAGCCCATGCTGTCGGTGAGCCCGGTGAGGAAGACGCTGCTGCCGAGCACCGGGTCGCGGCCGAAGCGCTTCAGCGTCAGCGGGATGTAGGCGCCGGCCAGCGCCGCCAGCACCAGGTTGAGCACCATGGCGGCCAGCATGATGGCCGCCAGCTCCGCGCGGCCGTAGAGCAGCCAGGTGAACCCGCCCATCACCGCGCCCCAGATGAGTCCGTTCACCAGGCTCACCCCCGTCTCGCGCGCCAGCAGGTGGCGGAAGCTGTGGGGGGTGATCTGCTTCAGGGCCAGCCCCTGGATCATCAGCGCCAGGGTCTGGTGGCCGGTGTTGCCGCCGACGCTGGCCACGATGGGCATCAGCGCCGCCAGCGCCACCACCTTCTCGATGGTGCCCTCGAACTGGCCGATCACCCGCGAGGCGATGAAGGCGGTGAGCAGGTTCAGCGCCAGCCAGCCCCAGCGGTTGCGGGCGGTACGCCACACCGGGGCGTAGAAATCCTCGTCCTCGCGCAGGCCCGCCTGGGCCAGGAACTCCTTCTGGGAGTGCTCCCGCAGCAGGTCCACCATGTCCTCCACCTTGAGGCAGCCCACCAGCCGGTGATGGACGTTCACCACCGGGGCGGTGATGAGGTCGTAGCGGTCGAACGCCCGGGCCGCCTCCACCGCCTCGTCGGTGGTGTGGAAGGTGACCGGCTCGCGCTCCATCAGCGCCGCCACCGGGGTCTCCGCCTCGTGGGTCACCAGCGCCTCCAGCGCCAGCGTCCCCTTCAGCACCCCGTCGCGGTCCACCACCATCAGCAGCCCGGAGTTGTCCGACAGCCGGCCGCGCCGGCGCAGGTAGCGCAGCACCACGTCCAGGGCCACGTCCTCGCGCACCGCGGTGATGTCGAAGTCCATCAGGGCGCCCACGCTCCCCTCCGGGAACGCGAGCGCCGAGCGCACCTCCTCGCGCCCGCGCCGATCCAGCCGCCGCAGCAGCTCCGGCACCACCTCGCGGGGCAGGTCCGGCACCAGGTCGGCGATCTCGTCGGAGTCGAGTCCCTCGGCCGCCTGCACGATCTCGCCCTGGTCCATGTCGGCGATGAGGCTCTCGCGCACCGCGTCGGAGGCCTCGAGCAGCACCGCGCCGTCGTGGGCGCTGTCCACCAGGTCCCAAACCTGCAGCCGCCGGCCGGGCGGCAGGCGCTCCAGCACGAAGGCGATGTCGGCGGGGTGCAGGGCGTTCACCTCCCGGCGCAGCTCCGTGCTCTGCTGGCGCGCCACCAGCGACTCCACCAGCTCCTGGCGGGGCTGGTGCTGCTTGTGCACCAGCCCCGCCACCAGGTCCTGCTTCTCCAGCAGGGCGGTGATGTGATCCAGGGTGGCCTGGAGATCGTGACGGCGCGCTTTGCTCATTGGAGGCAGGGATCCGGCGGCGTGGACGGGCTGGGTTGGAGAGCCGATTATAGACGCCCCCCCGGGAAGGAATGTGCGTACCGGATGAAAAGCGGGGCCGGCGTGAACAGAACACCCCGGGCCCGCCGGCACCGGAGCGGGGGCCGGCAGCCGGACAGGGCGGAATCTCACCGCGTCACTTGCGCGGATTTTTGACTACTCTCTATTTCATCCACTGACGATTGTCGCTCTCGTCACCCGGCCGCCCACCAGGCACGGCGCCTTCTTCGCGCCAGCGAAATGCAGCCGGCCTGCGCCTGGACGCAATGTGCCACGGAATCAGCGGAGGTCCGCATGAACCGCACCCTCACCGCGTTGAGCCTCGGTGCCCTGATGGCACTCCAGCTCTGCCTCTCCCCACGGGCGGCGGATGCGGAGACCGCCGCAGACGATGCCGGCTACCGAATCCTCCATGTCATGAGCTACCACTCGCCCTGGCGATGGACCGACGGTCAGCTCCAGGGTTTCAAGGAGGCCCTGGAGGACCTGCAGGTGGAATACCGGGTCTTCCAGATGGACACCAAGCGCAACAGCAGCCCCGAGGCCAAGGAGCGGGTGGGCCGGGAGGCGAGAGCGCTCATCGATGCATGGCAGCCCGACCTGGTCTATACCACCGACGACGATGCCCAGGAGTACGTGGCACGGCACTACATCGATGCTGACATACCGTTCGTGTTCAGCGGCGTCAACAAGGATCCCGCCACCTACGGATTCGTCGGCAGCCGCAATATCACCGGGGTGGTCGAGCACGAGCATTTCGTTGAATCGGTCCAGTTTCTCGGAAAAATCGTGCCCGGCGTGAAGAAAATCGCGGTGGTATTCGATGATGCCGCCATGTGGGATCCCGTGAGGGAGCGCATGCTGAAGGGCGCCGGGAGGCTGCCCGGCATCGCGTTCGGACCCTGGGACACCATCCGGACCTTCGCGGAATACAAGCGGAAGATAAGCGAGTACCAGGACACGGTCGATGCGATCGGGCTCATCGGCATCTTCAACTTCAAGGATGAAGGGGGAAACAACGTGCCCTACCAGGAAGTGCTGAAATGGACGGCGGAGAACAGCCGTCTACCGGACTTCGGCTTCTGGGTCGACCGGGTGCATTACGGCACGCTCTGCGCGGTGACCGTCTCGGAACAGGAGCAGGGCCTCGCGGCGGGACGCATCGCCCGCGCCATCCTGGCCGAAGGACGGTCACCCGCCGAGTTCCCGATGCAACCGACCGTAAAGGGACTCCCGGTGCTGAGCCTGGCGCGGGCCAGGGACCTGGGCTTCATTCCCACCACCAGCATCCTGCTGTCATCGGAAGTGATCCAGAGCTACGACTGGGATTCGCGGTGAAACTCAGTCTTCAGACCCGGGTGGTGGTCATCGCCACCGTGGCCATGCTGGTCGCGGTGAGCTCGATCCTGGTGGCCAGCGGCTACGTCTTCGTCCGGGAGCACACGGTCGCCCTGACCTCGCGCTCGGTCGCCATTGCCACCTCCCTCAGGGTGCAAATGGAGCGTCTGCTCCAGTACGGCATACCGATCGAGAACCTGATCGGGTTCGACGCGCAGTGCCAGGAAGCCGTCGAAGCCTATCCGGGCATCGATTTCGCCATGGTGGTCGACAACAACGGGACAGTCCTGTTCCACAACGAGGCACGGAACCGGGGACACCGGCTGGCCGCCCCCGCACTTCTGGAACTGGTCGAATCGGGGGAGCAGGGCGTGGCGCTGTATACCCGGAACGGCATCGAAAACTATGCCGCCGTGGTGCCCGTCGCCGGCCCGGAAGGGCTCCTGAAGGCCGCCATCATCGTCGGTTTTCCGAGCTCGCTGGTGGCCAGCAAGGCGCGTGGAATGCTTGGCATCGGCGTCGGGATCGGAATCATTTTCATGGCGCTCGGCGCCATGGCGCTGGTCGTGGCCCTCTCGGCGCTGGTCACCCGGCCGCTGACCCGCCTCATCACCAGCCTCGATGAAATCCGGCACAGCGCCACCGACCTGACACGACGGGTGTCGGTGACCACCAACGGGGAGATCCAGCGCCTGGCCAGGACTTTCAACGGACTGATGGAGGACCTGCAGAGCACGACCGTCTCCAAGGCCGAGCTCGAAAACGCGCTGCATGCGCTGCAGGAAACCGAGGAGCGCTACCGGCGCGTGGTGGAGACTTCTCCCAGCGCCATCCTCGTCGACTGCGACAACCATCTCGTGTTCGTCAATCCCGCCGGACACAGGCTTCTGGGGGCGGAACTGACGGGACAGTTGCTGGGGAAGCCGCTGATCGAGTTCGTGCATCCGGATTCGCGCCAGAAAATACAGCAGCACATCGAATCGCTGTACCAGGGCGCGCAGACGTTCCAGGCAACGGACATCCAGCTCATTCGCCTGGACGGCACCGTTCTCGACGTGGAGATCACGGGCATCGCCTTCGTCTACGATGACAAACCCGCCGCCCAGGTGGTAGTCCATGACGTGACCGTTGCGAGACAGAAGACCGAGGCGCTGGAGCACATCGCCAGCCACGACATCCTGACGGGCCTGCCGAACCGCTCCCTGATGCTCGACCGGCTCAACAGCGCACTGGCCTTCGCCCAACGCTACTCCCGCTGCACAACGGTCGTTTTTCTCGACCTGGACAACTTCAAGTTCATCAACGACAGCCTCGGACACGCCCATGGCGACATGCTGCTCAAGGCCGTCGCCGGCAGACTGGCCGAGTGCGTACGCGAAGTCGACACCGTCGCCCGCCTCGGCGGTGACGAGTTCGTCGTCATCCTGTTCGATCAACCCGAGCTCAACACGGACGTCATACCGGTGCTCGAACGGATCCGGGGCAGCATCCGCCAGCCCCTGGCGCTGGGTGGACGCGAATACAGCGTGACCTCCAGCATCGGCTTCGCGGTCTATCCCGAGGACGGCACGGATGCGGAGACCCTGCTCCGCAACGCCGATGAAGCCATGTACAAGGCCAAGGAACTGGGGCGCGACAACTACCAGCCCTATTCCAAGGACCTGCACAAGCGCATCACCCAGCGGTTGTCGCTGCACAACGCGCTGCGCCAGGCCGTCGATCGGCAGGAGTTCGTCATTCACTACCTGCCCCAGGTCGAACTGCTCAGCGGCAGGTTCGTCGCCATGGAGGCCCTGGTCCGCTGGAACCACCCGGAACAGGGCCTGATCACACCCGAGCAGTTCATCCCGGTGGCGGAGGAGACCGGCCTGATCCTGCCGCTCGGAGAGTATGTCCTGCATGCCGCCTGCGCCCAGGCCCGGGAGTGGGCGGACCAGGGCCTGCCGCACCTGAGGGTGGCGGTCAACCTCTCGCCACGCCAGTTCCGGCAGGCCGGACTGCCCGGAACGATAGAGACCATCCTGCACGGGAGCGGCCTCGACCCGGGCCTGCTCGAGCTCGAGCTGACCGAAGGACTCTTCATGCGCAATCTCGACGAATCGATCCATACCATGACCGCGATTCGCGAGCTGGGTGTGGGTCTGTCCATCGACGATTTCGGTACCGGCTACTCGAGCCTGGCGGCGTTGAAACAGTTCCCGCTGAACCGGCTCAAGATTGCTCAGGCCTTCATGCACGACATCCCCGACGACGCCGACAGCATCGCCATCGCCAAATCCATCATTGCCCTCGGCCACAGCATGAAGATCCGGGTGTCGGCGGAGGGCGTCGAGACCCTCCGGCAGCTGCACTTCCTGCAGGCTTCGGGATGCGACGAAATCCAGGGATACCTGGTGAGCAGGCCGATTCCACCGGAGCGGATACCGGACCTGGTCACGCGCAACCGCGACTTCATGTGGGTGCCCAGAGAACTCTGAGCCGCCCCGGACCGGTTCACCCGGCGGCCGGCGGAGACCCGCCGCGGACGCCCGGGAGCCGCCTTCATTCCTCCTCGACCCACCCCATCACCAGCCCGCCCAGCACGGCGAAGGCGAGGATCCAGAACACCAGCAGCCCGGTGTAGGCGATGCCGAAGTAGTGGACCAGCAACGGCAGCAGCGGCAGCTTCACCGCCCGGGCGTAGAGCAGCGCCGCCATGAGCGAGGGGCGCATGCCCTTCAGGCGCAGCTCCCGCAGCACCGCGTAGGCGGCATAGACCGGGCCGGTGGAGATCACCCCGGCAGCCAGGGCCGTCACCCACCCCCGCAGGCCGGAACCCCGGCCCAGGTACTTCTCCACCCGTTTCGGGCTGAGCAGCAGGTTGACGAGGAACAGCAGCACCAGCACCAGGCCGAGCGCGGGCACCACGTTGCCCAGCAGCCCGGCGAAGACCTGCAGCGAACGGCCCGCCGCTTCCCGGTCGAACAGCGCCGCCAGCCCGTAGAGCCCGGCCACGATGGCCAGGAAGATCCAGCCGCCGCGGCCGCCCGCCTTTCTCCCCGCCGCGCCCTCGGGCGCCTCCGGCGGCCGCTCCCCGCTCATCGTCCCGGCTCCCATCACCCTACCCCAGCAGCGGCAGCGTCAGCGCGGTGAGCCAGGCGATGGCCATGGCCGACAGGAAGCACAGCCCGTTGCGGAGGAGAGCGAAGCGCCGGCCCAGCAGCAGCGCCTCCGCCGGGAGCTGCACGATGCCCACCGTCACCCAGCTCACCAGCAGTGCGGTCACGGCGAACTGGCTCACCCCCTTGGACAGCAGCTCGCCGCCGAGCACGTAGCTCACCAGGGGCGGGCCCGCCGCCACGCTGCCGATGGCGGTCCCGAGCAGGGCGTCGGCCCAGGGCGGACCGCCGAACAACCGGGCCGAGAGCAGGTCCGGAAAGAGAGTGAGCAGCAGGCTGGTGAGCAGCAGCATGCCCGCCACGATGGGCAGGATGTTGACGAAGGTGCGCAGGGTCTTGCCCAGGACCTGTCGGAGGCGGTTGGCGTCCACGGATGAGTCCTCGAAATCCGAACGGCGGTGGCCGGCGGCGCCCCGGCGCCACCTTCGGGATCAAGGGTATCACCACCGGCCCCGGATCCCGCGGCACGCGACCGCGCCGGGGTGGACGGCGGACATGTCGACCCGGCGGCGCCCGGCGGGACTGCGCCGGCGGCGCTCCTGGCGCTAGACTGTGGAGTGAGACCACCAGGGAGGCACCTCCATGCTGATTACCTTCCAGAGCCGGGCCTACCCCAACATCACCATGTTCGGCAACGTCGCCCTCCAGCTCATCCGCCTCATGGGCCACAGCGGCAGCGTCCCCGGCGCCATCCTGGCCGAGGATGTCCCCGAGGCGCTGCTGCGCCTGCGCACCGCCATCGCCGCGGGCGGCGCCGCGCCCGCCATGCCCGGCCGCGACCGGGACCAGGCCCCGGACGACGAGGTGGTCAGCCTCGCCCACCGCGCCCTGCCGCTCATCGAGCTGCTGGAGGCCTCGGCGAAGGCGGAGTGCAACGTCATGTGGGACAAGAACTGACCCGCCGCCGGGCGGGGGAATTGACGAATGCCCCTTTATCGGGACCTGCCGGGGTCGCACAATAACCGCCAGTCCCCAGTCGTGGGGAGCTGCGGGGGCCGACGGCCCAGACTCCATTCCCGACCAACCAAGGATCCCCGGATGCGGATACGAACCTGCCTCGCCTTCATCACGCTGCTCGCTCTGCTCGCCCCCGCCATCACCGCGGCCGAACCGGCCGCCGGCAAGCCCGCCGACAGCACGGCTGCCCTGGACTTCGAACAGGTGCTGGACCGGTGGCTCCAGGGTGACGGCCTCGCTTCCACGAGCCTCATGGGGCTACGCCCCGGGATGGCCGTGGCGGAGGCGGACGGGATGCTCAGCGACACCGGCTACAGCTACAGCAACCATATCCAGGCCTACCGGACCGCCCGTCCCGGCGACCGCAGCCGCGTCAGGCTCCAGTACATGGGGTCGGAGCTGGGCTTTGTCGAGGTCCAGGATGAGCTCCCGGGCCCGGTCGACCTGGACCAGGCCCGCAGTCTGCTGGTGGCGCGGTTGGGCGCACCCGCGGAGGAGAGCGGCGCGGCGGGACATCACCTGGTGCTGGCCTGGCAGAGGGACGATATCCGCCTGACCGCCGTGGTGGGCGGCAGCGCCCAGGGCGGGGAAGACCCCGGCCTGGTCCGCCTCCAGCTCTGGACGACCCGCCTCGACGACTACGAGCGGCGGATCGTTCAGCGGTGCCTGGATCTGCGGGCCTTGCCGCCCGATGAGCGGACGCCGGAACAGGTCCAGGAGCTCCTGCGTTGCCCGATGAGCGTGTTTGAATGACCCGGCCGGAGAGCCCCCCGGCCCGCCGGGAGAACACCCCATGAACTGGAAGAGCGCCTACCGCTCCTTCTACTACGAGCGGGCCCCCGAGCCCGCGGATCTCTCCCTCGATCCCGCCGCGACCGCGATGCTCAGCATCGACGTCCAGAACATCTACCTCCAGGTCTCCGACGACCCGGTGGAGGCGGAGCGCTGGGAGCCCTTCCGGCGGCGCATGCGCGGGACGGTCATCCCCGCCACCCGGGCCCTGCAGGACGCCTTCCGCGCCGCGGGCATGGACGTGATCCACGCCCGCATCGCCTGCCTGCTGGAGGACGGCCGCGACCGCTCGCTGAGCCAGAAGAAGCCGGGCTGGAACTACCTGCTCCTGCCGAAGGAGAGCGAGGCGAGCCGGATCGTCCCCGAGCTGGCGCCGCGGCCCGGGGAGATCGTGATCACCAAGACCACCGACAGCGCCCTGACCGGCACCAACCTGCGGCTCATCCTCGCCAACATGGGCATCCGCAACGTGGTGCTGACGGGCATCTTCACCGACCAGTGCGTCTCCTCCACGGTGCGCAGCCTGGCCGACGAGAGCTTCAACGTCATCGTGGTGGAGGACTGCTGCGCCGCCGGCACCGACGAGCTGCACCGGCGGGAGCTGGAGATCATCAACATGATCTACTGCCACGTCCTCTCCAGCGCCGAGCTGCGGGCGATCCTGGGGCGCTGAGGATCGGCGCCCGTCTCCGCATCGATCCGCCCACTCACACCCATCCATAAGGTGATTTAAATCAGCGTTTTACCATTGCGCATTATCAACGCGCCGGCACCGCCCAGGTTGTAGCATTACGGTCGACTCCCAGGAGTCATCTCCATCCGGCAGTCCCCACTTTGAGGCCCGCCCCCCATCGCGGGCTTCCTTTTTCGCCACTGCGGCCGATGGAGGCCCCACCACCGGGAGGAAACATGAAGCGTCCCGTCACCACGCTGTGCCTCGCCCTTGCCCTCTGCGGCGGCGCCATGGCGCCGGACTCCGTCACCGCCACCGGCAGCGCCTGGGAGAGCGACAAGGCCCGGTGGCGACGTGCGCCGGGTTCAGCGCAGGGATCCGCTGCCTGACGCACTGAGGGCCCCGCGCGCCGACGTGCCCGCGCCACCTCCCCGTCCCTGCCCGGACTGGGGTAATCCGCACCAGGAACGAACTCCGCGCCCGCGGTCCGCCTCCCACCTGACAGCCGGCGCGCCGGGCCCCCGCTACCGGCCCGATCGTTGCTGTCCCGCCCACCCCGGCTTCACAACCGGCGCCCCGGTCCCAACCCGCTTTACAACCGTCCGCGGGAGGTCGGCGGGCGCGGTCCACCATGGTGCGGCGGACCGGTCGCCCGCGCGCCTCCCGGATCCGCCATTTATCCTTTCTTGACAACCCGTTGTGCGCCGCCACCCCCGTTGGCACAGCCCCTGCACTCCGGTTCCTGCGCATGGCCGGCATGACGACGCGGGACAACGCCCCGCGCCGGATCCGGCCCACCCACAACGACCGCCCCTCCATCCGGAAGCGGGGCGGCAGCTGCCAGGAGAGAACCGGTATGATTCCACGCGAAAGAGACACCAGGCACCGGCCGATCGCACCCCTCGCACCCGTCGTCGTCGGCCTCGCCCTCGCCCTTGGCGGCACCGGGGCCGAGGGCGGGACCGATCCCTGCGCCGCGGGCGAACCGCGGCACTACACGCTGCCCGCCAACGACAAGACCGTGAACTGGGGCTACTTCAGCAAGAGCATTCCCCCGGCGCTGACCGTCAAGTCGGGCGACATGGTCACCATCGAGACCCTCACCCACCACGCCGACGACGACTACGAGCGCATGATCAAGGGCGATCCGGGCGCCGAGAGCGTCTACACCTGGGACGCCAAGCACAAGAACGTGGACCGCCGCGGCGCCGGCCCCATGGACGCCTCCATCCACGGCCGCGGCGCCGGCGAGGGCTTCGGCGTGCACATCCTCACCGGCCCCATCAAGGTCTGCGGCGCCGAGCCCGGCGACGTGCTGGAGGTGCGCATCCTCGACATGCATCCGCGCCCCAGCGCCAACCCGGACTACGCGGGCAAGACCTTCGGCTCCAACGCCGCGGCCTGGTGGGGCTTCCACTACAAGCACCTCATCGAGGAGCCGAAGCCGCGCGAGGTGATCACCATCTACCAGGTGGACGCCACCGGGCAGCAGGACTGGGCCAGGGCGGTCTACAACTTCCGCTGGGTGCCCCAGACCGACCCCTTCGGCGTGGTGCACGAGACCATCGACTACCCGGGCGTGCGCGTGGACCACAGCCTGGTGAAGGAGAACCACGACATCCTGGGTGAGGCGCGCATCCCGGTGCGGCTGCACTTCGGCACCATGGGCGTGGCCCCGGCGGAGGCGGACATGGTGGACTCCATCCCCCCGAGCTACACCGGCGGCAACATCGACGACTGGCGCATCGGCAAGGGCGGCACCATGTACTACCCCGTCGCCGTGGAGGGCGCCCTGCTCTCCGTGGGCGATCCCCACGCCGCCCAGGGCGACTCGGAGCTGGACGGCACCGCCATCGAGACCTCGCTGACCGGCGTGCTGCAGATCGTGCTGCACAAGAAGGACGAGCTGGCCGGCACCGTGGTGGAGGGGCTCGACTACCCCCTGCTGGAGACCGGGGACGAGTGGGTGGTGCACGGCTTCAGCTACGCCAACTACCTGGCCGAGCTCGGCCCCGGGGCGCAGCAGGAGATCTACGCCAACTCCTCCCTGGACAAGGCCATGGTGGACGCCTTCAGGAAGATGCGGCACTTCCTCATGACCACCCGGGGGCTGTCCGAGGACGAGGCCATCTCCCTCATGTCCGTGGCGGTGGACTTCGGCGTCACCCAGGTGGTGGACGGCAACTGGGGCATCCACGCCACCCTGCCCAAGCGGGTGTTCGCCGGCGACGCGGAGTAGCCGTGCAGGGCGGGCCCGGAAGGGGGGCCCTCCGCGGACGGCCCCCCTTCCGGGCGGGGCGCGGGCGCTGCCGGCGTACCCGCCCGGGGCGCCTCAGGGACCGCGGTAGCGATGGCCGCGGATGCCGTCGGAGTGGTAGTGGCCGGTGGGATACCTGAAGCTGACCATCACCCGGCGGGCCTGGTTGATCTGGTCGGGCGTCATCGCCACCGGGCGACCGATGGCCCGCGCGGCCTGCCCCCTGAGGTCGGCCGCGATGGCCGCGATCTCCGCCGGGAAGCCGGGCGATGCCGTGGGGACGTGGAGGTTGCAGGCAAGCAGGTACCAGGCCTCGGCGATGAAGGCGGCGCCCTCCTCGGAGCGGATGGGCGTGTGGACGCCCCGCAGGTCCATCTGGGCATGGGTGCACTCATGGACCACCGAGGCGCGGCCGAAGGGCGTTCCCAGGACCGTGGCGGAGCGCAGGTTGATCTTGTCGCCGCCCGGGTCATAGGCCGCCTCGGCGTGCGGCCCCACCAGCGCCGGGCGCACCGTGACCCGGATCCGGTGGCCCATGGTCTGGTCGGAGAAACAGTTCGACAACTCCCAGAAGCCGTGCCCGGAGACCCGGATGCCGGCCATGGTGAAATTGATCTGCTTCACCTCGTTGGAGCGCAGCAGCCGCTGAATATCGAGATCCAGGCTCATGCTTCACCTCCTTGCCAGGGGCATGAGCGCACGGGGCGGGCATCGGCATGCCCCGCGCGGAATGGAACATTCCCTATCCACCCCGAATATCGTCGTTGTTATGGATACTGAAGATACACCCGGCGGATTGCCTGGCGCCAATCCGCCCGCGTCCGGCTGTTCGCCGCAGCGGACAGGTGCCCCGCTCCGGAGCGGCATCGCCCCGGCCCGGCCTGCCCCGGTCGCGGGGAGTGGTGCGGATGCCCGAACACACCCTCACTGAACGCGGACAGCGGCACCGGGGCCGGGAGCGGCGGCAGGTCACTGGGAGGGCGGCGCGCGTGGCGGTGCCGGAGGGGAGCGGCCGCCGTGTCCGGCGGAAGGGTCTTGAAGCGGTGGCGGGGGAAATGCGGGTTGCGACAGGCGTTTTTTCACAAACCGGGAAGGGGGGTGCACTCCCCTCCCCGGCGGCAGTCCCTGGATTTAGCCCAGGAGTCCGCCCAGCAGGCCCGTCACCAGACCGAGGACGGTGTCCAGCAGACCGGTGACCAGGCCCAGGATACCGCCGAGAAGGTTTTCGAGTCCGAACATGTTGATTACTCCCTATCCGTGTTTGTGGAAGATCCCGGGCCGAGCAAGCCCGCGACTCCGCTCCTCCATGGAGCGGCGCAGTGACTATAAACAAACCGGCGGGCCATGTGAACCCATGGCCCACACCGGGCGCATCCCACCCACACCGGGTCAGGCCTTCTTGACGAACTCCGACTTCAGCTGCATGGCGCCAATGCCGTCGATTTTGCAGTCGATGTTGTGGTCGCCCTCCACCAGGCGGATGTTCCGCACCTTGGTGCCCACCTTGACCACCGCGGACGAACCCCTGACCTTGAGGTCCTTGATCACCGTGACCGTGTCGCCGTCCCGGAGCAGGTTGCCGTTGGCGTCCTTCACCACCGGCCCCTCGTCCTCAGCGGCGGCGGGCGCGGCCTTCGCCCACTCGTGCCCGCATTCGGGGCAGACGAACATGGCGCTGTCCTCGTAGGTGTAGGTGGAGCCGCATTCGGGGCAGTTGGGCAGATCGGTCATGGTTTTCACATCCTGTTCAGCGGGGTCGGCGCCAGGCGCCACCGGTTCGACAAGGCGAGGCGACACAAGGAGCGTGGCTTTATAACAAAAAGGGGCGGGGACAGAAAGGAAGGCGGGAGCCCCGCCCCCTCCCCGACGACCGGGGCCGGGGACCGGGATCCGGCCCCCGGCCCAGGCGCGGGAATCAGAGCGGCGCGAGGATCTTCTTCGCTATCCCCACCTGGACCTCCCGGTCCTTCGGCAGGCTGATCTGCAGGGAGAAGTTCCCCTGGCGCACGGTCAGGGTGCCGTTCACCGCGGTCCACAGCGCCTCGTCGCCCAGCCCGTCCACCTCGCTGTAGGCGCCATCCGCCAGGTCCTCCCTGAAGGGACTGGTGCCGCTGGCGGTCTCCAGGTGGCCGCGGTACTGGGCCATATCCACCGCCGCCTCCTCCACGCCCGGCGACAGGGTGATATTGAAGCTCACCAGCTTGTCCAGGCCGCCCCCGTTGAAGCCGCAATCCCAGTTCCCCTCGTAGAGCTCCTCGGCGGTCACCTGGATATCCGCGGCCGGCACGCCGAGAACGGCGGCGGCGTCATCCCGGCTGAAGAGGGCGCAGCTCACCTGCTCCGCCGTGTAGACCGCGCCCCCGTCGGAGGAGGTGGAGCTGGAACAGGCCCCCAGGAACAACGCCAGCGGCAGCACCGCCAGCCATCCAGATGCCGTGGCCCGGACACGGCCGCTATCGCTTCGCGGGGAATGATGGCTTCTCATGGCAACCTCCCTGACGGGACGGGGAGGCCGTCCCGTCTCAACCATCCGGGATGGGGGACATCCCCAGTCCCGTCGTTACGGGTTTCAGCGCTCGTACAGCGCCTCGAGCTGCGCCACGCCGAGCTTGTGGGCGTTGAGCATGAAGCCCACCAGGGCGGCGGAGCTGTCGGGGGCGAGGTCGAGCCGCTCCACGTCGAGGGCGAAGACGCGGAACTGGTAGCGGTGCGGGCCGTGGCCCTCCGGCGGGCAGGGCCCGCCATAGCCGGGCGCGCCGTAGTCGGTGCGGCTCTGCACGCTGCCCCCGGGCGCGAGTCCCGAGGCCGGGTCGCCGGCTCCCGTGGGCAGCTCGCGCACGTCCGCGGGGATGTTGAAGATCACCCAGTGCCACCAGCCGCTGCCGGTGGGCGCGTCCGGGTCGTAGGCCGTGACGGCGAAACTCTTCGTCCCCGCGGGGATGTCGCGCCAGGCGAGCTGGGGCGAGACGTTGCCGCCCTCGCAGCCGAACCCCTTGAACACCTGCGCCCCGGACATGGGCCGGCCCGCTTGCATGTCGTTGCTGGTCACCTCGAAGGCGGCGGCGGGTGCGGCGGCGAAGGCGGCGAGCATGAGGACGGCATAGCTGAGGTTCATCGGCATCTCCCTGTCTGGCTGTCCCGGCGGTGGCGGCCAACCCGTGGCGACCGCCCCGTTTCCGGTTGTTGTTCACACGCGCCCCGGTCCTTCAGCATCGGGGCGGGGCGGCAGCGAATCGCTTCCCCGGCCCGACTGGACGGCGAGAAGAAAATGATAGCCCATCGGGGGATTCGGCGCGTCGGCCCGGCGGCGCGGGCCTCATCCCGGCGCCTCCATGCCCTCCGGGAGCGTCACCCGGCCGATCCACGTCCGCCGGCGCCGCTCCCGGCCCGCTTCCGGCGTCTCGGCGGAGAAATCGACCACGGGGGCGTCTCCCTCGAGGGGCGTCTGCAGGGTGTTGGCGTTGACGATGCCGAAGGTCCGGCCGTCGATCCCGGTCAGCGCGGCGGGCATGCCACCGCAGCGGCGGCAGACCAGGAAGTCCACCACCCCGGAGGCGAAGCGGTAGCGGCTGACCGCCGCGGGATCGGCGATCCCGATGCGCAGCGCGCCTTCCGGGTCGGCGGTGTAGCGGGCCCCGATCCGCCGGCAGAAAGAGCACCGGCAACTCCGCAGGGGCAGTTCCGCGGGGCTTTTCCCCGTCTGCAGCCGGTAGCGGATGTTGCCGCAGTGGCAGCCGCCCGCCAGTTCGTTCCCGAAAGCCTCCATGTCCGTGTCTCCGTGGCATCGCGGCGGCCGGACCCTTGCCCGCGCCGGTGCGCCTGTTCCTGACGGCAGAGCTCGCCCCGCGCCACCGTCACGGCCCGAAGGCATGACCGGGCCGCCTACATGCGCATCTGGGTCAACAGGACGCCGTCGATGACCAGGGCCTCGGCGAAGAGCAACGCCGCGAGCCCCGGCCTGAAGGTGACCGGCCGAACCCCCCGCCGGCGCTGGCGGAAGGCGCCCACCGCCTCCAGCCCCAGCAGGAGGGCGGTGGCCACCGGGCTCAGAATGATGAGCCCGAGCAACGCGCCCATGGCCCCGTCCGTGTGGTTCCAGCCGCCGAGCAGATCCAGCGCCCCGCCCACGGCGAGCAGCAGCAGGAGTTGGGGCAGCGCGGCGACGATGAGCCGGACGAGTGTCATGAACGCTGCCGCCCGACTTCACCGCCCGGGACGTGGGACCCTGCGACGGACTCCGCGCCCCGGCTTGCGGGAAACAGCAACATGACCCGGGCGCCGGCCCGCTCACATGGCGTCATCTCTTCTTCCCTGCAGTTCCCACCACCGTGCCAACGAACTCCGCCGAAGCCCGGAAGAGTGCCGCATCCTGGCGGTAATCCTCCGCCTGCGGGCGGTTGATCTGGACCCATTCCCTCATGGGCGGCCTCCCAAGCGGTTGAAAAGGAACGACATGCCTCTCCGTCAGCAGGCTGTTCGCGATTTCTCCGGGCACCTTGAGCCCGACCCCCTCGCCATAGAGGCAGGCGAACAGCTTGCCGTGCACGTAGTAGGCGGGAAAACCGAACATCTTCCCTTCCACCACGCCAGGCAAATCGAGCGGCAATTCATTCAGGACCGCCCTGAGACCGGGATTCCACGTCGGCTTCGACACACCTGCCCCTCCCATCATCCGCCAGGTCCGGCCTTCATGCAGGCCACGCCATGTACTGTGACGGCTCCAGCTTGCACTGTCCCTCCAGGTGGCCATGCAATGCGAACAGGCGCGGATCGGTGCGGAACCTGAAGATCCGGTACAGAAAATACCGGGATGCGTTATCGCGGGAAAATCGGAGTTCACTGGGCGTGATGAAGAACGGCGTGCTCTTACCGTACTTCGTGGTCTTGGCCTCGATGAACCGATCGGATCCATTCACTTCGAATGAGTGGATATCGAACCCGGCCGACGGCCCCACTGTCACGGATACCTGCTCGATTCGATCGGCAAGCGCCTCCTGTCCCGCATGAATGAGACGGGCGCGCTCGAAATTGATCACGAACTGCTCGCCGGCGCCGCCGAGCAACTGATTCCGCGCCTCGATCTCCAGGTAGTTCATGCCGATGGGGTTGTAGATGACTGAGCCCTCCGCAACCATAGTGGGGCTTCGAACATCCCGGGCCGGCGGCGCCTCCCGCGCCGCCAGAAAGTCCTCCACAGACGGGATTGCGGGCGTCATCTCCGAGTCGGCCAGGAACAGCGCCTGAATCTCCGGATTGTGCTTCAGGTATTCCGCAACCACCGCCGGCAACAGCGAACGCTGGTAATTGAATCGGGGCTTGTAGCCATCGATATAGGGAATACCCATCTCGATCAGCACGGCGCTGATATTCTGGTGCTTCAACTCCACTGATCCATCGGACCGGTTGTTCAGACGCTCCCGGAGTGCACGCCGATGCGCCGCCTTGTTGAACCGGCGACCCGTCAGCTCGCGCCGAAGCATGTCGAAGTAATCCTCAACAGCCGCTTCAACCTCTGCCACTGACCAGTTGCCAGCCATTGTCGCCCGTCAAATCCGAAGCCATACCTGACCGGGGAGGATTTCCCAACCCATGAAAAGGATCGATGACGAATGTGAATCCAGAGAATCACCCGTTGTCACCGACCCCTCCCATTGCCTCTCCGCTAGGGGACGAACTCTGCGAGCACCCGCATCGTCCCGACCTTGAGACGATCCTCTTCCATGGCCTTCTTCGCCTCTTCGGATGCCATGAAGGTCTGGAAGCGCTCCATATCCGGCACTTCCAGTATCAGGCCCGTCGAGTCCGGATGTTCAGGGTCCCGGAAGCAACGGGCCGTGACGCCAATTCGGGCAAACATTTCCTGACGGCTGCCAGGCCCCTGTTTCCAGGCGCTCGCCCACCGCCGCCCATCTTCAACTTCGTGAAAGATGATGAGCGTTGTCATTTGACATGTCTCCTGTCGCAATGGCCGGGAGCAACGGGGTCTTGTCGATATGGGGTGGGCGAGGAATGGAAGGCGCTTCCATTCGTCACCCACCCGCGTGGCCCCTGGCGCACTCCCTGCGGTCACCCCCGGCATCGATATCCCGCAGCGGCTATATCAGCCCAGCCGCTTCTTCACATCCGCCGCGAAGTCCTCGTACCGGCGCAGGGGGGTCACGTCGATCTGCACGTGCTGGCCATGCTCCTTCATGATCGGCAAATCGAGCAGGATCTGGTCGAGGGTGTCGAGGCTGTCCACGTTGACGACGGCGATCACGCGCCGGGCGCCCACGCATTTCCAGAGATCGACGACCACGCCCGCCTGCTTCGCGCCCAGGGCCGCATCGGCTTCCCGGGCCCAGATTGAGAAGAGATCCTTCTGCGGCATGGATGCCGGGTATTCCACATGGAAATCCAGGTGATACAGCATGTTATTGTCCTCCATCGGCACAACTGCCCCGGCTGCGGGGTCGGGAAAGCGGGCCGCAGGTCTGGGTGCCGAGTCGCACCTGTCACCGAACCCTGCCGACCCTTGCAGCCACCCCGCCGCGGACGCGGCAGTACGGCTTGACCCAACCTGTTGAACTATAGACACAAGCAACCCAACCGCAAGGCGGGCGCGGCCATCGCGCCCGCAACCGGGCGTTGCGGCGCACTGCGGGAAGGGGGCAGGTTTAGCGGCAGAGCCGGAGGTCGTCCCGCTTCGGAGGGGAGAGGTGGAAGTGGCGGGAGAGCCGCCCCCCGGCGATGCGGGACCGGAACAGGAGGTGTCCGGACGGCAGAGCCATGGGCTCTATTTCGCTCTGGTTCCAGGCGCTGACAGCGTTGTCATGGTGTTGCCGGATGCTGGCGCCTCCGCGCAGGAAGCGGTGCGGTCGGCACTCCACGCAACATTCATCGTTCATGACGTGCAAATGTGGCTTGCAAGCGCAGAATATGGCCAGCTATTTCCGGTTTTTCTAGCCTACATGGTCGATAACGCCGATCCGGCCCCGCTGTTCGCAGCAGATGAGTCCCTTCAGTAAATCCCGGGAATCAACCGATAGCGCACGCGTCGCGCATAGTCGCGATAGCCCGGTAACTCGTCCTGTAGAGTCCGGTCCTCCAGCGCCGTTCTGATCACCGCGATGACCAGCGCCACCGCCGCCGGAACAAGTGTCCACAACGAGTTCAAGGCCAGCGCCATACCCGGGAGCGCCAACATGTTTCCGGCGTAGCCCGGGTGTCGAACTATCCGATAGGGGCCGCTGTCGCAAACCACATGCCCCCGTTCCACCTGAATACGCACCACGCTGGAGAAAAAGCGGTTCTCTATCAATGCCCACGCAGCGAAAGCGTATCCTAGCGCGATCAAGAGGAAGCCGAGCACCATGAGCCACAACGGAAATTCGGGTGACCAGTCAAAGCGATGATCCAGCCCGGCCACGATGACCGGGGGGAAACTCACACTCAGCGCCATCAACGGCGCTAGCACCCTGTCCCATGCCTTCGCTCTTTGGACCTTCTCCATGTTCTGCCGCTCGGCCATCAACCCCGGATGCCGCCGTTCCGCCCAAAGGCGCCCCCCCGGGCCGGCGGCGACAATCAGCAGGGAATAGACCCACGCCTGGCACCAACCGAAATCCCCTCCGCACACCAGGAGAACCAGGGGTATGAACAGATAAACAGCAACCAGTCTGATCCACTGGCGAGGGGATGCTGCCTGATCCACCTTTGGTTCATCCGTACTCGGTGACATGCCATCCCCTCAAATCACAGCACTTTATCGGGCGGCCAGCGAACGCTTTCAGCACCGGAGCCGCAACGGCTCCTGCGTCCGCTGAAAGGCAGCGTCAGCCCTTTATGGTGCATCATATCCCACGCATTCGCAGACAACTGGCGTATATGCAAGCGCAATTGTATCGATATGGTTGTTCTCTGAATCACGAACATCAAAAGAGATGCTTCGCTTTGAAGACAACTCAATATCAATCGCATATGAATGCATCGGCGCCGTTTCGTAAATATCCTGGCCCGTTATGACAA
The DNA here is from genome assembly GCF_003337735.1 of Thioalbus denitrificans. Classification (NCBI taxonomy): domain Bacteria; kingdom Pseudomonadati; phylum Pseudomonadota; class Gammaproteobacteria; order Chromatiales; family Ectothiorhodospiraceae; genus Thioalbus; species Thioalbus denitrificans. The sequence continues at coordinate 344,009 of NZ_QPJY01000001.1, read as the reverse complement.
TCCTTTTTCCCGTATCTGATCGCGGACTCATGTAAAGCGTTGGCCTAAACGCCTCCTGACGGACATCAACAACAACACCATTTGTTTTCGTTAAGATTGTATAATTTTTAGCGGTCTTGATCTTGCAACTGCTCTTCAAGTAGTCATCCGTTGGGAATGACTCATTTATTATGTGCGGCGACTGAATCACAAAAGATGGCACAGTGCAATCATAGCTGTATCTAGTTGGGCCACAACCGAACAACAGCAAATAGCATATCGTGATGACGATATTTTTCATAAAGCTTAAGTCGATTTCAGTCGTACTGAGCCAGAAGAGATTGAAAACAGATGACAATCTTTACAATAACCAGCTGTCACCGATTCCATTTATTTTTCCTCAACTCCTGACCGGCCGTGGCCGAGCCGACGAACGGGATAAGGCGCATGAGCCAGGGCGGGACAAAACCTTTTACGACAACAAAGCTTGATACTGAACCGAAAAGCACGGCGCTGGCCAAAACCTTGATTGAACCTTCAGCGACACTACCAGAAAGTGCAAATGAGTACGCAATCATCAATGCGACACCCCAGCAGCAAATCGCAAGGATGACTGCGAGCACCCGGACTATCGGCCGTACCTCATTGGGAGCTGGTCTGGTACTATTCATTTGCATGACGCCCCGTGATTGTGTTCGTGGGCCAGATGCCGCATAGGAAAACCGTGGCCGGCCCCTGTGTTACTTGCGCACCGCGCCCGCAACCCGCGCCGTTTTGCTACCAGGCATGGCCATACTCGCGGGTTTTCCGGCAACGCTTCGACCCGCTTTGATAGCGCCAACCCTCTATAACCTGTGTGCGCGGGTTGATGGCGACCAGAACAGTGCACTGGCCATTTCTGGAATTAAACTCATAGAGCGATGGTTTCCCGTCCACTCGCTGAACCACTTTCATTTCTTGTGCTTCTGCGGGTTTCAGCTTGCTGCCCACCAGGGAATTTAAATTGTGTTCCAGATCGTAGGTCGAAGCACTGCCGCCAGCTAATACCATCACGAAAAACACATTCCTTTGTAAGTTGTGCATGCAATTTTTTAAAGCCGGCTACAGTTTATTAACTTGTCATCCCGTCCTAACTGTTGGAATGTTAGACCTGACCCCGCCCGCTGCGCTGTGGAGTTGCCGGATGCTGGCGCCTCCGCGCAGGAAGCGGCGGTGTCGGCACTCCACGCAACATTCATCGTTTATGACGCGTAAATGTGGCTTGCAAGCGCAGAATATGGCCACATATTTCCGATTTTTCTTGAATACTTAGTCGGTTACGCTGGTCCGACCCCGTTGTTCAGGTGCTTAGTCGGTTACGCTGGTCCGACCCCGTTGTTCAGGTGTCGGTGACAACTGGTAATTATAAAGATTCTCATTTGTCACCGACCCCTTTTTGCTTGCGTTGATCTATTCGCCCTGGGAGCCGTGATTTTACGCCATGACCTGTGTGTAATGGTCAGAACGAGGGGTTAGGGCTCGATTATATTTTCACTTCTGACGCCCTGAGTTCAATTTTTCCTCGATTTCCGCCATATATTTCTCGTGTCGGATTCGCCAGTCATCAATGGTAACGCATAAAGGAATCGTCAAGCGCATGAACTCCAGGAGGTCGGGAAGCGAAGGAATTGCGATAAATTCTCCGGAGTCACCGACATCTACAGCTACCAAATATTCATATTGCGACTGCTTTCTAGATGCCGCACCGAATTCCCGGCCATAAATCTCAACACAGAAAGCACCACCCTCCGTATCGCCAACAGAGAGCGCTGGATACTTTGAAAAACCGGCCAGGGCTCTTTCTTCAGCACAATCTGACACATCAGGAACCGCAAGAAAGTCTTCTATTGTCTGCCATCCACCATCGGCCGAAAACGTAAATATCGTCATACGCATCCCTTTTAGAGCGTTAATCCGATGAACTCTACCGCTACACTTCGCTGGCAGTACAAAGCAGAGCGATGGAGAAGCGGCGCTTTTTACTGCCAGAGCACCTGTGATTGCTAGGACCTTTCACTGTTAATGCTTTTAAGTAATTCGAATCCAATTCGAGTGAGTTCTCCATCCGAATCAACAATCCCAAACTCCCTTAGCTCTTCAATGAACCGGGTTGGCAGTTCATCGCGCAATGCATTGAATCGCCTATTTATAATTCTCATTGGTGCGCCGTGAGATATTTCGTCCAGCACCTTTAACCCGACTGCTTTGTTTAGCATGTGCCTAACATGAGAGGGGATTCGCCTTACCAGATCTTCATCAACAACTTCTGCTGCATGGAGGCGTCGCCGCAGAAAGTGCAACTCTCTTCTAGCGCTACTTAATTCTTTATCTTGTTCTTCAAGGCGGGTGAATAATGAACGCTTTTCCTCTTCCTGCAGTTGAGCACGTTTCGCAAGGCTTTCGATAAGCTCAACCCTCTCTTGCTCCACTTTTTGTAGCTGTTCCTCTTCTTCCTTTATCTCCTCCTCAGCTTTTGCTCTATCAAAAGGAAGCTTTTCAACAGCACTCTTTAACCCAGTGTATCCCTCATCAAGATGCCGCAAACGTTCCCCAAAACCCGCTTCAACTCTTCCTAGTATTTCAGAAACATCCTTCGTAAATCGATAGGTATTATCGTAGAAGACATTGGATGTATCCGTTGCCTTTAAGTAGAAAAGAACAGCCAAACTAATAGAGAAAATAGCAAGAAACAATGACAATAAATCGGAAAAGTCGAAGCCTGAGAAAGCTTGAGTAAAATCTGCTTGCCAAATTTTTACTACAAGTACAGCTGTAGCCGAACCAATAACCCCAACCTTTAGCCAGCTATTCCTTAGCGCAATCTTTTCGTCAGTAGACACGTATTTTTGCTCCTTTGTTTCGTTTTTTCTGGTCATCTTGTTGTCCTAACTACATATCTGCTACACGGTTACGCTGGTCCGACCCCGTTGTTCCAGCTCGCGTTTGTTAGGGCGCATGTTTCTTCTTGTATTTCGCGAGCAGGTCACTTGCCTTAAGCACCGGTTCTGTTCCTGTGGCCTTCTCGAATTCTTCGAGCAACGATCGTAAAGGCGCTTCGAGGTCGGTTACTCCGAGCTTACGTGCAACAAAAACCGATGCAATGATAAGGCGCTGAACATAGCCAATGAGCTGGCCTCTCCATTCCTCAATTCGCGGCGTGTGGAGCATCCCCGACACATGGTAACGCGGCGGATTGCCTCCACACATTTCCATTATGTGGGGATATGCGCCGTGTACATAGCCGGAAAATGCCTGATGAGTGGTACGCAATAGTTCCTGCGCATCTGAAGGGTTTAGTTCTCCTGCCGCCAATTTACCAAACGTTGCATGAATCCTTTTTACAGCTACAGTTTCTCGCTTTTGGGTAGACCTGAGCGGGTCTGCGGGTTTATCGAATTCTTCTTGGTAAAAATTCTCGAGGAAGCGGACTTGGTCATTGCTAAAGTTGCCGTTCTCTCCTTGTGGCTGTAGCAAGAAGAAAATCTCGTTACAAAAGTCATCGGCCATGCGGCAGAGCGCACCGACTTCTTGCGCATAACCATGACGAAGTAAGACTATGCAGGCATTGAGCGTCGAGATGGTCTTAATGCCCTTCAAGTAGCAGGCTAGGGATTCTGTCAGGGTTTCATGCCGAAACTGCATATAGGGGCCAACATTCCGAAAAAACAGATTTCCCGTGGACTTATCCATCTGAGCATAGAAGTGCTCAAGCCGCTGAAGCGTTTCTGCCAGATAATCTTCGGTGGACATAGTTTGTATCTGCGCCCTAACGCCTAGCTCAGCCGAGGAAGGCCGCATTGCGGCCTGACATCGGCTGGATCGACGTGTTAGATTTCATTTTGGCGTTACTAACTGAGATTCCGTGAAGCCACATTCAGTGCAGCGATATTCTCGACGAATGCCACCCAGGTCTCCAAACTGCGGATCGGGCTTGCTCGACTCGACCACCCAAGCCGGCTTCCTGCATTTTGGGCATGGTTCGCCTTCGAAAGATTCAAGCTTTCGAACTTTCCCCTGAAGCTCGATCACTTGATTCTTCAAGTTAATGTTCTCTTCTTGAAGCTCAAGGGCGGCCTCTCTAAGCTCCATGATCTTTTCTTGAGCCTCAATCGTTGCTCCTTTCTTCAGGAGTTCGACTATGTCCTTGTAATTCGGTAATGCCATTTCTTTCTCCGAAATCTAACGTTAAAGCTCACCCGCGCCGGCTTCCGGACGCATGAGCAGGGCACGGCTGCTTACCCGGCGTCGGGTGAAGCTTTTTGTTAGCTTCGCCGCCCTACAACTCACTCGCTGGACAAACCCCCCACCCGGCCACGTTAAATTTCCAAAGCGTGCACTCGTTGATGACATAAACGCGATCAAAGGAAGCCAGCGATCCGTTCCCGAGCAGTGCGTCATGAGTCAACACAGCGCCGCGTTCGGCGTTCAACGCAGGAACCGACCAATTGTCATACACCAGCAACCAGTGTTCGGACTCATGAACGTAGCCCGCCTTTTGAGCAGAAAGCCGCTTCCGCTCACAATAGGTCGAAAGGGGTCGGTGACAAATGAGAATCTTTATAATTACCAGTTGTCACCGACCCCTTTTACTCTTGCTAAGTTCTGCCTCAAGTTCGTATGGCACCGTCTCTCCTTCATCTCTCCACGTACCATGAAGCAATATTTCAGATCCACTTTCTTCAATCGACACTGCAACACTTGAAGAGACTTCGCTGTTTCCGGCGTATTCAAAGCTGCCTTTGCCAGAGTAGCCAGCACCACTTTTTGAGAGCGTGCAATTACCAATAAAATGATGACCTTCGTCGCTTCCTGAGAACTCAAGAATTAGTTCATTGTCACGGATGATGCATCGCGACACATTCGCTACGTAGTGCGCCTCCTCGTCCTCGCTTTCAAAATCAAGCCAAAGACTTCCTGTGTACATGTAATACTCCTCTGAAAGGCTAACTACATTTAGACTGCGCAAATGACGCATTTAAATACGTCACTTTCGCCACATAAAACCCGCCCCCACACCGCAACCCCCAAACCCAAAGAGACCACCACCCACAAACACCACACCGTACTGGAACGAGATACAGCGCACAGCACAACGCCAGCACCAAGGCTGAAACGAACCAGGGAGGGAGAAAGAACCACCAACAGCGGCGCCAACCGCACCGCGTCAAACCCGGAAGTGAACGTCAGCACCCGCACCATCCCTGCAGCCTCCCTGCCAAACCCCCTGCCCGCCCGGCATTCCTGCAACTCCTTGAACTATAGACAGGAACCGCCCATCCGCAAGGCGAAAGCGGCCCCCGCCCTCCCGGGCGCGCCGCAGCGACTGGCTACCGGAAACCGGCTACCGGCGACTGAATCAGACCGCCACCGGCGCCTTGATGTGGGGATGGTGCTCGTAGCCGGTCAGCTCGAAGTCCTCGAACTTGAACGCGAACAGGTCGTCGACCGCCGGGTTGAGGCGCATGGCGGGCAGGGGGTGGGGCGTGCGGGAGAGCTGGAGGTCGGTCTGCTCCAGGTGGTTGAGGTAGAGGTGGCAGTCGCCGCCGGTCCAGATGAACTCGCCGGGCTGGAGCCCGGTAACCTGGGCCATCATGAGGGTGAGCAGGCTGTAGGAGGCGATGTTGAAGGGCACGCCGAGGAAGATGTCGGCGCTGCGCTGGTAGAGCTGGCAGGAGAGCCGCCCATCGGCGACGTAGAACTGGAACAGGAGGTGGCAGGGCGGCAGGGCCATGCGCCCGATCTCGCCCACGTTCCAGGCGCTGACGATGATGCGGCGGGAGTCGGGGCTGGTCCGGATCTGCTCCACCACCTGGCTCACCTGGTCGATGTGGCCGCCGTCGGGGGTGGGCCAGGAGCGCCACTGGTAGCCGTAGACGGGGCCGAGGTCGCCATTTTCGTCGGCCCACTCGTCCCAGATGCTGACGCCGTTGTCGTGGAGGTAGCGGATGTTGGTGTCGCCGCGCAGGAACCAGAGCAGCTCGTGGATGATGCTCCGCAGGTGGAGCTTCTTGGTGGTGACCACCGGGAAGCCCTCGGCGAGGTCGAAGCGCATCTGGTGGCCGAAGACGCTCAGGGTGCCGGTGCCGGTCCGGTCCTCCTTGCGCGCGCCGTGCTCGCGCACCCGGCGCATCAGGTCGAGGTACTGTCTCATGGGGCCCGCTTCTCCTCCGGGGTCTGGGCGGCGCCGCGCCTGCCGCCGCGGTAGGCGAGAATCATCAACAGGATTCCGAACAGGACCAGGGGCACGGAGAGCAGCTGGCCCATGCTCATCCACCCCAGGGCCACGAAGCCGAGGTGGGCGTCGGGCTCGCGCAGGAACTCCACGCTGAAGCGGAAGGTGCCGTAGCCGAGCAGGAACAGGGCGGAGACGGCCATGCGCGGGCGCGGCCGGGCCGAGAACCACCACAGCACCGCGAACAGCACCAGCCCCTCGAGGAAGGCCTCGTAGAGCTGCGAGGGGTGGCGCGGCAGGGGGCCGCCGGTGGGGAAGACCATGCCGACGGGGGAGTCGGTGACCCGGCCCCAGAGCTCGCCGTTGATGAAGTTGCCGAGCCGCCCGGCGCCGAGCCCGATGGGCACCAGCGGGGCGATGAAGTCGGTGACGGTGAAGAAGCGCCGCCCGGTGCGGCGGGCGAACCAGGCCATGGCCGCGAGCACGCCCAGCAGGCCGCCGTGGAAGGACATGCCCCCCTCCCACAGCCGGAGGATGCGCAGGGGATCGGCGAGGAAGGCGTCCAGCCCGTAGAACAGGGTGTAGCCGATGCGCCCGCCGAGGATCACCCCCAGCGCGCCGTAGAAGATGAGATCGCCCACGTCGTCGGGGGTCCAGCCGCTGCCGGGGCGCCGCGCCCGGCGCGCCCCCAGCCACCAGGCGGCCACGAAGCCCACCACGTACATGAGGCCGTACCAGTGCACCTGGAGCGGGCCGAGGCTGATGGCGACGGGATCGATGTCGGGATAGGTCAGCATGAGGGCGCAGTTTATCACCCCCGCCGCGAGGCAGGCAGGGGCGCTCCATGAAGATCGGGCGGAGAAAGGTTGACGCGGTTCACCCGGCGGACGATTCGGGCGCCCCGGCCGGCGCGGGGCTCATCACCCCGGCCCGCAGCAGCTCCCCGGCCTGGTCGCGCGGCACCGCCTGGGAGTAGAGGAAGCCCTGGACATACTCGCAGCCGAGCCGGGCCAGGACGGCCAGCTGGCCGGGGGTCTCCACCCCCTCGGCCACCACCTTCATGCCCAGGCTGTGGCCCAGGGTGATGATGGTGGCCACCATCTGCTCGCCCTCCTCGCCCTGCTCCAGGCGCTGGACGAAGGAGCGGTCGATCTTGAGTACGTCGATGGGGAACTGGTGCAGGTAGCTCAGGGAGGAGTAGCCAGTGCCGAAGTCGTCCATGCTCAGCCGCGGCCCCAGCGCCCGCAGCTGCTCCAGGGTCTCCCGGGCCTGCAGGGCGTTGGCCATGATGGCGCTCTCGGTGATCTCCAGCACCAGCCGGCCGGGATCGCAACCGCTCTCGTCGAGGATGGTCCGCACCGTCTGCACCAGCCCGGGTTGCGCGACCTGGGCCCGGGAGAGGTTGACGCTGAGGCTGAACCCACCGTACCCGTCCCGCTGCCAGGCGGCCAGGTCGCGGCAGGCGCGGCGCAGCACCCACGCCCCCAGGGGAATGATGAGGCCAGTCTCCTCGGCCAGGGGGATGAAGCCGCCAGGCATCACCAGCCCCCGCTCCGGGTGCAGCCAGCGCACCAGCGCCTCGAAGCCGGTCAGGCGGCCGCTCTCCAGCTCCACCACCGGCTGGTACCAGAGCCGCAGCTCGTCGCCCTCCACCGCCCGGCGCAGCTCCTCCTCCAGCTGCAGCCGCTCCATCGCCTGCCGGTGCATGGTGGCGCGGAACAGCTGGGCCTGGCCGGTGCCCTGGGACTTGGCCTGGTACATGGCGATGTCGGCGTCGCGCAGCATCTCCTCGGGGCGCCGGTAGCCGCCCTCGCTCACGGCGATGCCGATGCCGGCGCTGGTGTGCACCTCGCGCTCCTGCACCTGGAAGGGGCGGCAGATGGCCGCCTGGATGCGCTCGGCGATCCAGAGGATGTCCTCGGTGCGCTGGAGGTTGTCCAGCAGCACCAGGAACTCGTCGCCGCCGAGCCGGGCGATGGTGTCGCCCGGGCGCATCTCCTCCCGCAGCCGATCGGCCAGGGCCACCAGCAGCTGGTCGCCCACGCCGTGGCCGAGGCTGTCGTTGATGACCTTGAACCGGTCCAGGTCCAGGTACAGCAGGGCGAAGCGGTAGCCGGAATCGCGCTCGGCCCGGCTCAGGGCCAGACCCACGCGATCGAGGATCAGCGCCCGGTTGGGCAGGCCGGTGAGGGTGTCGTGGAAGGCGTCGTGGCGGATCTGCTCCTCCACCTGCTTGCGCCGGGAAATGTCGCGCAGCACCGCCAGCAGGCGCGGGCCGCCGCCGATCTCGGCGGTGCGCAGGTTGAGCTCCACCCACAGGGGGCTGCCGTCCCGGTGCCGGGCCCGGAACTCCACCAGCTGGGGCCAGCCGCGCAGGGCCAGCTCCGCGTGGCGGCCGGCCTGCTCGCGGGTCAGGCCGGCCTCGATGGCCCCCAGGTCGTGCACGGAGAGGTGCCGCAGCTCCGCGCCGCTGTAGCCGAACATCTCCTCCATCCGCGTGTTGGCGTCCAGCAGCCGGCCGGACCCGGGGTCCAGCACCGCGATGGCGTCGTTGACGTTGTCGAAGATGGCGCGGTAGTTGGCCTCGGAGGTGCGCAGGGCGGCCTGGGTGGCCAGCAGATCGCAGATGCCCACGTAGGCGTCCAGCGCCGCCTCGGCGATCTTCCGGTCGGTGCTGTCGAGGCTGACCACGGGCAGCCGCCCGGTGGAGTTGCCCAGCAGCAGCACGGTGCCGCTGCGGGGATGGCAGGCCCAGAGCATGGCCGCCAGCCCGGACAGCTCGCGCAGCCGCGCGGCGTAGGCCTCGGGCAGCGCGGCCTCGGGACAGGGCGGCTCGAGCGGCGGCAGCCGGCCCAGCGCGGCGCCGAAACCCTCCGCGCAGCCGAGCGCGTGCAGCACCTCCAGGCGGCCGTCCGGCCCGAGCCGCAGCAGCGCCGCGCGGTCCAGCGGTAGGCGCTCCAGCAGCAGGGCGAGAAAGCGGTCCGCCAGCTCGCCCTGCGCCGGGGCCGCCCCCACCTGCCGGTAGAGGGCGCGCACCAGGGTGGCGGTGGCGCTGTGGCGGCGGGCCTCCCGGCTCACCTGGGTGAGCGTCTCCTTCAGCCGCAGCAGCTGGCCGCCGAGCTCGTCCGCCTGGTGGCGATAGAAATCCCTTTCCCGCTCCAGCTCCGACACGCGCTACTCCCGCAGGGTGAACAGGGTCAGGACGCCGGTCCAGTCGAGCGGGCGGGGCTGCCCGAGCAGGGGCGCGATCTCCACCCCGGAGTAGAAGCCGAGCAGCGGCACGCCGGGGCCGAGGTTCTCCAGCAGCACCTCGGCGTCCTCGCGGTCCACTCCGCTGAAGGCCGAGGCGCGGGCGGCGCAGTCGAAGTAGAGGCCGAACAGCACCCGCAGCCCGGCCAGGGACTGCACCAGCTCGCGGGTCCGCGCGGCCACCGAGTCGTTGAGCCGCTCGGCGTCGGTGACCATCACCTGCACCCGGGTGCCGGGCCGGTAGTCGGCCTCGAACAGGGTGACCGCGCCGGTCTCCGTGTCGGAGGCGATCACCAGCCGGTTGACGTAGCGGGTCTCGTCGAAGGGCGTGAAGGGATCGCCGTGCTTCTCGCCCAGGGTCAGGAGCATGGAGAGCTCCCGGCCCAGCAGGGCCCCGGGATCGCGCCCCACCCGCTCGGCCAGCACGTCCACCGCCGGGCGGTGATCGAGCTCGTAGACCTGCGCCCCCTCGATGCGGGTGATCTCCAGGAAGGCGCTGGCCGGTACGCAGCCGTGCATGATGGTGTGGGTGCCCAAGAGCCCCGGGGGCAGCACCACCGCCAGGGCGCGGTGCTTGGCCGCGCCCCGGCCGTCGAAGATGTAGCTCTCGGTGAGGGCGAAGTACTGCAGGGTGCCGGCGCCCACCACCATCGGCGGCTCGTCGCCGAAGGCCGCGTTGAGCCCGTCCATGAGCCGGCTGGCCGTGTGCAGCTTCGGCGGCGGGCCGCCGTCGTGCACCGAGTCGTAGAACAGCAGCACGGCGTTGTCCGGCCCCGCCGTGGCGGCCAGCCGGCGGCCCAGCTCGAGGCCGGCGCCGTGGAGATCGTCGCAGAGGGGCTCGCTCAGCAGGAAGCGGGGCTCGAGGGTGGCGGGGAACAGGGCCAGGGCGCACTCGTAGCCGCTGACCCCCATCAGCCCGGCGGTGATGGTGCCCACGGCGGCTCCGCCCACCACCGGGATCTCCCCCAGCTCGGCGCGCAGCCCCGCCAGGAAGGCCTCCGGATCATGGCGTCCGCCGCAGAAGGCGAGAACCCAGCCCGGCGGCTGGCCGCCGAGTCCGTCCCGGGCCCGCGCGGCGGCCTCGCGGCCCGCGGCTCCGCTCTCCGTCCGGCGGCTCTCGCCGATGCCCACGCGGGGCGCGTGTCCCTGCTCCGGTGCGTTCACTTGGAGTCCCTGCACGGGTGTTGATCCATTTTCCGCCGCGCACCCGTCCTCTCCCTGGTGCGCGCCGATACCGACAATTATTGCCGATTCTCAGGCCATTCGCCGCGTCATGTCCAACCACACCTGGTTCCGGATGTTACAAGCTCCGGATAATACGGCCGCGACGGGGCACGGCCGGCGCGCCCAGGCCTGCCCTTTACCCGAGCAGCAGGCGCAGGCCGATGACCGCCAGGAACAGGGCGAAGATGCGCTTCAGCTTCGCGCCCGGCAGGCTGTGGGCCAGCTTCGCGCCCAGGGGGGCGAAGGCAGTGCTCGCCACCGCGATGCCGGCGAAGGCGGGCCAGTAGACGTAGCCGCTGCTCCAGGCCGGCAGGGCGGCCTCGCCCCAGCCCTGGAAGATGAAGCCGGCGGCGCCGGCCACCGCGATGGGCAGCCCGCAGGCGGCGGAGGTGGCCACGGCGTTGCGCATCTCCACGTTGCACCAGGTGAGGAACGGCACCGTGAGGCTGCCGCCGCCGATGCCGACGATGGCCGAGATGGAGCCGATCACCCCGCCGGCGCCGAACATCCCCGGGGTACCGGGCAGGCCGCGGTGGGGCGCGGGCCTGAGCCCGAAGCCCATCTGCGCGGCGATGGTCAGCACGAACAGGGCGAAGATGCGCCGCAGCCAGTCGCCCGGGAGCAGGTCGGCCACCGCCGCGCCCAGCAGCGCCCCCACCACGATGCCCGGGGTGAGGCGCCGGAAGATTTCCCACAGCACGGCGCCGCGGCGGTGATGGGCGCGCACCGAGGAGAGGGAGGTAACCACGATGGTGGCCAGCGAAGTGCCGATGGCCACGTGCATCAGCACCGCGGGGTCCACGGCCTGGGCCTGGAAGGTGAAGGCCAGGGCGGGGACGATGATGAGTCCGCCGCCCACCCCGAACAGCCCCGCCAGCACCCCGGCGAAGGCGCCCACCACCAGGTAGATGAGAAGGGTTTCCACGTCTGCTCGCTTACCGCTGCCGCGGGCCGGAGGCCGGTGCGCGGATGCCCGGCCGTCAATGGACGGACATTATGCCGGGGGCGGACCGGCGCGGCCACCCGGACTCCGGCCACGCTGCGCCGGCGCGCCCCCGCCCTTGACCCCCCTCGGGGAGCGGTGGAAGATTCCGGAACAACCCCGAGGAGATCCGTCATGGCAGCAGAGTCGAGGATCGTGACCATCATCGGCGGCACCGGCTTCATCGGCCGCCACCTGACCAACCGCCTGACCGATGCCGGCTGGCGGGTGCGCATCCCCACCCGCCACCCCCAGCGCCACCGGGATCTGGGCATCGCCGGCGGCGTGGAGGTGGTGCGGGGCGACGTGAACGACGCCGGGACCCTGCGCGCGGTGGTGGACGGCAGCGACGCGGTCGTCAACCTGGTGGGCATCCTCAACGAGCGCGGCCACGACGGCAGCGGCTTCCGCGCCGCCCACGTGGATCTCGCCCGCGGCGTGGTGGCCGCCTGCAACGAGGCGGGGGTGCCGCGGCTGCTGCACATGAGCGCGCTGAACGCCGACGCGGAAAAGGGCCCCAGCCACTACCTGCGCACCAAGGGCGAGGGCGAGGCGGCGGTGCACGCCGAGGCCGGCCCGGGGCTGGCGGTGACCAGCTTCCGCCCCTCGGTGGTGTTCGGCCCCGGGGACAGCTTCTTCACCCGCTTCGCCGGGCTGCTGCGGCTGACCCCGGCGGTATTCCCGCTCGCCTGCGCCTGGTCCCGCTTCGCCCCCCTCTACGTGGGCGACCTGGTGGCGGCCATGCACATCGCCCTGGAGGAGAAGGCCACCTTCGGGGAGGGCTACGATCTCTGCGGGCCCGCCGCCTACACCCTCGACGAGCTGGTGGAGTACACCGCCCAGGTGCTCGGCCTGCGGCGCCGCATCTGGGCCCTGCCCGACGGGCTCGCGCGCCTGCAGGCGAACCTCATGGAGTACGTCCCGGGCAAGCCCTTCTCCCGCGACAACTACCTCTCCTGCCAGGTGGACGGCATCTGCCTGGCCCCCTTCCCGGCGGTGTTCGGCCTCCATCCGCGCTCGGTGGAGGCGGAGGTGCCCCGCTACCTCACCCTGGCCAGCCGGCGCGGCCACTACGAGCGCTACCGGCGCACGGCCGGGCGCGCCTGAGAATGGCCCCTGGCGATCCGCGCACCGAGGGGCTGGAGATCTACCTGGTGGGCGGGGCGGTGCGGGACCGCCTGCTGGGGCAGGAGGCCCGGGAGCGCGACTGGGTGGTGGTGGGCGCCACGCCCGAGGAGCTGAAGCGGCGCGGCTTCCGCCCGGTGGGGCGCGACTTTCCCGTCTTCCTCCACCCGGACACGGGCGAGGAGTACGCGCTGGCCCGCACCGAGCGCAAGACCGGCCCCGGCTACACCGGCTTCAGCTTCCACGCCGCCCCCGACGTGACCCTGGAGGAGGATCTCCGCCGCCGCGATCTCACCATCAACGCCATGGCCGAGGACGCCGCGGGGAATCTCATCGACCCTTTCGACGGCCGCGGGGACCTGGACCAGGGCCTGCTGCGCCACGTCTCGCCCGCCTTCGCCGAGGACCCGGTGCGGATCCTGCGGGTGGCGCGCTTCGCCGCCCGCTTCGCCCGCTGGGGCTTCCGCGTGGCCCACGGCACCAACGCGCTGATGCGGCGCATGGTGGCCGCCGGCGAGGTGGACGCGCTGGTGCCCGAGCGGGTCTGGAAGGAGCTGGAGCGGGCGCTGGGCGAGGATCGCCCGGCGCGCTTCTTCGAGGTGCTGCGCGGCTGCGGGGCGCTGGCGGTGCTGTTCCCGGAGATCGACGCCCTGTTCGGCGTGCCCCAGCCCGAGCGCCACCACGGCGAGGTGGACACCGGCGCCCACGCCCTGCTGGTGCTGGAGGCCGCCGCCCGGCTCAGCCCCGACACCGCGGTGCGCTTCGCCGCGCTGGTGCACGATCTCGGCAAGGGCGCCACCCCGGCGGCGGAGTGGCCCGCCCACCACGGCCACGAGGAGCGCGGCGTGGCGCTGGTGAACGCCCTCTGCGACCGCTTCCGCGTCCCCAACGCCCACCGCAACCTGGCGGTCATGGCCGCCCGCTGGCACGGCCGCTGCCACCGGGCCCTGGAGCTGCGCCCCGCCACCGTGCTGGAGACCCTGGAGGCGCTGGACGCCTTCCGCCGGCCGGAGCGCTTCGAGGGCTTCCTGCTCGCCTGCGCGGCCGACGCCCGCGGCCGCGCCGGGCGCGCGGACGACGGCTATCCCCAGGCGGACTACCTGCGCGCCTGTCGCGCGGCCGCCGCCGCGGTGCCGGTGGCGCCGCTGGCGCAGCGGGGGCTCAAGGGTCCGCGGCTGGGCGAGGCCCTGCGCGCGGCGCGCCTGGAGGCGATCCGGGCCGTGGAGAGGCCGGCCGCCGGGCCGGCGAAGGGCGACGCGGACGCGAGGTAGGGTGCGCCGCGCGCACCGGCGGCGCCAGGGAGAATCCCCGCGCCTCAGATGAACAGGTAGAAGAGGTAGAAGCCGAGCAGCACCCGGTAGACGGCGAAGGGCGCCATGCCGATGCGCTGCACCAGCGCCAGGAAGGCGTGGATGCAGAGCAGGGCGCTCACCCCCGACACCCCCACCCCGATCAGGATCTCCGACCCGTCCGGCCCCACCCCGCTCTGCACCAGCTCGATGCCCTTGAGCCCCCCGGCCAGGATGATGACGGGGATGGAGAGGAGAAAGGAGAAGCGCGCCGCGCCGGTGGCCGAGAGCCCGAGCATCAGCCCGGCGGTCATGGTGATGCCCGAGCGCGAGGTGCCGGGCAGCAGGGCCAGCGCCTGGGCCAGGCCCACCACGATCACGTCCTTCCAGGTGAGCTCGTGCTCGCTGCGCTCGCCGCGCCGGCGGGCGTCGGCCCACCACAGCAGCAGCCCGAACAGCACCGTGGTGGTGGCGATGAGCAGCGGCGAGCGCAGCCAGGCGTCGCCGCTCGCCTCCAGCGCCAGCCCCGCCAGCCCCACCGGGACCGTGCCCCAGATCACCGCCCACGCCAGCCGGCTCTCGGTGGAGTCGGTGCGGGTGAGGATCGAGCCGGCCCAGGCCCGGGCCATGCGCCAGAGCTCGGCGCGGAAGTAGATGACCACCGCCGCCAGGGTGCCCACGTGCACCGCCACGTCGAAGGCCAGCCCCTGGTCCGGCCAGCCGAGCAGGCGCGGAACGAGAATCAGGTGGGCGGAGCTGGAGATGGGCAGGAACTCGGTGAGCCCCTGCACCAGGGCGAGTACCACCAGGTGCCAGGTGTCCAAGGTTTACTCCGTGATGAGCGATGGGTGATGGGTGAAGGGCGCCCGCCCTCAGCCGCGGCGCTCGGCCACCAGCCGGGCGTAGCGGCCCTCGCGGGTCACCTCGGTGGCCAGCACGTTGAAGCCGGTCCGCTCCAGCAGCCAGACCAGGTCCTCGGCCGAGTAGCGGTTGTGCTCCATGAAGTGGACGAAGAGATCGTCCAGCTCCGCCACCGGGGTGGCGGCGTCGAACACCCGCGCCTCCTCGGTCTGGGCGGCGACGTAGACCGGCAGCGGCGCCCGCACCCAGTCGGTGATGTAGAAGCGCCCGCCGGGGCGCAGCACCCGGGCCACCTCCTGCAGGGCGCGCACCGGCTGGTTCATCTCGTGGAACACCACCGCGGCGTGGGCGGCGTCGACGCTTCCCGCCGCCAGCGGCAGGTGCGGATCGTGGAGATCCTCGGCCACCAGGGCGCAGCCCTCCGGCAGCTCCACCGCCGCCTCCAGCATGTAGGGCGCCACCTCCACCCCCGTCACCCGCGCGCCGGGGTAGCGCCGGCCCAGGGCCTGCACCAGCATCCCCGGCCCCGCGCCGAGATCGATGATGACCGGCCGCTCCGGCAGCACCGGACCCATCCAGTGCTCCCATTCCGCCCAGAAGGCGACGTCGTAGCGGCGCTCGAAGCCCTCCTTCATCATCGCCGCGAAGCGCGCCCCGTCACGGTGGTGGCGCTCCAGCATCTCCAGGGTCTTGTCGGGCGTCTCGGGCATGGGTCGTCTTGCTCCTGCGTCTGGTTGCAAAAAGTAAGGATCTAACCACGAAGACACGAAGAACACGAAGAACACGAAGAACAGCTGGTTTAACCGCAGATTACGTTGATTTGCGTAAATTTGCCGTCGTGTGGGGAAGGCCCGTCGACGAGCCTGGTCCCTCACTTCAGGCAACGACCTGCAACAACCTGTTAGCCAGGGCATGGCGTTTGCCGCCATCGTTATCCGGCCAACGACCCGCGAAGGCGGTTAACTGAGGATAATCACCGTAAATCAACGTAATCTGGGGTTTATTCGTCTTTTGCCGTTCTTCGTGTCCTTCGTGCCTTCGTGGTGAAAAAATATCTTTTAAAACAGAAAGCTACAGCCGCCCGCGGCGGTCCTGCAGGGCGAAGCCGCGCAGGGGGGCGTCGAGGCCGCGGGTCAGGGCGATGACCTTGAACAGCTCGCCCATCTCCGCCGGGGAGAGCAGGCGGTTCAGGGCGTGGCCGGCGGCCGCCAGGGCGGCGTCGCCCGCCACCTCCGCGCCGGCGGCCAGCTCGGTGATGCCGGTGGCGAGCAGGAAGGCGGCCTGGCTGGTGTAGCCGGCCACCCGCAGCCCCGCGGCGTCGGCCGCCTCCGCCACGGCGGTGAAGTCCACGTGGGCGGTGATGTCCTGCAGCCCGGGCAGGAAGAAGGGGTCGTCGTGGGCGCGGTGGCGGTAGTGGCACATCAGCGTGCCCCCGGCGCGCTCGGGATGGTAGAACTCCCGGCGCGGGAAGCCGTAGTCCACCAGCAGCGCCAGCCCCGCCGCCAGGCTCCCGCCCAGCGCCGCGATCCAGGGGCCGGCCGCCAGCCCCAGCTCGGAGGCGTAGCCCGGGGCCTGGCCACCGCCGGCCCCGGCCAGCACCGCCGCGGCCCGCTCCGCCAGCCCCGGCGTGCGCGGCGCCGTCCACTCCCAGGCGAAGCCCGTCCCGCTCCAGGCCACGCACCCCTCCTCCACCCCCGCCGGGCCGAGCCGGAAGCGGTGCACCGGCAGGGCGTCGAGCACCTCGTTGGCGAGGATCACCCCGCGCAGCCCCGCCGGCGGGGTCTCCACCCACGCCACCCGCGCCGCCAGCCCGGGCGCCAGCCGCGCCAGGGTCTCGCGCTGGCGCTCGCGCAGATCGGCGCTCACCTCGAGGATGAGGTAGCGCGCCGGCGGCCGGCCGAGCCGCTCCAGCTCCGCCAGCAGGTCGGCGGCGAGCCGCCCGCTGCCGGCGCCGAACTCGAGGATGTCGCCCCCGCCCAGCTCCGCCAGCACGTCGGCGCACTGCCGGGCCAGGCAGCGGCCGAACAGGGGCGAGAGCTCGGGGGCGGTGGTGAAGTCCCCCGCCGGCCCCAGCTTGCGGCTCCCGGCGCTGTAATAGCCGAGACCCGGTGCGTACAATGCCTCCTGCATGTAATCGGCGAAGGGCAGGCGCCCGCCGGCCGCCTCCAGGCGCCGGCGGATGTGTTCCACCAGCCGCGCGCTGTGGTCCGCCGCCGCCGCCGACGGGGCGGGCAGCCCGGCGCCGGACTCCCGGCTCACCGGCCCGCCTCCCCCACCGGGGACCAGCCTGCGGAGAACCCGTGACAATGACTCATGAAACCTCCCTGACCGGCCGCGTGGCGCTCATCACCGGCGCGGCCCACCGCATCGGGGCCACCACCGCCCGCCTCCTCCACGGCGAAGGCATGAATATCGTGGTGCACTACCGCGGCTCCACCGCGGCGGCCGAGGCCCTGGCCGCGGAGCTCAACGCCGCGCGCCCGGACTCGGTGGTCACCTTGAGCGCCGACCTGCACGACACCGCCGGGCTGGACGCCCTCGTGGAGCGGGCCGCCGCGGCCTGGGGCCGGCTCGACGTGCTGGTGAACAACGCCTCCAGCTTCTACCCCACCCCCATGGGCGAGGTCACCGAGGCGCAGTGGGACGACCTGATGGGCAGCAATCTCAAGGCGCCCTTCTTCCTCTCCCAGGCCGCCGCCCCGCGCCTGCGCGCCGGCGGCGGCTGCATCGTCAACATCGTCGACATCCACGCCGACCGGCCGCTGAAGGGCTACCCGGTCTACAGCATGGCCAAGGCCGGGCTGGTGATGCTCACCAAGACCCTGGCCCGGGAGCTGGGCCCGGAGATCCGCGTCAACGCGGTGGCCCCCGGCGCCATCCTGTGGCCGGAGAACGAGGCCGAGCTCGACAGCGCGGCCCAGCGGGAGATCATCGGCCGCACCGCCCTGAAGCGCCAGGGCGATCCCATCGACATCGCCCGGGCGGTGCGCTTCCTCGTCCGCGACGCGGTCTATACCAGCGGCCACGTGCTCACCGTGGACGGCGGCCGCAGCCTGCAGCACTGACACCGGCGCATCCCCACCGAGGACCTGCCCATGAGCGTGCGCGTCATTGTCACCGGCGGCACCTTCGAGAAGCAATACGACGCCCTCAAGGGCGAGCTCACCTTCAAGGACTCCCACCTGCCGCGGATCCTGGAGCTGGTGCGCTGCACCGCGCCAGTGGTGCTGGAGGTGAACCAGCTCATCGACAGCCTGCACATGCAGGCGGCGGACCGGCAGCGGGTGCTGGCCGCCTGCGCCCAGGCGCCCGAGTCGCGCCTCCTCGTCATCCACGGCACCGACACCCTGGTGGAGACCGCGCGCGCCCTGGGCGAGGCCGGGCTGGGGAAGACGGTCGTCCTCACCGGGGCCATGGTGCCCTACTCGGTGGCCGGCTCCGACGCCCTGTTCAATCTCGGCTACGCCCTGGCCATGGCCCAGAGCCTGCCGCCCGGGGTCCACGTGGCCATGAACGCCCGCACCTTCCCGTGGGACAACGTGCGCAAGAACCGCGAGCAGGGGGTGTTCGAGGCGCTGGACCAGCAGCCGGGCTAGCGCTCGAAGGGCACCGGCCAGAGGCGCTGGGCGTCCTGGTCGAAGGCGTCCCACAGCGCGCGGTAGGTCTCCCCGCTCACCGGGTGGCGCTCGTCGCCGGCGATCTCGGCCAGCGGCAGCAGGACGAAGGCGTAGCGGGTGATCTCTCCCCGCGGCAGCTCGAGCCCCTCCTCCCGGGTGACCAGGTCGTCGTAGGTGAGGAGGTCGAGATCCAGGGTCCGCGGACCGAACTTCGGGCCGCTGCGGTCGCGGCCGTTGTCCGCCTCGATGGCGTGCATGAGCCGGTCCAGCTCCCGGGGCGCCCTGCCGGTGTCGAAGCCCACCACCAGGTTGTAGAAGTTCTCGCCCTCGAAGCCCACCGCCTCGCTCTCGTAGACGGTGGAGACCGTCAGCGGCCCGAAGGCCGCCCGCAGGGCGTCCAGGCCGGCGCGGATATGGCGCTCGCGGTCGACGTTGCTGCCCATGCTGACATAGACGCGGGTCATCTCAGTCCCTCGACCCGCGCTCGATGACGATGCCCACGTCCTGGGCGCCGCGGATGGCGCCGGGCTTGCTCAGGCGCAGCCGCACCCAGGGCACGTCGAACTCCCCGATCACGATCTCGGCGATCCGCTCGGAGAGGGTCTCCACCAGCTGGAACTCGCTGGCGCTGACGAAGTCGATGATGCGCTTCGCCACCGCCTTGTAGTCGAGGGTGTCGTCGATGCTGTCGGTGTCGGCGGCCTTGCGGATGTCTGCGCCCATCTCCAGGTCGATGCTCACCGTCTGGCGGGTGGCGCGCTCCCAGTCGAAGATGCCGATGACGGTCTCGATGCGGAGATCCCGCAGGTAGATGATGTCCATGCTCGCTCTCGTTTCAGGCCCGGGGGCTATTCTACATGGCGCGAGTGCGTGAGTGCGTGAATGCGTGAGTGCGTGTGTGCGTGTGTGCGTGAGTGCGTGAGTGCGTGAATGCGTGAGTGCGTGAGTGCGTGAGTGCGTGAGTGCGTGAACCGCGATGATGCATTGCCCCATCACCTTTCACCATTCACCTTTCACCGGACCTGCCGCGCCGCTGCGGTTACAATAGCCGCCATTGTCGCCCGCCCGGAGTGGTTGCCGCTGATGGTGTTCAACGTCCTGTTCGTTCTTGCCGCCTACCTGCTCGGCTCGCTGTCGAGCGCCATCATCCTGTGCCGCCTGATGGGGCTGCCGGACCCGCGCACGGAGGGCTCGGGCAACCCGGGCGCCACAAACGTGCTGCGTCTCGGCGGCAGGAAGGTCGCGGCGCTGACCCTGCTCGGGGACACCCTGAAGGGGCTGCTGCCGGTCGTGGCGGCCCAGGCCCTGGGCGCGGCGCCGACGGTCGTCGGCCTGGTGGGGCTGGCGGCCTTCCTCGGCCACCTCTACCCGATCTTCTTCCGCTTCCAGGGCGGCAAGGGGGTGGCCACCGCCTTCGGCGTGCTGATGGGGGCGGCCTGGCCGGTGGCCCTGGCGGTGCTCGCCACCTGGCTCGCCATGGCCTTCCTGTTCCGCATCTCCTCGCTCTCCGCACTCACCGCCGCGGCGCTGGCGCCGCTGTACGCCGCCTTCCTGGCGCCCCCGCTCCTGCCCATGATCCTCGTCATGTGCGTCCTGCTCATCTGGCGCCACCGCAGCAACATCCGCAAGCTCGTCGCGGGCGAGGAGAAGCGGATCGGGCGGTGAAGGGGTGTTCCGTGTTCCGTGTTCCGTGGTCAGTGGCTGTGCCCGATCGGAGGCTGGACATGCGCCATGACCGCCACGCCAGCCCAGGTTCCTGAACGTAATACGTAATACATGATACGTAACACGGGCGCCTCAGAGCGCAGCGAGGCTTTCCATCGGCCAGCGGGCGCGGGCCTCGATGGCGAGCGGCTCGTGCTGGCCGGCGGCGAGGCGCACGCTGCCGGCGTAGGCGATCATGGCGCCGTTGTCGGTGCAGAACAGCGGGCGCGGGTAGTAGACCCGCCCCCCGGCCTCGGCGGCGATAACCGCGAGCCGCTCGCGGAGCGCGGTGTTGGCGCCGACCCCGCCGGCGATGACCAGCCGCTGGAGGCCGGTCTCCTGCAGCGCGCGGCGGCACTTGATGGCCAGGGTGTCCACCACCGCGTCCTGGAAGGCGCGGGAGATGTCGGCCCGGGACCGGGCGTCGGCGCCCACCTCCTGCAGGGTGTTGAGGGCGAAGGTCTTGAGGCCGGAGAAGCTGAAGTCGAGCCCCGGGCGATCGGTCATGGGCCGGGGAAAGCGGAACCGCTCCGGGTCCCCGCGCTCCGCCTCCCGCGCCACCGCGGGGCCGCCGGGGTAGCCCAGGCCGAGCAGCTTGGCGGTCTTGTCGAAGGCCTCGCCGGCGGCGTCGTCGAGGGACTCGCCCAGGATCCGGTAGTGCCCCACCCCGTCCACCCGCACCAGCTGGGTGTGGCCGCCGGAGACCAGCAGGGCGACAAACGGAAAGGCCGGCGGGTCGGGCTCGAGCATGGGCGCCAGCAGGTGTCCCTCCATGTGATGGACCGCCACCGCCGGCACCCCCCAGGCCCAGGCCAGGCTGCGGCCGATGGAGGCGCCCACCAGCAGCGCGCCGATGAGGCCCGGGCCGGCGGTGTAGGCCACCCCGTCCACCGCCCCCGGCCGCGCGCCGGCCTCGTCCAGCACCTGGCGCAGCAGGGGCAGCGTCTTGCGCACGTGGTCGCGGGATGCCAGCTCGGGGACCACGCCGCCGTACTCGGCGTGGACCGCCACCTGGCTGTGCAGGACATGGGCGCGCAGCCCCGTTTCCGAGTCGTACAGGGCAAGCCCGGTTTCGTCGCAGGAGGTCTCGATACCGAGAACCAGCATGGGGGCAGCGCTCTCCGTGGTGGGTTCAAGGCGCTATGTTACCCTGTCGCCGCCCGCCGCGCCGCACCGGACGCCGGAAAACTCCCCGGCTCCGGCCGCTTCCCGTCGCCTCGCCCCCGGACCGCCCGGGCGCCGACATTCCCCATTTGATACAATGCGTTGCGCACCTTTCCGGGCTTTGCCCGCGCCCCGGCGGCGGCGCGGAACCCGCCCCGGAGAGACGGCCGGCCCGTTCCGGGACCGCCGCACCCCCGCCCGCCGCCCCGCGAGGCTTTGCATTGGCGTGGGAGAGCGTTTAGAATTTCCCGTTCTCGCTTTCGGGCGATCGAACCATGAACCGAATTCCTGTCAGAGGTGATTACTGAATGCCTAGCGTCCGTGTGAAGGAGAACGAGCCTTTCGAGGTTGCCCTCCGCCGCTTCAAGCGCTCCTGCGAAAAGGCCGGTGTGCTGGCCGAGGTGCGCCGCCGTGAGTTCTACGAAAAGCCCACCTCCGAGCGCAAGCGCAAGAAGGCCGCGGCCGTGAAGCGCCACATCAAGAAGGTGATGCGCGACGTCACCCGCCGCGCCCGTCCGTACTGATCCAGACCCGGACCACCCCTCCAGCACCCATGAGCGACTCCCTGAAGCAGCGCATCGATGCCGACATGAAGGCGGCGATGCGCGCCAAGGATCGCGAGCGCCTGGGCACCGTGCGCCTCATCCTCGCCGCCATCAAGCAGCGCGAGGTGGATGAGCGCACCACCCTGGACGACACCCAGGTGCTGGCGGTCCTGGACAAGATGGCCAAGCAGCGCCGCGACTCCATCGCCCAGTACGAGGGCGCCGGCCGCCAGGACCTGGCGGACAAGGAGCAGCGCGAGCTGGAGATCATCCAGGACTACATGCCCCAGCCCCTGTCCGCAGCCGAGATTGCCGCGCTCATCGATGCCGCGGTCGCCTCCACCGGGGCCGGCGGCATGCAGGACATGGGCAAGGTGATGGGCGTGCTCAGGCCCCAGGTCCAGGGCCGCGCCGACATGGGCGCGGTGAGCGCCGCCGTCAAGGCCCGCCTGGGCTGAACCGGACCTGCAGGACGCCTCTCCGCTGACCGCGCCCCGCTCCGCCGGGTGCGCGGTTTTCGCGTGCCCGGCCGGCGGCCCGGCAGGCCGTCCGCTATACTCCCTTGGCCCAGACAACCGCCCCCGGAAACCCCGAACCCGCACACCATGGCAGGCCGCATCCCCAGGTCCTTCATCGACGAGCTGCTGGCGCGGACCGACATCGTCGACGTGATCGACACCCGGGTGCAGCTGCGCAAGACCGGCAGCAACTACAGCGCCCGCTGCCCCTTCCACGACGAGAAGACCCCCTCCTTCAGCGTCAGCCCCGACAAGCAGTTCTATTACTGCTTCGGCTGCGGCGCCACCGGCAACGCCATCGGCTTCCTGATGGAATACGAGCACATGGGTTTCGTGGAGGCGGTGGAGGAGCTCGCCGGCCGCGCCGGGCTCGAGGTGCCCCACGAGGGCGGCGGCAGCGAGCCGCCGCGGGTCGACCACCGGCCCCTGTTCGACGTGCTGGAGCGGGCCGCGGCCTGGTTCCAGCGCCAGCTGCGCGAACATCCCAAGGCCGGCCGCGCCGTCGACTACCTCAAGGGCCGCGGGCTGAGCGGCGAGATCGCCAAGCGCTTCGGGCTCGGCTACGCGCCACCGGGCTTCGAGAACCTCCTGCGGGCGCTCGACGGCCAGCGCAATCCCGGGCCCCTGGTGGAGGCCGGCCTGGTCATCCAGCGCGAGGAGGACGGCCGCCGCTATGACCGCTTCCGCGACCGGATCGTCTTCCCCATCCGCGACCAGCGCGGCCGGGTGGTGGGCTTCGGCGGGCGGGTGCTGGGCGACGACACCCCGAAGTACCTGAACTCCCCCGAGACCCCGGTGTTCCACAAGGGCCGGGAGCTGTACGGGCTGTTCGAGGCGCGCCAGGCCCTGCGCCATCCCGAGCGGCTGCTGGTGGTGGAGGGCTACATGGACGTGGTGGCCCTGGCCCAGCACGGCCTGCCGGGCACCGTGGCCACCCTCGGCACCGCCACCACCGCCGGCCACCTGGAACGGCTCTACCGGGCGGTGCCCGAGGTGGTGTTCTGCTTCGACGGCGATGCCGCCGGACGCAAGGCGGCCTGGAAGGCGCTGGAGGAGGCCCTCCCGTTCATGCGCGAAGGCCACCAGGCCCGGTTCCTGTTCCTCCCCGAGGGCGAGGATCCCGACAGCCTGGTGCGGCGCGAGGGGCAGGCGGCCTTCGCCGCGCGCATCGAGTCCGCCCAGCCCCTGTCGGCCTTCCTGCTGGAGAGTCTGGCCGAGCAGGTGGACATGGACAGCCTGGACGGCCGCGCCCGCCTGGTGGAGCTGGCCCGCCCCTACCTGGAGCGGGTCCCGGCCGGCGTCTTCCGCACCCTGCTGGCCGGGGAGCTGGCGCGCCGGGCCGACATGGATCCGCACCAGATCCTGCCCGGCCAGGCGCCCGCCGCACCCCGCCCGCGGGCGCCCGTCCGGCGGCCCGAGCGCCAGCGCCACTTCCGCTCCCTGGTGCGGCTGGCCGTCTCGCTGCTGTTGCAGAACCCGCGCCTCGCCGCCCTGGACTGCGACCTCCAGGGCCTGCGCGCGAGCGGCGTCGCCGGGGCGGATCTGCTGGTCCAACTCCTTGAATTGTTCAGGAACAACCCCAATATGACCACTGGAGCGGCACTGGAGCGCTGGCGTGACACCCCCACCCTCTCCCAGCTCACCCGCCTGCTCACCCTGGAGCAGCTCCTGTCCGACGCGGAGGTCGAACAGGAGTTTCTCGACGCGACCCGTTCCATTGCCGCCCGCGGCGTCGAGGCGCGGCTCGAACAGCTCCACGCCAGGCTCAAGCGGGGCGATCTCAACCGTGATGAAATCATGGAATACCAGCGCCTGGCGGCGGTCAAAGCAGGCAAGCGGTCGGAATGACCAGGGAACTGGCATACCGGTCAACGTTGTCTATCCTAATGACAGTGTATTAGAATCGGCGGTTTCGCGAATTCCGCCGCCGGGTACGAGGAACCACTGACCCTATGAACTCCCAGCAGCAACAGTCACAGCTCAAGCTCCTGATTGCCAAGGGCAAGGAGCAGGGTTATCTCACTTATGGCGAGGTCAACGACCATCTTCCGCCCGAGATCGTCGATCCCGAGCAGATAGAGGACATCATCGCGATGATCACCGATATGGGGATCACCGTGTATGAGCACACCCCCGACGCGGACACCCTCATGCTGGCCGAGGATTCGGTCACCGACGAGGAGGCGGCCGAGGAGGCGGTGGCGGCGCTGGCCGTGGACAACGAGTTCGGCCGCACCACCGACCCCGTGCGCATGTACATGCGCGAGATGGGCACCGTCGAGCTGCTGACCCGCGAGGGCGAGATCGAGATTGCCAAGCGCATCGAGGAAGGCCTGCGCCAGGTGCTCTCCACCCTGGCCACCTACCCCGGCACCATCGCCCACCTGATCGCCCAGTACGGGCGGGTGGAAGAGGGCGACGTGCGCCTCAACGACCTCATCACCGGTTTCGTCGACCTGACCGCCGACAGCAGCGAGCCGGCCGAGCCGGTGACCCCCGCCGGCAGCACCGTCGGCAGCCAGCTGAACGCCGACAGCAACGACAATGACGAGGACGACGACAGCGACAGCGACAGCGACTCGGAAATCGACACCGGGCCCGATCCGGAGGAGGCGAAGGCCCGCTTCACCAGCCTGCGCGGCGCCTACGACAAGCTGATGAAGTCCGCCGCCCGGCACGGCATGTACCACGACCGGACGGTCAAGCTGCGCGACGAGCTCGCCGACGAGTTCATGCAGCTCAAGCTGACCCCGCGCATGTTCGACGAGCTGGTGGGCATCGTGCGCGGCATCCTGGACCAGATCCGGACCCACGAGCGCGTCATCATGCGCATCTGCGTGGACCAGGCCCGCATGCCCCGCAAGCAGTTCATTCTCTCCTTCCCGGACAACGAGACCGATCCGGCCTGGCTCGACCAGCACCTGAAGGCGAAGAAGGCCTACTCCAGCGCCCTGGCGGAGAACGCCGACGACATCCGCCGCGCCCAGGCGCGGCTGGCGTCGGTGGAAGCGGACACCGGCCTCAACATCCGCGACATCAAGGAGATCAACCGCAAGATGTCCATCGGCGAGGCCAAGGCCCGCCGCGCCAAGAAGGAGATGGTGGAGGCCAACCTGCGCCTGGTGATCTCCATCGCCAAGAAGTACACCAACCGCGGCCTGCAGTTCCTGGATCTCATCCAGGAGGGCAACATCGGCCTGATGAAGGCGGTGGACAAGTTCGAGTACCGCCGCGGCTACAAGTTCTCCACCTACGCCACCTGGTGGATCCGGCAGGCCATCACCCGCTCCATCGCCGACCAGGCGCGCACCATCCGCATCCCGGTGCACATGATCGAGACCATCAACAAGCTCAACCGGATCTCGCGCCAGATGCTCCAGGAGATGGGCCGCGAGCCGAGCCCCGAGGAGCTGGCCGAGCGCATGGAGATGCCCGAGGAGAAGGTGCGCAAGGTGCTCAAGATCGCCAAGGAGCCCATCTCCATGGAGACGCCCATCGGCGACGACGAGGATTCGCACCTGGGCGATTTCATCGAGGACGTGACCATCGAGTCGCCGGTGGATTCCGCCACCCGCCAGGGGCTGTTCGAGGCCACCCAGTCGGTGCTCTCCGGCCTCACCGCCCGCGAGGCGAAGGTGCTGCGCATGCGCTTCGGCATCGGCATGAACACCGACCACACCCTCGAGGAAGTGGGCAAGCAGTTCGACGTCACCCGCGAGCGCATCCGCCAGATCGAGGCCAAGGCCCTGCGCAAGCTGCGCCACCCCAGCCGCTCCGAGCAGCTGCGCAGCTTCCTGGACATGGACTGAGCTCCGTCTCCGCGCCCCCGGAGCCCGGGGGCGCAAACCCTCCCCGCCGAACCCGGACGGGCTATAATGCCCGCCACCCGGGCCTATAGCTCAATGGTCAGAGCAGGGGACTCATAATCCCTTGGTTCCAGGTTCGAGTCCTGGTGGGCCCACCATACCCTCCGCAGGCCGGTCGTCGACCGGCCTGCGCTTTTGTCGGTTCCGTCAAGTTCTGCATCCCCCCGGTTGGCTAGACTGGCCCATCGACCAGCGACGCCCGGATCACCCAACCACGGAGCCAGGGTGAGAGAACGATGACCACCCCACACGGCGTGGCTTCCGGCGGCACGCGCGCCGAGGAGCTCATCCACCGCGAGCAGGTGAAGCTGCTCTTCGGCGGGCTCCCTCTCGTCCTGCCGGGTTCGGTGGCCGTGGCCCTGGTGCTCGCCTGGGCCCACAGCGGGTACATCCACAGCGGAATCCTGACCACCTGGCTGGCGATCCTGATCCTCGTCAGCATCGCCCGCACCCTTCTCAACGCCGCCTATCACCGCCGGCCGCCCGCCGATGACGCCCACCGCTGGGAGCGGCGCTTCCTGGTCGGCGCCGTGGCCTCCGGCGTGGTCTGGGGTAGCGCCGGCCTGCTGCTGTTCACCCCCGGGGACTTCAGCCGCCAGGCCTTCCTGACCCTGGTCCTGGCCGGGATGGCGGGCGGCTCGCTCGCCACCCTCGCCCCCTCCTGGGGCTCGAGCGCCAGCTTCATCAGCCTGTGCCTGCTGCCGCTGGGCATCCGCCATCTCGCCCACGGCGGCGAGCTCTCCCTGGCGGTTGCCGCCATGGTGGCGCTCTACTACAGCATCATGCTGCTCAACGCCCGGCGCATGCACAACAACCTGCTGCTCAACACGGCGCTGCGCATCGAGGCGGCGGTGCGGGAGGAGGCCCTGCGCGAGAGCGAGGAGCGCTACCGGCTCATCTTCAGCCATTCGCCGCTGGGCATGCTGCACTACGACCGCAACGGCGTGATGCTCGACTGCAACGAAGCCTTCGTGGGCATCGTCGGCTCCAGCCGCCGGCAGATCATCGGGCTGGACATGCCCGGCACGCTGCGCGATGAGCGGCTCAAGGCGGCGCTGCGCGACTCCCTCGCCAGCGGCCAGGGCTACTACGAGGGGATATACAAATCCCTCACCGCCGTGAAGAGCACGCCCATACGCGGCTTCTTCAGCGGCGTACGCAACATCGGCGGGGAGATCATCGCCGGGGTGGGCATCGTCGAGGACTTCACCGAGCGCAAGGCCGCCGAGGCCCTGATCCGCCGCCAGGCCCACTACGACACCCTCACCGAGCTGCCCAACCGGCGGCTGCTGCTGGAGCGGCTGCAGCTGACACTGGAGCGCAGCCGGCGCTCGGGCCAGCTGGGTGCGCTGCTGTTCATCGATCTCGACCGGTTCAAGCGCATCAACGACTCCCTCGGCCACCCGGTGGGCGATGCCCTGCTGCAGGAGACCGCTCGCCGCCTGCCGACCTGCATCCGCCACCAGGACATCGCCGCACGCCTGGGCGGGGACGAGTTCGTGGTGCTGCTGGACGATCTGGGCGCGGACCAGGAGATCGCGGCACGGGAGGCGCAGCAGGTCGCGGAGCGGGTGCGCGCCGCCCTCTCCCAACCCTACAGCCCCTTCGGCCAGCGCCTGCATGTCACCCCGAGCATCGGCATCGCGCTGTTCCCCGCCGGGGAGGACAGCGCCGATGACGTGCTCCGGGCCGCCGACACGGCCATGTACCGGGCCAAGACCGACGGCCGGGACGCCATCCGCTTCTTCCGCCCCAGCATGCAGCGGGCCGCCGACGAGCGGCTGCGCCTGGAAACCGACCTGCGCCAGGCCATGGAGGCCCGCCGGTTCACCCTGCACTACCAGCCCCAGTTCGACGCCGACCGCCGCGTCATCGGCGCCGAGGCGCTGCTGCGCTGGCAGCGGGAGGACGGGGTCTACATGCCGCCGGCCCTGTTCATACCGGTGGCGGAGGATATCGGGCTCATCCAGTACATCGGCGACTGGGTGCTCGAGGAGAGCTGCCGGCAGCTGCGCGAATGGGATGATCGGGGCCTGTCCGGCCGGCTGGCCGGGCTGTCGGTGAACATCAGCCCGGTGCAGTTCCTGCAGCCGGGGTTCGTGGACCGGGTCCGCGAAGTGCTGGCGGAGCGGGACGTGGACCCCGCGCGGCTCGAGGTGGAGCTCACCGAGGGGGTCATGCTGGCGGACACCGAGGGGGTGGCGGAGCGGATGCGCGCCCTGCAGGCGCTCGGGGTGCGCATCAGCATCGACGACTTCGGCACCGGCTACTCGTCGCTCGCCTACCTGAAGCGGCTGCCCCTGCGCCGGCTGAAGATCGACCAGTCCTTCGTCCGCGGCATACCGGGGGATCGCAACAACGCCGCCATCGTCGAGACCATCCTCGGCATGGCCGCCCACCTGGACCTGGAGGTGGTGGCCGAGGGGGTGGAGACCACGGCCGAGTTCGAGTTCCTGCGCGCCCACGGCTGCGGCGCCTTCCAGGGCTACTACCTGGGCCAGCCCGGCACCGCCGCCGAGCTGGAACGGCGGGTGCAGGGTCAGTCGGCCTCCGCCAGGCAGCCGGCGAAGGCGCCCCCCAGCCCCTCCAGCAGCTCGAAGTAGAGGCCCGCGCCCGGTTCGAGCGCCGCCCCCACGGGATCCAGCGTGGCCACCCGGGCGGCCGTGCCCTCCACCACGGTGCGGACCAGCGCCGGCTCGAACTGGGGCTCGGCGAAGACGCAGCGGGCGCCGAGGGTCTCGATGCGCTCGCGGATCGCCGCCAGCCGGCGCGCGCCGGGCGGCGTCTCCGGGTTCACGGTCACCGACCCCACGGCGTTCAGGCCGAAGCGGGCCTCGAAGTAGTGGTAGGCGTCGTGGAAGACCACGTAGGGCTCTGCGCGCACCGGCGCCAGTTCCG
Source organism: Thioalbus denitrificans (assembly GCF_003337735.1). Lineage (NCBI taxonomy): Bacteria > Pseudomonadati > Pseudomonadota > Gammaproteobacteria > Chromatiales > Ectothiorhodospiraceae > Thioalbus > Thioalbus denitrificans. The sequence continues at coordinate 314,777 of NZ_QPJY01000001.1, read as the reverse complement.
CCTCCAGCCGCCCCCCCAGCGCCACGAGGCGCGCGTCCAGCCGCGCCGCGTTGGCCGCATAGGCCGCCCCGTTGCCCGGATCCATCGCCTGCAGGGCGGCACTCACCGCCCGCACGATGGCCCGCCCGTTCTCCGGGTCCAGCCACAGGTGCGGATCCGCGTCGCCGTGGTCACGGGCGGCATGCTCCCCCCCCACCCCGTCGTGGCCCTGGGGCTCCGGTTCGTGCGCCTCCCCTTCCTCCTCATGGCGGTGGCGTTCCCAGGTTCCGCCCGCACGGGCCTCCAGCAGCCGCACGCCGGGCGTCTCGGCCAGGGTCAGCACCCGGGCCTCCCGGCCCAGGGTCTCCAGGGCATGGACGAGGAAGGCCTCCAGTCCCGGCCCCACCCACACCACCAGCTGCGCCCGTGACAGCGCCCGCGCCTGCGAGGGCCGCAGGGCGTATCCGTGGGGCGAGGCGGCGCCCCGGACCAGCAGCACCGGTTCGCCCACGCCCTCCATGACGCCGGCCACCAGGGAGTGGATGGGCTTGATGCTGACCACCACGGAGGGCGGCCCGGCCCGGGCCGGGAGCGCGAGCAGGGCGGCGAGCAACAGCAGGTAACGCAGCGAGGGGGCGGGACGCATCGGCTTGGCGGGCTCCGGACCGGACTTGGCATGTAATGTTATAACGTACCAATTCAATCCGCCAACCCTTTTCCTGCAAGGTTTTCCCATCCGTCCGGGTCTACTCGTCCGAATGCCGCCGTTCGCGGTCTTCAGACACCGACAACCCTGAGGAGAATGACCATGAACCACACCAACCGCATGATCGCATCCGCCGTCACCGGCCTGCTCGTCCTCGGCCTGAGCGCCGCCCCCGCCATGGCGGAGGGTAAGGCCGAGATGGAGAAGTGCTACGGCGTCTCCAAGGCCGGCAAGAACGACTGCCAGACCGCCACCGGCTCCTGTGCCGGCACCTCCAAGATGGACGGGGCGAAGGACGCCTTCATCGTCGTGCCCGCCGGTACCTGCGACAAGATCGTGGGCGGCAGCACCGCCAGCAGCTGAGCCATGACCACGGCTGCATCACAGCCTGCGCCAGACCCGATCCCGGCGCGCGCCGGGATCGGGCTGCGCGCCCCCCACTACCGCGACCTGCTGGAACGGCGTCCCGCCGTGGGCTGGCTCGAGGTCCACCCGGAGAACTACTTCGGCGACGGGGGCCCGCCGCTCCACTACCTGGAGGCCCTGCGCGGCCACTACCCGCTCAGCTTCCACGGCGTCGGCATGTCCCTCGGTTCCACCGATCCCCTGGACACCGCCCACCTGGAACGGCTGCGCTCGCTCATCGGCCGCTTTCAGCCCGGGCTGGTCTCCGAGCACCTGTCGTGGGGCTCGGTCGGCGGCGTCCACCACAACGACCTGCTGCCGCTGCCCTACACCGAGGAGGCACTGGACCACTTCTGCCGGCGGGTGGAGCAGGCCCAGGTGGCCCTGGGGCGCACCCTGCTGGTGGAGAATCCCTCCAGCTACCTGCGCTTCCGTCACTCCACCATCCCCGAGTGGGAGTTCCTGGCCGAGGTGGCCCGGCGCACCGGCTGCGGCCTGCTGCTGGACGTGAACAACGTCTACGTGAGCGCCCGCAACCACGGCTTCGACGCCGGGACCTACCTGCGGGCCCTGCCCGTGGAGCGGGTGGGCGAGATCCATCTCGCCGGCCACACGGTGAAGCGCCATCCCGAGGGCGAGATCCTGATCGACGATCACGGCGGGCGGGTCAGCGACCCGGTCTGGTCCCTCTACGCCGCGGCCCTGGAGCGCTTCGGCCGCTGCCCCACCCTCATCGAGTGGGACACGCGCATCCCGCCCCTGGAAACCCTGCTCGACGAGGCGGGGCGGGCGCAGGCGATGGCGGAGAGACACCATGCCCTCGTTGCGTGAGCTGCAGACGGCCTTCTCCCGCGAGGTGTTCGACGCCGGGCGCAGCGATGCCCGCGATCTCGTCATCGGCGGGGAGTTCGCGCCGGAGGCGCGCCTGGCCATCTATCGCAACAACCTCTACATCAGCCTGCGCGAGGCGCTGGCGGCCGTCTACCCGGTGGTGGAGCAGCTGGTGGGCGAGGCCTTCTTCGCCGCCGCCGCCCGCGCCTTCCTGCCGCTCCACCCCTCCCGCTCCGGCAACCTGCACGCCTTCGGCGCGGCCTTCCCCGCCTTCCTGGCCGGCTGGGAGCCCGCGGCCGGCCTGCCCTATCTCCCGGACACCGCGCGGGTCGAATGGGCCTGGCACCGCGCCTTCCACGCCGCGGAGGCGCCCGCCTTCGAGCCCGCCCGGCTGGCGGGCCTGGCCCCGGACCGCTACGGCGAGCTGCGCTTCGAATTCCACCCCAGCGTGGCGATCATCGCCTCGGACTGGCCGGTGGGCCGCATCTGGGCCGCCCACCAGCCGGAGGGGCCGGCCATCGAGTCCCTGCGCCTGGAGGCGGGCGGGGAGTCGGTGCTGGTCCAGCGCCGCGGACTGGCGGTGGAGGTGATGGGGCTGGAGGCGGGCGAGGCGGCCTGGCTTTCGGCGCTGGCCGCCGGCGGGACACTCGCGGCGGCCACCGGTTCGGCGCTGGCCGTCGAGCCCGGATTCGACCTCAACGCCTGCCTGCAGCGCCACCTGCAGCGCACCACGCTGGTGGACGCCACGCTGCCCGGGCCCGGCGGCGGCACCGACCCCCACTGACCGGAGATTCCGCCATGAACCCGATCCCGACCCTGCGCCGCCTGCTGCGGCCGCCCGTCACCGGGCTCGACCGTCTCGCCCCGCTGCTGGATCTGGGCATCCGCCTCTACGTGGCCAACGTGTTCTGGAAGGCGGGCCTGACCAAGATCCAGACCTGGGACAGCACCCTGTGGCTGTTCGAATACGAGTACCAGGTGCCGCTGCTCCCGCCGGCCACCGCCGCCGTGCTGGGCACCGCCGCCGAGCTGACCCTGCCGGTGTTCCTCGCCCTCGGCCTCGGCGGCCGCATGGCCGCCCTGGCCCTGTTCGCCTTCAACATCATGGCCGTGGTCTCCTACCCCGGGCTCAACGCGGTGGGCATGAAGGACCACGTGCTCTGGGGCGCTCTGCTGCTGGTGCCCCTGTTCCACGGCCCCGGCCGACTGTCCGTGGACCACTTCATCCGCAGGCGCTGGTGGGCGCCCCGTCCCGGCGAAGTGCAGGGCCGGCCCCCCGCCTCACCCCTCGCCGCCGACCGGCGCTGAGAGCAGGCGCACGTAGCTGGCATACCAGAACGGCCCATCCCGCGCGGCACCGCCGCCCGCCGCCAGGGCGGCGGCCGCCTGGCGGGCCAGCGAGTCGGGCAGCTCGCCGGTGCGGGCCAGCGCCAGCGTCACCCCCGCCAGCACCGCGCCCGGCGAGGGCAGCACACCGTCCATGAGGGCCGGTTCCGCCCCGCCGTAGCCCAACAGGGAGTCACTCGCCAGGCGCCAGCCGGCCGGGCCGTGAAAGCGTTCCCAGGCCGTGGCGACCAGGCGTGCGGCGAAGCGCCGGGCCCCGGCATCGCCGGTGGCCCCGGCCCAGGCCAGCAGCCCGCGGGCCACCAGGGCGTAATCCTCCAGGGTGCCCTCCCCCACCGCCTGGCGGCCGTGCCCGGCGCGGGCCAGGCGCCCGCCGTCCCACAGCACCCCGGCCAGGTAGGCGTACAGGCGTTCGCCCGCCGCCCGGAACGCCGCCCCGTCCGGCAGCCGCGTCCCGGCGGCCAGGGCCTCCAGCGCCAGCCCGTTCCAGGCGGCCACCACCTTGCCGTCCCGGGGCAGGCCGCGCAGTGCGCGGGCCTTGCGCAGCTTCGCCGCCGCATGCTCCAGCTGGGTCGCCACCGTCCCGGCCGGCCGCCCCAGCTCCGCGGCGGTCGCCTCCAGCCCGGCCACACGCCGCGGCAGCTGCCCCGCCTCCAGCTCCGGAATGCCATCCAGCCCCCAGGCCACCCGCACCGCCGCACGCTCCTCCGGGTCGAGCAGGCCGGTCAGCGTCTCCTCGCGCCAGAGGTAGTAGCCGCCCTCCACGTCCTGGTCGTCCACCGCCGAGAGGGAGGCGATGAAGCCGCCGTCGGGCGCGGCCAGCTCGCGCAGCATGAAGGCGAGGGTCTCCCGACCCACGGCCGTGAGCTCGGGCCGGCCGAGACTCCGGCCCGCCTCCAGGTAGAGGGTGGCGAGCTGGGCATTGTCGTAGAGCATCTTCTCGAAATGGGGGAGGTGCCAGGCGGGGTCGACGGTGTAGCGGAAGAACCCGCCCCCCAGCAGGTCGTAGAGGCCCTGGCTGGCCATCTGCTCCAGCGTCAGGGCGAGAAACGCCCCCAGCCCGGCATCGGGATGCCGCCCCTGCAGCTGCAGCAGGGCCGCCAGCTGGGGCGCCATGGGGAACTTGTTCTCGTGGCCGAAGCCCCCGGCGAGCCCGTCGGCAAGGTCCAGGGCCTGGTCACGGAATGCCGCCTCCAGCGCCGGCGCCCGGCCCGGGTCCAGGGGCTGAACCGTCCCGCCCGTCTGCGCCTCCAGGGTCTCCACCACCCGGGCCGCCAGCGCCGACAGCGACTCCCCCTCCGATTCCCAGCGCCCGGCCATGGCTTCGAGCAGGGCCCGGAACCGCTCCGGCGGCAGGTAGGTGAAACCGAGCAGGGGATGGCCCGCGGGTGTGATGAACACCCCCAGCGGCCAGCCCGCCCGGCCCTGGGTCCGCTCGGTGAAGTCGATGAGCCGCGCATCGAGAGCCGGCAGCAGCTCACGGTCCACCTTCACCGGCACGAAGTGTTCGTTGAGCAGGGCGGCGATGGCGGGGTCGCTGAAGCTCTCGCGCCGCATCACGTGGCACCAGTGACAGGCGAAGTAGCCGCTGGAGACGAACAGCAGGCGCCCCTCCCGGCGCGCCTCCGCCAGGGCCTCTGGCCCCCACAGCCGCCACTCCACGGGATCCCCGGCATGCAGCGCCAGGTAGGGGGAAGGATGATCGGCGAGCGGGCTGGCGGCGGCGGCGGGCGTGGGCGGCGCCAGGAGCAGGGCGAGGAGAGCGGCGACGGCGGGGCGCAGTGGCATGGGGCGATCTCCGGTGCGTGGCCGGCGCGGATCGTCCGGGCACACACTCTTCAGACCGCGCTGCGCGGTTTTGGTTTGTGCGCTCCGGCCGGAGGGCTAGGCTTTCGGCGGCCGATCCCCGTCCGGCGCCCCGGGTGTCGCCCCGGAGCCGTCGTCGCCCTGGGTGTCCAGCTCCTCCTGCAGGCCATCACGGGTATAGCGCTGGTCGTCGTCGGACTCCGGCGCCGCCGCGTCCCCCTCCAGCGCCGCCTGTTCCGCCTGGGCGCGATCGAACTCGGCCTCCAAGTCGGCCTCTGTCTCCATTCCGCCGACACCCGGCTCCGGGCGGGCCGGAGCGGAGGCGGCCGCCGCGGCGCCGGATCCGCTACCGGTTCCGGCGGCCTCCGCGGGCGCCTCCCCCCCGGCATCGCGCCGGCGCACGATGGCCCGGGAGAAGAAGATGCCGATCTCGAACAGCACCCACATGGGCAGCGCCAGCAGCGTCTGGGAGATGACATCCGGCGGGGTGAGCAGCATGCCCACCACGAAGGCGACGATGATGACGTAGGGCCGCTTGGCCACCAGCGCCTCGGGCGTGGTGACCCCCATGCTCACCAGCACGATGGTGGCGATGGGCACCTCGAAGGCCACGCCGAAGGCGAAGAACAGCTTGAGGACGAAATCGAGATAGCGGGCGATGTCGGTCATGACCGCCACGCCCTCGGGCGCGGTGCTGGTGAAGAAGCCGAACACCAGCGGGAAGACCACGAAGTAGGCGAACACCATGCCCAGGTAGAACAGGAAGGTGCTGGAGACCACCAGCGGCAGCACCATCCGGCGTTCGTGCTGGTACAGCCCCGGGGCCACGAAGGCCCAGATCTGGTAGAAGATGAAGGGCAGCGAGGCGAAGATGGCCAGCACCAGCGCCAGCTTGAACGGGGTGAGGAAGGGCGAGGCCACCTCGGTGGCGATCATGCTCGTGCCCGCCGGCAGGTGCTTCAGCAACGGCTCGGCGATGAAGGTGTAGAGATCGTTGGCGAAGGGCAGCAGGGCCACCATCACCACCAGCACCACCATCACGCAGCGCAGCAGGCGATCGCGCAGCTCCACCAGGTGCGACATGAACGGCTGTTCGTTGTCGCCGGGAGCCATGTCGGGATCAGGGCTTTGGCTCATCGCTCTGCTTCGGCTCTGCGGCGCCCGCCGGCGCGGACCCGGATTCGGCCTGCGGCTTGCTTCCCGGCGCGGGCCGGGCGGCGCCCTCCACCGCTTCGCGCGTCTGTTCCACGATCTCGTGCACGCCGCTCGACTGGGCCTGCTTGGCCATGATCTGCTTGAGCTCCTCGGCCTTGATCTCGCGATCGATCTCGGTCTTGACGTTCATCACCACGCGCCGGGCACGACCGATCCACAACCCGGCGGTACGGGCCGCCTTCGGCAGCCGTTCCGGCCCGAGCACCAGCAGTGCCACCACTGCGATGAGCGCTAGCTCCCAGAAACCGACATCGAACATGGAGTGAGGGGAGTCCGATCAGAGACCCGGAACACCGGTGGCCGCCCATCGCGGACACCGGAAGGAGGCCCGGGTCAGACCTCCTTCTTGTCCTTGGAGGTGACCTCGCCTTCGATGGCGTCGTCGGCCGACTCCTTCAGCTGCGGCTTGTCCGCCTCGGCCGGCTTCTCCTCCTCGCCCTCGCGCACGGACTTCTTGAAGCCCTTGATCGCCTCGCCGAGATCGCTGCCGACGTTGCGCAGGCGCTTGGCGCCGAACAGCAGCAGCACGATGGCCAGGATAATCAGAAGCTGCCAGATACTGATTCCACCCAAACCCATAGTTATTCTCCGAGTATTGCCTCAATCGGGCGATAGAGCCGTCCGGGGGGTCGGGCCCGTACCGTTCCCCGGCTTACTCCGCCTGGCCCCGGGCCGCCTTCTCGTCCAGTCCCGAGACGCCGAACCGCCGTGCCAGTTCCTCGAGCACCTGTTCCGGACGCAGGTCCAGGTAAGCCAGCATCACCAGCGTATGAAACCACAGATCCGCGGTTTCATAAACAACATGTGCGGCATCCCCGTCCTTGGCCGCCAGCACGGTCTCGGTGGCTTCCTCGCCCACCTTCTTCAGGATCCTGTCCAGCCCCTTGGCGTACAGCCCCGCCACGTAGGATTTTGCGGGGTCCTCCGCCTTGCGCGCCTCCAGCACCTCGGCCAGCTGGGCGAGTATGTCGCTCATGGCTGCTTCCCGTAGAGGGCCGCCGGGTCCTTCAGCACGGCCTCCACCGCCGTCCACCCGCCGTCGCGATACTGCTTGTAGAAGCAGCTCTCGCGCCCCGTGTGGCAGGCGATGCCGCCCACCTGCTCCACGCTGAGCAGGACCACGTCGTTGTCGCAGTCCAGGCGGAGGTCGCGCAGGCGCTGCACGTTCCCCGACTCCTCGCCCTTGCGCCAGAGCTTGCCGCGGGAGCGCGACCAGTAGATGGCCCGCCCCTCCTGCACCGTCAGCGCCAGGGATTCGCGGTTCATCCAGGCCAGCATCAGCACCCGGCCGCTGGCCGCGTCCTGGGCGATGGCCGGCACCAGCCCGTCGGCGTTCCACTTGATTTCATCGAGCCAGGTTTCGCTCATTCCGGGTCTCGTCTCGTTTCCGGGGAATCATCCACCGCGGCAACCCCTGCCAACGCCGCCGCGGCACTGAAAGAGAGTGCCAGTTTACTCTTTCGACGGATTCTTCACCACGAAGGCACGAAGGACACGAAGCTTGAAAGGACTGAATGGACAGGATTTACAGGATTCGCAGGATTAGACGCTCGCTGGCATACGATCTCGAATGGCACTGTGAAGCCGGCAGGTCACTGCTGGCGCGTCTCTTGATCAGCGCAACGATGGGAAATCTTCCCGCCAGGGGCAAGACCTTGTGAGATGCACAAGGAAATCCGGTCAATCCTGTAAATCCTGTCTATGTTCTTCCTTTGCCTTTCTTCGTGTCCTTCGTGCCTTCGTGGTGAGCACTTCCACAGCCGGCGCAACAATGGCACAGGGACTCAGTCGCCGTCGCTGTTCCGGGGCCAGGCGGCCATCAGCATGGCGCCGCCCAGCGCCGCGAGGATCCAGGTGGTGACCGGCGCCCGGCCGAGCATCATCTGGCCGTAGCCGTCCAGCCCCAGCAGCACCGCGGCGCTGACCACCAGCGCCGCGCCGGTGAGCGCCAGGAAGCTGCGCCGGTTGGCGCGCCGGATCTCCCGCCGCAGCAGCCGCCACTGCTGGTCGCTGCCGCCCTGGCGCTCGCGCTCCCGCACCGATCGGGCGATGTCGTAGATCATGGCCGGCATCTCCGGCAGCCGCTCGGCCAGCAGCGGCAGGCTGGCGCGGAGGTTCCGGACCAGCGCCCGCGGGCCCACCTGCTCGCTCAGCCAGCGCTCCATGTAGGGCTTGGCGGTGGTCCAGAGATCCAGCTCCGGGTAGAGCATCCGCCCCAGGCCCTCGATGTTGAGCAGCGTCTTCTGCAGCAGCACCAGCTGCGGCTGCACCTCCATGTTGAAGCGCCGCGCGGTCTGGAACAGCCGCAGCAGGAAGTGGCCGAAGGAGATGTCCTTGAGGGGGCGCTCGAAGATGGGTTCGCAGACGGTGCGGATGGCCGCCTCGAACTCCTCCACCCGGGTGCCGTAGGGAACCCAGCCCGACTCCACGTGCAGCTCCGCCACCCGCCGGTAGTCGCGGTTGAAGAAGGCGAGCAGGTTGAGCGCCAGGTAGCGCTGGTCCTCGGCGCTGAGGCTGCCCATGATGCCGAAGTCCACGGAGATGTAGTGGGGGTTCTCCGGATCGCTGATGTCCACGAAGATGTTGCCCGGGTGCATGTCCGCGTGGAAGAAGCTGTCGCGGAACACCTGGGTGAAGAAGATCTCCACCCCCAGCTCGCCCAGGCGCTTCATGTTGGTGCCGTGGCGCTTCAGGGTCTCGATGTCGTTCACCGGCACCCCGCTGATGCGCTCCATCACCATCACGTTGGCGTGCACGTAGGGCCAGTAGACCTCGGGGATGTAGACCATGCCGGAGTTGATGAAGTTGCGCCGCAGCAGGGAGGCGTTGGCCGCCTCGCGCTGCAGGTCGAGCTCGTCGAAGATGGTCTTCTCGAACTCCGCCACCACCTCCAGCGGCCGCAGCCGGCGGCCGTCGGGCCAGTAGCGTTCCGCCAGCTCGGCCACGGTGTAGAGCAGGTCCACGTCGCGGCGGATGGTCCGCTGGATGCCGGGCCGCACCACCTTGAGCACCGCCTCGCGGCCGTCCTTGAGGCGCACCGCGTGCACCTGCGCCACCGAGGCGGAGGCCAGCGGCTGCTCGTCGAAGTGGTCGAACACCTCCGCGAGGGAGCGGCCGTAGGCGCGCTCGACGATGGCGCGGGCCTCGCTGCCCGGGAACGGCGGCACCCGGTCCTGCAGCCGGTTGAGCTCGATGGCGATGTCGTCGGGCAGGAGATCGCGGCGGGTGGAGAGGATCTGGCCGAACTTGACGAAGATGGGGCCGAGGTCCTCCAGGGTGCGGCGGATGCGCACCGCCCGCGGCGCCCGCTCGCGGCGCAGCCAGTTCCAGGGCGAGAGGTAGTAGAGGAAGCGCAGCGGGCGGAACAGGTGGGTGGCCAGCACCACCTCGTCCAGGCCGTGGCGAATCAGTACCAGGTTGATGTGGATAAGGCGCAGGAACAGGCCGGGACGGATCATGCCGCGCCCCCGGCCGCTGCGCCGTCCAGGCGGCGGCGCAGCCGCTCCACCCGGGCCTCGAGCCGGTCGAGATCGCCGCGCAGCCGGTCCACCTCGGCCATCCAGCCCTGCACCGGGCGGGGATGGGGCAGCCAGCGGCGCTCCTCCTGCAGGTACTCGCCGGTGTCACGGGCCAGCGCCTCGAGGCTGTTCCGGCCCCAGTCGGCCACGCCCCGCACCAGGTTGCCGAGCTGGTGCGCGGCCACGTCGCCCAGCAGGCGGGAGAGGTGCTCTTCCCAGTCGATCCGGAGCCCCTCCAGCAGGGCCTTGAACCGCTGCCCGAGCTCCACATCGCCGCGGATGGTCACTTCGCCGCCGAACAGGCCCCCGCCGCCGGCGCCGAAGCGCAGCAGGGCCAGGGGCGTTCCGCCCAGGGTGGTGTCGGGCTCGGCCTCGAAGGCGGAGAGGAGCTGGATGCCGTCGGCGCCGGGCAGGAGATAGAGGGTGAGCGGCGCGCCCCGGAACTCCAGGGCCACCACCCGGCCCTCGAATCCGCGCAGCCGCTGGAAGGTTTCCGGGTCCAGGCGCAGGGCGGTGTTGATGGCCGCCTCCAGCGCCGCCAGGGGAATCAGTCCGGGCAGGCTGGTCATGGCTCAGACCTTGAAGCCCCGGTGCAGGGCGACGATGCCGCCGGTGAGGTTGAAGTACTCGCAGCGGCCGAATCCGGCCGCCTCCATCATCCCCTTGAGGGTCTTCTGGTCCGGGTGCATGCGGATGGACTCGGCCAGGTAGCGGTAGCTGCCGCTGTCGCCGGTCACCAGCCGGCCCAGGACGGGCAGGACGCTGAAGGAGTAGAGGTCGTAGACCGGCTTCAGCCCCGGCGCCACGGGCTGGGAGAATTCCAGCACCAGCAGCCGGCCGCCGGGCTTCAGCACCCGGTTCATGGAGGCCAGCGCCGCCTCCTTGTGGGTGACGTTGCGCAGGCCGAAGGCGATGGTGATGCAGTCGAAATGGTTGTCCGGGTAGGGCAGCGCCTCGGCGTCGGCCTGGACGTAGCGGATATTGCCCACCGCCCCCCGGTCGGCCAGCCGCTCGCGCCCGACCCGCAGCATGGAGTCGTTGATGTCGCACAGCACCACCTCGCCCGCCGGCCCCACCATGCGCGAGAAGCGCGCGGCCAGGTCGCCGGTGCCGCCGGCGAGATCCAGGACCCGCTGCCCGCCGCGCACGCCCGAGAGCTCGATGGTGAAGCGCTTCCACAGGCGGTGGATACCGAGCGACATGAGGTCGTTCATGAGATCGTACTTGTCCGCCACCGAGTGGAAGACCTGGGCCACGCGGCCGGCTTTCTCCTCCTCCGGTACCTGCTGGTAGCCGAAATGGGTGGTTTTGTTCTCGCTCATGATTCCCTCGGTCAGCGGCGGGACGGGGCCAGGGCCCGCGCCCGCGATGCGTTTCAGTGGGCCTGGCGCTTGTAGCCGGCGGCCTCGAGGCGATCGAGGTACTCCCGCCAGTAGCGCTCCTGGTTGACCCCCAGGTCGTAGAGGGTATCCCAGGCGTAGATGCCGGTGTCGTGGCCGTCGTCGAAGAAGATGGAGACGGCATACTGGCCGACCGGCTCGATGGCGGTGATGTTCACCGTCTCCTTGCCCGTCTCCAGCTTCTCCTGTCCGGGGGCGTGGCCGCGCACCTCGGCCGAGGGCGAGTAGACCCGCAGGTACTCGCAGGGCAGCTGGAAGCGGGCGCCGTCGTCGAAGGCGATCTCGAGGACGCGGGACTTCTGGTGCAGGTTGATCTCGGTCGGCGTGTGCTTCTTCTCGCTCATGGTCTGTCTTTCTCCGCGGTTGCAGGGTCGTCTCACGGGCGGCCGTCGGTCGCGGCCGCCATCGTTATGGGCCTATTCTGTGTGCTTCCGCCGTGCCGGGCAATGACAGTGCGCATTGGCCCGGGTTCGTGGACCGTGCTCAGAGGATATAGCGGCTGAGATCCTCGTCCTCCGCCAGCGCGCCGAGCTGTCGGTCCACGTAGGCGGCATCCACCACCACCTCGCCGCCGGCGAGGTCCGGCGCCTCGTAGGAGCTCTCCTCCAGCAGCCGCTCCATCACCGTGTGCAGGCGCCGGGCGCCGATGTTCTCGGTCCGCTCGTTCACCTGCCAGGCCACCTCGGCGATGCGCCGCAGGCCGTCGTCGGTGAAGCGCAGGGCGACCCCCTCGGTGGCGTGCAGCGCGGTGTACTGCTGCACCAGCGAATAGTCCGGCTCGGTGAGGATGCGCACGAACTCCTCCACCCCGAGGGCGTCGAGCTCCACCCGGATGGGCAGCCGCCCCTGCAGCTCCGGCACCAGGTCCGAGGGGCGCGCCAGGTGGAAGGCGCCGGAGGCGATGAAGAGAATGTGGTCGGTGCG